>NZ_VJZZ01000006.1:0-300000 GCF_009659535.1 Aggregicoccus sp. 17bor-14
CCGAAGCCCAAACGCAAGAAGCGCCGCGTGCCCCACGCCCAGTACCTGCGACAGGTCGCCACCTCCCGCGTCCTCGCCGCCGGCACCGTCGACTACGTCAAACGATGAGGTTTAAAGGGGTGCCCTCTGGGAGAGGGACGGGGTGAGGGATAGAACGCTCGCGTCATGTCGACGAACCCAGTGAACCGCGGTGACCTCTGCTGGATTGCTCCAGACGACTCACGAGGCCCCGCGCCCGAGTACTCGCATCCGCACGTCGTGGTGCAGGACGACGTCTTCAACCACTCACGCATCACGACGGTGGTCGTCTGCGCGCTGACGTCGAACCTGCACCGCATGACGGAGCCGGGGAACGTCCTGCTCGAGCCGGGCGAGGGGGGGCTCGCGAAGCAGAGCGTGATCGTGGTGTCGCAGATCTCCTCGGTGGAGAAGAGCCGGCTGGGCGAGCGCATCGGCTCGCTGTCGCAGGAGCGTGTGGACCAGATTCTCGCGGGCCTCCGCTTCCAGCAGGCGTCGTTCTTCGGGCGGTAGCGCCCTTCAGCGCTGAAGCCGCGCGAAGTCATCCCTCACCCTCTCCCAGAGGGAGAGGGGACGGCTTCGCTCACTGAGAAGAATGGAAGTGAGGCTCAGTAGGCGAGCGCCCAGCGCTGCAGCAGCGCGTCCTGGAGCGCGCGCGCCTGGCTCATCCACGCGTCCGCAGCCTTCTCGCGCCCCTCCTGCTCCTTGAGGTTCGCCACCGGCCGCGCGCGCTGCGCATCGCGCTGCGCGAGGTCCGAGACCAGGATGCAGAAGAGCAGCTCGCGCCCCGAGGGCGTGAAGAGGTGCCCCACCATGCCGCTCGCGTAGTCCATGCTCCCGGTCTTCGCCCACACGTTGAAGGCCGTCTCCGGCTGCGTGAGCCTCCCCGCGAGGGTGCCGCTCCACCCGCCCACCGGCAGCAGGGTGAAGAAGGGCCGGCCATAGGTGCGGGTGTGGCGCCGCGCGTACTCCAGCGCCTGCACCAGCTGCCGCGGCGTGGCGCGGCTCTTCGCGTTCAGCCCCGAGCCGTTCTGCAGGCTGAAGCCCTCCCAGTTGCCCTGGGGCACGCGCGCGCGCCACCACGCCGCGAGCGCCTCGCCGGCCGCCGGCAGCGGCACCGCCTTGCCCGTGAGCTGGCGCGCGGTGGACATCAGGAGCAGCTCCGCCATCGCGTTGTTGCTCGGCAGCAGCGTCGCCTCGGCCTCGTCGATCAACGGCGGGCCGCGCTGCGTGGAGATGGGCAGCGCCCCCTTTGCGGGCACCAGCCCCTGCGCGGGCTCGGGCAGCGTCACCCCGGCCTGCGCCGCGAAGCGCCGCAGCGCCACGGCCGCCCACGCGCTCGGCGCGCGCAGGGGCACGCGGCGCTCGCCGCTGGGCGGCAGGTCCTGCGAGAGCAGCCAGCCCTCGGGCGCGGGCGCGCGGTGCAGCCCCACGCCGTCGTCCGGGCCCGGGTACACGTCCAGCGGGCTGCGGCCGAAGGACGGCACGGTGTAGCCCTCCACCTCGCCCGGCGCGCCCGTGGGCCGCCAGCGCACCGAGAAGCGGTCCGAGTCCACGCTGAGCGCGGAGAGCGCCGGGCTGTACGACGCATCCTCCGCCTGCTCCGGGTCGATGGTCGGCGGCACCCAGAGGAAGGCGTCGTCGTAGAGGAAGCGGCCCGTGATGCGGGTGATGCCCGCGGCCCTCAGGGCCTGCGCGAGCGCCGCGAGCCGCGCGTAGCTCAGCTGCGGGTCTCCACTGCCGCGCAGGTAGAGGTCCCCCTTCAGCACACCGCCCGCCACCGGCCCCCGGCGCAGCAGCGCCGTGGGGAAGGTGTGCGAGGGCCCCAGCACCTCCAGCGCCGCGAGCGCGGTGAACACCTTCGCAGTCGAGGCCGGCGCGTGCAGCGTGTCCGCGCCCTGCTGCGCCACGGCCTCGTGGGTGCGCGGGTCGTAGAGGAGGAAGGAGACGCGCTCGGGCGCGAAGCCGAAGCGCTGCAGCACCGCGGCGTCGCTCGGCGCGGGCGCGGGCGGCGCATAGGGACGCACCGCGGAGATCCGCCACGGCGGGGGCGCGGGCTTCGCGGGCGGCGGAGGCTTCGGCTTCGGCGCCTCGGCCTGGGGGGCCTCGGGCTTGGGCGCTTCGGGCTTCGGCGCTTCGGGCTTCGGGGCCTCCGTCTTCGGAGCCTCGGGCGTGGGGGGCGTGGGCCGGGGCGCCGACGTGCGGCAGCCCAGCACGAGCGCGAGGAGCACGGCCATCCATGACGCGTGACGCATGGGGTCGCTTGTATCGCGGGCGCGCGCCCCGTTGCAGCGGGTGCTTGGAGCCGCGCGGCGGAGAGGGGAGACTGGCGAACCTTTCCCTCGCCGGAGCCCCGCATGCGCGTGAAGACCCGAGCCCTCCTCCTCACCGGCGTGCTCAGCGCCACTCCCGCCGTGGCGCTCGCCGCGCGCCAGGCCACCTCGACCGCCGCCGCCGCGAAGCCGGCCTCCGCCGCCGCGCCGCCGCGCTTCGTGCTCGCGCACGTGGGCCCGGACGCCGTCACGCAGCTGTACGCGCCGGGCGCCGCGGACCTGAGCCCGCAGGAGAAGCAGGTGGCCTGGCACCTCACGCTCGCGGCGCACGCGGGCGAGGAGATTGCCTACGATCAGCTCGGCTGGCGCCTCGTCTCGGTGAAGCAACTGCTCGAGGGCGTGTACCTCTTCGGCCTCGAGGGAAAGCCCGGCAGCGCCGCCGCCGGAAGCTTCGACGCGAAGCTCACCGAGTACCTGCTGCGCTTCTACGGCCACACCGGCAACCACGACCAGGTGACGAGCCAGAAGTTCGTGCCCGCCTTCACCCCGGCGCAGCTCGAGGCCGCGGCGCTGCGGGCCTTTGCCGCGGGCGCCCCCTTCGGCGTCTCGGACGAGGCGGGGCTCAAGGCGTGGCTGAAGGAGCTGGGCCCCACGCTCTTCGACGCGAAGTTCGAGCCGCTGGTGACGAGCAAGGCGCCGCCCCCGGGGCAGGACCTGCTCACGGCCTCGGGCAACACGGCCTACGGGCGCGACGTGAAGCTCAAGGACCTGGAGGGCTTCCAGGAGAAGTACCCGCTCAACAGCCGCGTGGTGAAGGTGGAGGGCAAGCTGCAGGAGCGCGTCTTCCGCACCGGCACGCCGGACGGCAAGGTGGCGCCGGGCCTGTACGCGCAGGAGCTGGGCCGCGTGAACGCGCACCTCATGAACGCGGCGAAGAGCGCGCCGCCCGCGCAGGCCGAGGCCCTCAAGCGCCTGGTGCGCTACTTCCAGACGGGCGAGGCCGCGGACTGGGACGCGTACAACATCGCCTGGCTCAAGGCGGACCCGATGGTGGACGCGAACCTCGGCTTCATCGAGACCTACGTCGATGCGCGCGGGCAGAAGGGGCAGTGGGAGGCCCTGGTGAACTACCGCGACGTCGCGGAGAACCGGGTGATGCAGCTCATCGGCAGCCGCGCCCAGTACTTCGAGGACCGCATGCCCTGGCCGGAGAAGTACCGCCGCAAGGGCGTGGCGCTGCCGGTGGCCAAGGCCATCAACCTGGTGGACAGCTACCCGCAGCCGCCCGCGGGCATCAACCTGCCCAACGAGCAGCACATCCGCGAGAAGTACGGCAGCAAGAGCGTGCTGGTGGCCAACGTCATGGAGACGGCGAGCGCGGTGAAGCGCCTGCCGCTCGCGCTCGAGTTCAGCCTCACCCCCGAGGAGCGCAAGCTCGCGGAGAAGTACTCGGTGACGGCGCGCAAGTGGCTCGTCGCCTTCCACGAGGTGCTGGGCCACGCGAGCGGCCAGGTGGACCCGAAGCTCCAGGGCGCCTCGCCGAGCAAGTTCCTCAAGGAGTACGACAACACGCTGGAGGAGGCGCGCGCGGACCTGGTCGCGCTCTACCACGCCTTCGACCCCGCCCTCACCGAGCTCTCCCCGGACGCGGAAGCCGTGGCGCGCCAGATGTACCGCGACTTCCTGGTGGAGGGGCTCACCGCGCTCGAGCGCGTGAAGGTGGGCGACGCCTTCGAGGAGGACCACCAGCGCGGCCACCACATGACGGTGAGCTACCTGATGCAGCAGGGCTCGGTGGCGCAGGTGAAGCAGGGTGGGCGCAGCTACTGGGTGGTGAAGGACTTCGCGAAGATGCGCGAGGGCGTGGGCGAGCTGCTCGGCAAGCTGATGGTCATCAAGGCCACGGGCGACTACGCGGGCATCCGCGACCTGGTGCAGAAGTACGGCGTGAAGTTCGACCCGAAGCTGCGCGACGAGGTGGCGGCGCGCGTGAAGAAGGCGAAGGTGCCCACGGTGCTCTTCATGTCCAGCCCGCGCCTGCAGCCGGTGCTGGGCGCCGAAGGCGCGGTGGTGGACCTGAAGGTGACGCACGGCCAGCCCTTCATCGAGCAGCACCTGGAGCGCAGCCTGCTCGGGCGCCTGCCGCCCACGGACGCGACGCGCATCGCCGCGAACCTCGAGTCCTCGCCGGCGGCCCTGCGCCAGGCCTTCCGCGACCTCGGCTGGCGCCCGCCCAAGCCCGTCAAGTGAGCCCCCGGCGCGCTCAGGGGCCCGCGGTGCGCCTCTCCCGCGAGGAGGCCGCGCGCTTCCTCGTGGGCCACCAGCACCTCGCCGCGCCCGACTTCTCCCCGGGCGTGCGCGGGGTGCGCCAGCTGCTCCTGCAACTGCGTTGCATCCAGCTGGACCCCCTGGACGTGCTGGGCACCAACGCGGACCTGGTGGCGCTCGCGCGGGTGGAGGGCCTGCGCAAGGGGGACGTGTACCGGGCCCTCTTGCCGGGCCACGCCTTCGAGCACTTCGCGAAGGAGCGCTGCCTCCTGCCCGCGTACGCCTTTCCCTACTACCGCGACCGCGCGGCGCAGGCGCCGTGGTGGCGGCTCGGGGACCGCGAGCAGCGCCTGCCCCCGCAGGTGGTGGAGCGCGTGCTGCACGAGGTGCGCGAGCGCGGCCCCGTGAGCGCCGCCGAGCTCACCGACCACGGCAGCGTGGTGCCCATCGACTGGAGCGGCTGGAAGGGCACGGGCCGGGCCACCGCGATGGCGCTCGAGGTGCTGTGGACGCGCTGCCAGGTGGTGGTGTGCGGACGCGAGCCGCGCGGCAAGCGCTACGACGTGCCGGAGCGCGCGCTGCCGAAGGTGGCCGGCGTGCAGGTGGCGCACGCGGGGAATGCGGAGGAGGCCTTCCTGCGCTGGGCGCTGCTCGAGCGCGTCGAGGCGGCGGGTCTGCTCAGCCGCGCGGGGGGTGCGCACTGGAGCATGCTCGCCCCGGTGCGCACCTCGGGGCTGCCGGACGCGCTGGTCGCGGAGGGGCTGCTCGAGGAGGTGGAGGTGGAGGGCTCTCCGCGCCGCTACCTGGCGCCGAGGGGCTTTCGCGCGCGGCGCCACCCGGAGCCGGACGGGCGCATGCGCCTCCTCGGGCCGCTGGACCCGCTGCTGTGGGACCGCGAGCTGGTGCGCTGCGCCTTCGGCTTCGAGTACGTGTGGGAGGTGTACAAGCCCGAGCACCAGCGGCGCTGGGGCTGGTACGTGTGCCCGCTGCTGCACCGGGGGCAGCTGGTGGGAAGGCTCGAGGGGCGCGTGGAGGAGGGTGCGCTCGTGGTGAGCCGGCTGTGGCGCGAGCGGGGGCGCGGCTTCGACGAGGACGCGCTCGATGCCGCGCTCGCACGCCACGCCGAGGCGCTGGGCGCCGCGCGGGTGAAGCGCCCGCGGCGGGCGAAGGGCTGAGCGCGCGGCTCGACCTGGCCCTGCGGGTGCGTCTAGGGTCCCGCGGCGACATGGCCCTCCCGCTCCGCCCGCTCGCCCTCGCGCTGCTGCTGCTCGCCGCCTGCTCGGACACGCCCGCGATTCCCGGCCCCGGCACGCCCACGCCGGACGCTGGAGGGCCGCCCGAGCCCGCGGCGCCCATCGCGCTCGTGCTCGCCCCCGCGCCGCCGGACGAGGGGCTCCGCGCGGACGCCCAGGGCGCGCTCACGGCGGTGGGCGAGGTGCAGCGCTACCTCGTGACCCTGGAGGGAGCGCGGGTGCTCTACTTCCAGCTCAGCACCGCGGCGCAAGGCGCGGCGTCCGGCCTGCGGCTCGGCTACTCGCTGCTGCGACCAGACGGCAGCGAGGAGCTGAGCGAGGAGGCGCCGGCGGCGGGAGCGGGGCGCCTCGCGCGCGCGCGGCTCGCACAGCCGGGCACCTACACCCTCGCAGTGCGGGCACTGCAGGGGGCCGCAGGGGGCAGCTCGCGCCTCACCTACGCGCTGCAGGTGCAGGTGCTCGAGGAGGCGGACGCGCCGGAGCCCGATGCAGCGCCGCGCACCGTGACGCTCGCGCCCGCGAGCCTGCCTGCCGCGGGGAGCGCCACGGGGCGCCTGGAGACGGAAGGGGACGTGGACGCGTTCGCGGTGGACGTGCCCGCGCGCGGCGAGCCCACGGTGCTGCACTGGCGACTCGTGCCGCTGGGGACGGGCGGCCGCTACCCCCTGCTGCCCGTGGAGCCGGACCTCTCCGTGCGCGTGCTGAGCCGCGTGGCTCCGGGAGCAGACTGCCGTGCGGACGTGGCGGTGTGCCCGCTTGCGCCGGGAGCCTCGGCGGCGGCCCTCGCTGCGCGCGAGCAGGGCTGCGCGCTCCCCGAGCCCCTGTGCCTGCAGGCGCTGCGGCAGCAGGCCGCGGGCTTCGAGGAGCTGCGCAACTTCGAGGGCGTGCTCGCGCTGCCCCCGCACACGTCCACGCAGCGGCTCCTCGTGCAGGTGCTGAGCGCGAGCGGGCGCTGGGCGGACGATCGCGACTACCGCCTCGAGCTCTCGTGGGAGGTGGACCCGGACGAGACAGGGACGCCTCCGATGCAGACCCTGCAGCAGGACCTGCGCGCGGACGCCGGCAGCGAGCCGCCGACGGGGCAGGGCTTCGAGCTGCGCGGCACGCTGCTCGCGGGCCACGGTGCGCTGGGCTCGGAGCCCCGCGGCGTGCGCGGCCCCTCGGACTACGACGCCGTGCCCTCGGATGTGGACACCTTCGAGCTGCAGCTGCCCAATGTCCCGGCGCCGCAGGACCTCGCGTGGAAGCTCGCGTGGGATGTGGAGCACGATGCGGACGGAGGCACGCCCTACGGGCTCGCAGTGGGGCTCACCTTCTGTGACGGTGACGTGAGCGCCGGGGGCAGCGGCTGCACGCCCGTGACCACCAGCAGCCGGGGCAATCCGCTCACGCTGCGTTACCTCGAGGCGCCGCGGGTTCCGTGGCACGCGCCCGACACCGGCGCGGGACCGCTGCTGCTCACGCGGCAGCGGGAGGACGCGCGGCTCGGCCTCACCACCACCACCCTCACCGACGAGGCCTGCGCGTGCTTCGAGCCGCGCTTCGTGCGCGGCGGCACGCTGCGCCTCCAGGTCAGCGCCGTGGGGCGCACCAGCTACGCGCCCGTGCACTACGCCGTGCGCACCGCGTGGGCGCCGTACCCGCGCAGCTTCACGCTCGGCACGTCCACGGTGAGCTGCCCTGCGCCCGTCGCCAATACGTTGCCGGACGGCGGCGTCAGCTGGAGCCCGGGCTGCGCCTTCACGCGCGAGCCCTGAGCGGCAGCGCATACCCTTGCTGCGAGGAGGTGCGAGATGGCGCGAGACCGGGCACTGATGGAGGAGGCGGTGGACCTGCTGCGGATGGTGGGGCCGGTGCAGGGGCGGGGGATGTTCGGCGGCTGGGGCCTCTACCTGCATGGGCGCATGTTCGGGCTCATCGCGGAGGGACAGCTGTTCCTCAAGACGGACGAGCTCACGCGACCCGACTTCGAGCGCTCGGGCTGCCGGCCCTTCGTCTACGAGGGCGGCGGCAAGTCGATGGCGACCAGCTACTGGACGCCACCGGAGGCAGTGGCGGATGACCCTCGCGCCATCACGCCGTGGGCGCGCCGGGCAGTGGAGGCCGCCGAGCGCGCGGCGCTGCGCAAGCAGCCCAAGAAGCGAGCCGCAACAAAGCGCGCTGCAGCCGAGGCTGAGCCTGTGAAGCGCGTCGCGACGAAGAAGGGTGCTGCTCAGACGAAGCGTCCCGTCGCGAAGAATGTGCCCGCGAAGCAGGCTGAGGCCAAGCCCATCGCGCGCAGAGCGGCCACGAAGAAGAGGGGAGGTCGCAAGTAGAGCGGACTCTTCTTCCGCCGCTCACGGGCGCGACTGTCCCTTCTCTCACTGGGAGAGGGAAAGGGCGAGGGATGGGCCCGCCCCGCCGTGCCCCGCGCGCGGCAGGCTCTGTGGGGGAGCCGGACGGGACGGGCTCCTGTCGCATGCGCCCAGCGCGCACGGGCACCGCCCTGCGCGACGCTCCGGGGATGCGCGAGGTGGGGGGCGGGCGAGGTGCTGCGCGCAGCTGAGTACAAACCTCGGGAGTTTTCAGAAGTCCCGAGGTCTGTATCCAGGAGCGCACCGACCTGCGTCCGGGAGGGGTACCCCTCCGGCCGCGGAGTCGCGCACTCCTGTTCTGAGATGTCGGGGGCTTTGCGGTAGGACTTACAGGCCTCGAGGCGAGAATGGTGCTTCTCCGCGAGCGCGCCTGCCCCCGCCGAACCCGCACGCGCGTGCACTTCGGCGAAGAAGGTGCGGGACCAGCGACCCGTCTCGCCGCTCCTGCGGAAGTGGTCCCTCCCCCGAGCCTCCCCGGAGCGCCGCGCAGGCCGACGCCCGCGCGCGCTGGCCACTTACGAGAGGAACCCGTCCCGTCCGTTTCCCTTCCGAGCGCTGTCGACGTGCTCGCCCCGAAGCGACGCGTGACGGACCGCGCCTCAGTTGAAGGTCGCGGAGAACAGCAGGAGGAAGCTCCCTGCGTTCCAGTCCTTCGTGTCGTTGTCGCCCTTCACGTGCGTGCCGGCGAGCTCGGCGCCGATGCCCAGGCCCCACTGGTCGCCCACCCACCACTCCTTGCCGATGCCCAGGTGCAGGCCGCCGCCGTTGCCGGGGTCACCGAGCTTGTCCCCGTTCTGGGTGAGGCTGAGGCTCGTCGCCGAGATGGCACCCGAGATGTAGAGGTTCACCGGCATGAAGTAGTAGGTGACGCCGATGCCCACGGCGCCGAAGTTGCCGTTGAGGTCGTTGTTCGTCTCGAAGGTGATGCCGCCGATCTTCACGTCGGGGTCCGGCGTGCCGGTGCCGAACAGCTTGCCGTAGAGGATGAAGTTGCGCGTGAGGGCGCCGCCGATCTCCACGTTGAGCCCGCCCGAGCCGCCCTTGAGGGTGATGTCGTCGTTGCTGGCGCTCGTGCCGCCGAAGCCCCCCTGCAGGCGCAGGTAGAAGCCGTCGTGGGTGTGAGGGGCTCCGGAGGCCTGGGCCGCACCGGCGGCGAGCAGCAGGGAGGCGAGCAGGAGGGGACGGGTCATGGTGGGCTCCGGCCTCTCCATAGGCCGGGCGCGGACGGAGGACAACCTCTCTGCGCTGTCTGCTTCCTCTCCGTGCCCTCACCCTTCCAGACAGTCGCTGCGCCCCTCCCGCCGCCGCAGCTTCCCATGGGGAAGGTGTGCGGCGCACACCTCGAGGAGGAGGCGTGATGGGACGGCGGGCAGTGGCAGCGGTACTGGGGATGCTCGCGCTCGCGGGCTGTGACAACGCGAACGAGCTGAAGGCGAGCATGACGGGCCCGCAGGAGCGGCCCACGCCCGTGGTCAGCGGCGGCACCGGCGAGGCGAAGGCCAACGTGAAGGGCAACACGGTCGTGGTGGCGGGCGTGTTCGACAACCTGACGAGCACCGCCATCGCCGCCCACATCCACGGGCCCGCGGACAAGGACACCGCGGCGCCGGTGCTCTGCGGGCTCACCGTCACGGCGTCGAGCGCCAACGGGACCAGCGGCACCATCGGCGGGACCTGCGACTTCAGCGACGCGCAGATCGAGCAGCTGAAGGACGGTCAGACGTACATCAACGTGCACACGCAGAACTATCCAGACGGGGAGATCCGCGGTCAGCTCGAGTGAGCACGCGCGCGGACGCAGCCCGCGCACAGGGAGCTGACGGTGAAGGTCGCCATTCTCGATGACTACCAGGGCGTCGCGCTCGGGCTCGCCGACTGGGAGAGCCTCGGCGCACAGGTGGAGGTCTTCCGCGCGCCCCTGCCCGAGGCCGGGCGCGCCGAGCGCCTGCGCCCCTTCGACGTGCTGGTGGCGATGCGCGAGCGCACGCCCTTTCCCGCGGCGCTGCTCGCTCAACTGCCGCACCTGCGCCTGCTCGTCACCACCGGCATGCGCAACGCCTCCATCGACGTGGCGGCCGCCCGCGCGCAGGGCATCACCGTGTGCGGCACGCGCGCAGTGGGCGCACCGGCCGCCGAGCTCACCTGGGGCCTCCTGCTCGCGCTGCTCAAGCGCATCCCCACCGAGGACCGCGCGCTGCGTGAGGGCGCGTGGCAGCTCGGGCTCACGCAGGGGCTCGAGGGCAAGCGCCTGGGCGTGGTGGGGCTGGGCAAGCTGGGCACGCAGGTGGCGCGCGTGGGACTCGCCTTCGGCATGGACGTGGTGGCCTGGAGCCCGAACCTCACGGACGCCCGCGCCGCGGTGGCCGGGGTGCGGCGCGTGGACAAGGACGCGCTCTTCGCCACGGCGGACGTGGTGACGCTGCACCTCGTCCTCTCCGAGCGTACCCGCGGCGTGGTGGGCGCAGCCGAGCTCGCGCGGATGAAGCCCTCGGCCTTCCTCGTGAAC
Organism: Aggregicoccus sp. 17bor-14; assembly: GCF_009659535.1. Taxonomy (NCBI): domain Bacteria; kingdom Pseudomonadati; phylum Myxococcota; class Myxococcia; order Myxococcales; family Myxococcaceae; genus Aggregicoccus; species Aggregicoccus sp. 17bor-14. The sequence continues at coordinate 10,673 of NZ_VJZZ01000006.1, forward strand.
ACCGCACGTGCGGGCCTCGTGGACGAGCCCGCGCTCGTGTCGGCGCTGCAGCAGGGCCGGCTCGCCGGCGCGGGGCTGGACGTCTTCTCCGTGGAGCCGCTGCCGCCGGAGCACCCGCTGCGTGCTGCGCCCCACACGGTGCTCACCCCGCACCTCGGCTACGTCACGCAGGAGAACTACGTCGTGTACTACCGCGACGCGCTCGAGGACATCCGCGCCTGGGCCGCGGGCACGCCGGTGCGCGTGCTCGAGGCCTAGCGCCTCTCACGCGAGCGAGGGCAGGGGGCCCACTGCATCGTTCGAAGGACGCACGCTCGCAGCCACCGCGTCGGGGAGCAGCGGCTGTGCAGACACCTCGCTCGCGGTCTCTCCGTGCTGGCTCAGGTCCAGCCCCTGCAGTTCCTCCTCGCGCGTCACGCGCAGGGGCACCAGCAGGTCCACGAGCTTGTAGAGGAGGAAGGAGCCGCCGAGGCAGAAGGCCGAGACGAGCAGCAGCGCCGCGAGGTGCACGAGGAAGGTGTGCGGGTGGCCGGAGAGCAGCCCCACGTCCTTGGCCAGCACGCCGGTGAGCAGCATCCCCACCACGCCGCCCAGCCCGTGGCAGGGGAACACGTCCAGCGTGTCGTCGATGCCGGTGCGGCTCTTCAGGTGCACCGCCACGTGGCTCACGAGGCTCGCCACCAGCCCCACGACGAGGCTCTGCCCCACGCTCACGAAGCCTGCGGCCGGGGTGATGGCGACGAGCCCCACCACCGCGCCCGTGCACGCGCCCAGCGCGCTCGGCTTGCGCCCGCGCATCCAGTCGTAGGTCATCCACCCGAGCATCGCCGCCGCCGAGGCCGTGTTGGTGGTGGCGAAGGCGAGCGCCGCCGCGCCGTTGGCCCCCAGCGCCGAGCCCGCGTTGAAGCCGAACCAGCCGAACCAGAGCATCCCCGTGCCCAGCAGCACGAAGGGCAGGTTCGTTGGCGCGTGCGCGGCCGGTACTGCGTGGCGCTTGCCCAGCACCAGGGCACCGGCGAGCGCCGCGAAGCCCGCGCTCATGTGCACCACCGTGCCGCCCGCGAAGTCGAGCACGCCCCAGCGGCGCAGGAAGCCCTCCGGGTGCCAGGTCCAGTGCGCGAGCGGCGCGTAGATGAAGAGGCTGAAGAGCACCATGAAGAGCAGGTACGCCTTGAAGCGCACCCGCTCGGCGAAGGCGCCGGTGATGAGGGCGGGCGTGATGATCGCGAACTTCAGCTGGAAGAGCGCGAAGAGCATCAGCGGGATGGTGGGCGCGAGCGCGGGGTGCGTCTCCACGCCCACGCCGCGGAAGAAGAGGAAGGTGCGCGGGTCGCCGATGAGCCCGAGGCCGCCCACGCTGTCGCCGAAGCTCAAGCTGAAGCCCACCACCACCCAGAGCACGCTCACCACCGCCATCGCGATGAAGCTCTGCAGCAGCGTGGACACCACGTTCTTGTGCCGAACCATGCCCGCGTAGAAGAAGGACAGTCCGGGCGTCATCAGCAGCACCAGCGCCGTCGCCGTGAGCATCCAGGCCGTGTCCGCCCCGCTCAGCGGGCCCCCCACCTGCGCCTGCTGCACCTCGGGCACACTGAGCCCCAGCACCCCCACCGCCGCCAGCGCGGCCCCCACCAGCGTCTTGCGCATCCTGGCCCTCCCGAGAAGACGACAAGGCCAGATTCCGCATGGGCTGAGACAAAATCAAGCTTGCGAAGGCTTATTCATCGACAATCCACGACAGTCCGCTGGTTTCTAATGCGTCGCGTTGCAGCGCTGACGAGCCCCCGAAGCGCTCTCCATTTCCCTTGTGCGCGGGTTTCGCATGAAATGTCGCCCGCTTCGGGCCGGACGCATCGCCAGGAGTCATCCATGTCCAGCCTTGCCCTCGTGTCGCTGCTGTCGCTGCTCGCCCAGACCCCCACATCCTCGGCGTCTGAGCCCGAGCCCGAGCGAGAGGTGCACTTCGAGGCGCTCGTCTCGCTGCTCGCCGCCGGCGGAGCGGTCGAGTTTCCCCTGGGCCTGAAGGACGGGGTGGTGCTCGAGACGGGGGTGGGCCCGGAGCTGGGCTTCTCGCTCCTGCCCTCGCACACCGGGTCCAGCTACTCCTCCGGCGGCTACACCGGCATCGGCGCGTCCATGGTGCACGTGTCGCTCGGATGGCGGCACCGCGCGGGGGAGCGCAGCAGCGTGGACCTGGGCGTGCGGGCCATGCAGTTGCTGACGCTCCCGGGCGGCGAAGCGGTGATGCTCTTCCCCCTCACGTTCGCCTTCTTCTAGGCCGCGCGCGCTCCTGCTAGAGCAGGGGTCATGGCTCCCTCCTCCGTGCTCGCGCGCTGGCGCGCCCAGGTCGCCTCCTCCCGCACCGCCGTGCTCGACGCGGCCGGTGAGCACTCCTACGCCGCGCTCGATGCGCGCGCCCGCGCTGTCGCGGGCGTGCTGCTGCAGGGCCGCGCCACACTCGCGGGAGAGCGCGTGGCGCTGCTCGCGGACCCCGGCGCTCCCTTCGTGGAGGCGCTCTACGGCATCTTCCTCGCGGGTGGCTGCGCGGTGGTGCTCAGCCCGCTGCACCCGCCGGCCGAGAGCAGCTACTTCTGCGAGGACGCCGAGGTGCGTGCGCTGCTGGTGGGCGAGAGCCAGCGCGCGAAGGTGCCGCCGCTCGGCGCGGGCGTGCGCGTGCTCGGGCTCGAGGAAGCGCGCGAGGCGCCGCTCGGTGCGGTGGAGACCCAGCCCACGGACGACGACCCCGCGCTGCAGATCTACACCAGTGGCACCACCGGCAAGCCCAAGGGCGCGGTGCTCACGCACGGCAACCTCGGCGCGCAGCAGGCGGCGCTGGGCGAGGCGTGGGGGATGCGGCAGGACGACGTGCTGCTGCACTGCCTGCCGCTGCACCACGTGCACGGGCTCTCCATCGCGATGCTGGACGCGCTGGGCGCAGGGGGCTGCGTGCGCTTCGTCGCCTACGAGGCCGCGCGCGTGTGGGAGACGCTGGGCGCGTGCACGGTCTTCATGGCGGTGCCCACCATCTACGCGAAGCTCTTCGCCGCCTACGACGCCGCGGACGAGGCCACCCGCGCGCGCTGGGCCGCTCACGCCGTGCAGCTGCGCCTCGCCACCAGCGGCAGCGCCGCCCTGCCGGTGGGGCTCGCCTCGCGCTGGCGCGAGCTCACCGGGCACATCCCGCTCGAGCGCTTCGGGATGACGGAGATCGGCGTCGCGCTGAGCAACCCGCTGGAGCCCGGGCTCCGTCGAGCGGGCCACGTGGGCTGGCCCCTGCCGGGCGTGGAGGTGCGGGTGGTGGACGAGGGCGGGCAGGAGGCGCAGAGCGGCGAGCTGTGGGTGCGCGGCCCCAGCGTCTTTCCCGGCTACCACCGGCGCGAGGAGGCCACGCGCGCGGCCTTCGCGGACGCTGCCGGCGTGCGCTGGTTTCGCACCGGGGACACCGTGCAGCGCGAGCCGGACGGCTGCGTGCGCATCCTCGGGCGCACCAGCGTCGACATCCTCAAGAGCGGTGGCTACAAGCTGAGCGCGCTGGAGCTCGAGGAGCTCTTGCGCGAGCACCCCGCGGTGGGCGAGGTCGCGGTGGTGGGCGTGCCGGACGACGTGTGGGGCGAGCGCGTGGTGGCCTGCGTGGTGCCGCGCGCGGGCGCCGAGGCGGCCTGCACCGAGGAGGCGCTGCGCAGCTTCGCGAAGGAGCGCGTGGCGGCGTACAAGGTCCCGAAGCAGGTGGTGCTGCTGCCGGAGCTGCCGCGCAACGCGATGGGCAAGGTGGTGAAGCCCGAGCTGGTGAAGCGCCTGCGCTGAGGCGCCGGTGCGGAGGCGCCGGTGCTCCCGCGGCTACCCGGCGAGCGGGCATGCGCGCGCCGCGCCCGCGCCCGCGGGCGGGCCTTAGCTTTCTGCGGATGATCCGAACTCAGCACGACGCCCTGGAGCTGGTGCGCGAGCGGCAGGTGGTGACGGAGGTGCCCACGCACGGGCCCACCTCCCTGGTGGCGGCCGTCATCGGGAGGGTGCCGCAGGGCAGCTGGCGCGAGCACGCGAAGGGCCGGCTCGTGTACCGCCTCGGCCGCCAGCTGCGCGCCTCGCCCGAGGTGCTCGCGGTGCGGCTGGTCGAGGGCAAGGTGGCCTTCGTGGACCGCGCGCTGTGGCCCGAGGTGTACCGGGTGGCGATGGAGCCGGAGCGCCGGCGCCGCTCGCTCGAGGGACTCTCGCCGCACGCGCGCGGGCTGCTCACCCAGGTGGAGCGCGACGGCGTCGTGCGGCTCGCGAAGGAGGAGGGGCCGTGGACCAAGGCGCGCGAGGCGCTCGAGGAGCGGCTGCTCGTGCACTTCGCCGAGGCGCAGAACGAGGAGGGAAAGCACGAGGCGGTGCTGCGCGCCTGGCGCAAGTGGGCCAGCGCGCAGCTGAAGCACGAGGCGGGCCGGCTCTCCTACGACGAGGCGCTCGAGACCCTGCGCGCGGCCTGCGGCGGTGCGCCCGCGGGGCTGGGGCCCTGGGTGTTCTGAGGCGGGGAGCCCCGGCTCGGGAGAGGCCGCTGCACGGGCCCCTCCCGAGCGGGATGCCGCACTACGGGTTGGGCAGACCGAAGCTGGCGCCGGTGGTCGCGCTCACCCAGTCGGACAGGGTGTTCGAGTCCGTGGTGCTGATGCGCCGCACCGACGAGGCGGTCGTGTTGGTCAGGCCGGTCATGTTCACCGACACCGTCGACGCCGACGGGGTGCTCGTGTACGTGCACAGGGCCCCGCCGCAGTCCGTGGGGAGCCACAGCCCCTCGGCCTGGGCGGCCTGGAGCTGCGCGGGGAACGCGCTGGCGGGCGTGCCGGTGGTCACGATGAGGGGAACGGCGTCCTGGGTGGTGCCCGACGGGTCCTTCACGCGCAGCACGCGGTTTCCGTAGGTGAGGCCCGTGGTACCGCCGACCACGTCCCAGGCGGTGTCGTAGAAGGTCGGGACCTGGACCTGCGACTTGCTGGTGGTCTCGGTGACCTCGCCCGCGATGGGCGCGAGGTGCACCACGATGAGGTCGCCCGCGGCCACGACGACGTTGGGCAGCGTCGCGACGACGGTGCTCGGCGACTCCACCAGCGTGATCTTGTCCATCGTGCCGCCGCTCACCACCCGCAGCTCGATGAGATCGTGGCTGCTCGGGAGGTTGGGGTTCAGCTCGTTGATGACCAGCTGCGCCGGCACCAGGAAGCCGGTGAAGCTGGCGCTGTTGGCCGCCGCGTCCACGCCGGCCGCGTGGGTGTCCGCCACGCTCGAGGCCACGGTGACCTGGTAGCTGGCGCTCGACACCTGCGGAGAGGTGGTGAGCTGGACCTGCTTGCCGGTGACCGTGGCGGAGCTCGCGACCAGGCCATTGGTGAGGGTGAACTGCTGGCCGCCGGCGTTCACGCTCGCAGGGTCGATGCGGCGATCGAAGGTGACGAGCACGCCGGTGCTGCTGGTGGCGGTCGCGCTGAGCACCTTGGGCGCCGGGCACGCGATGGCGAGGACCTCCGGGTCCGTCCAGGCAGAGACCTGCGCCTGGGCGTTGAAGCGCCACAGCGGCGCCGCCGTGGTGAGCGAGCAGCCCTGGGCCACGTCGAGCGAGTCCTGCACGGCGGTGGTGAGCCGCAGCTTCAGGTTCGGGCTGAGCGCGGCGACGCCGAGGGTGACGAAGCTCGCCGAGACGTGGCCCGTGCCCGCCGCGGCGAAGGCGGAGGCGACGGTGCCGCTCACCGTGACGAGCTCGCTGTCGAGCTCGTTCAGGCCCGCGACGAGGTCCTCGCTGCTCACGTCCTTGCGCAGCGCGTCCACGGAAGCCCCCGAGGAGACGACCGTGAAGCTCGCCGCGTCCAGCGCGGCGATGCGCGGCTGCGAGCCCACCGTCGCCTTGGCGGTGGCGTGGAAGGACACCGTGTCGCCCACCGTGGGCGCCGGGCTGAGGGTGGCCGGGTCCACGGCCACGAACACGGCCGGGCCGCTCTGCTCCGCCTGGAGGAAGAAGCCTGCGGGGTCGGAGGCCGCCGTCCCCGTGAGGACCTTCGTGAACGTCACGACCGCGCGCTCCACGTCCTCGGAGATGGGGCCGTCCGCGAGCGCGCGGATCTTCGCGATGCGCGCGGAGACCTCGGCGGGCGAGGGCACGATGACGTAGGTCTCCGTGCGCACCGCCTCGGCGTTGCCGGCGAGGTCCACCGAGAAGAACTTCAGCGTCACGTTGCCGGTGAGCGAGAGGGGCGAGGCGTACAGCGGCGAGTCGCTCGTGGGCGTGCTGCCGTCCAGCGTGTAGTGCGTCGCGCTGCAGCCGCTGCCGGCCCCGTCGCTGCACGTCAGGGCCACGGACTGCGTCCCCGTGTAGGAGCCGCTGGCGGGGCTCGCCGTGGTCGAGGGGGCGTCCGCGTCGATGACGTAGGTCTGCGTGTGCACGGTCTCGGCGTTGCCGGCCGCGTCCACAGAGAAGTACTTCACGGTCGTGTCGACCGAGACCTCGATGGCGCCGGTGTAGCGCGTGGAGGCGGTGGTCGGAGCGCTGCCGTCCACGGTGTAGTAGGTCGCAGCGCAGCCGCTGCCGCCCTCTCCGTCCGTGCAGGCCAGGGTGACGCTCTTCGCGGCGGCGTAGGTGCCGCCCGCGGGCGAGGCCGTGGTGGTGGGCGCGGCGCCGTCGATGAGGTAGCTCTCCGTGCGCACCGCCTCCGCATTGCCGGCCTTGTCCACCGAGAAGAACTTGAGCGTGGCGCTCTGCGCGACGACGACCGCGGCCGTGTACGGCGTGGAGTCACGGGTGGGCGTGCTGCCGTCGAGCGTGTAGTAGGTCGCGTTGCAGCCGCTGCCGGCGCCGTCCGTGCACGCGAGCGTGACGGCGGTGTCCCCCGCGAAGGTGCCTCCGGCCGGAGTGGCCTCGGTGGTGGGGGCGGCGCCGTCGAGCGTGTAGTCCTCGCTCGCGACGGCGCTCGCGTTGCCCGCGACGTCCACCGCGAAGAAGCGCAGCGCGGTGCTCTGCGTCACCGCGAGGGGCGCCGTGTACGTCGGCGAAGACTGCGTCGGCGTGCTGCCGTCGGTGGTGTAGTGGATGGCGGCGCAGCCGCTGCCCGCGTCGGTGCAGGTGAGGGTCACGCTCTGCGCAGTGCGGTAGAGGCCGCCCACGGGAGAGGCGGAGACCGTGGGGGCGGTGGTGTCCGAGGGAGACACCGCGAAGGTGTAGTGCTCGCTCTTCGCGGCCTCCGCGTTGCCGGCCACATCCACGGAGAAGAAGCGCACCGTGGTCTCGCTCGAGAGCTTCAGCGCGCTGCCATAGCGCAGCGAGGAGGTCGTCGGCGCTGCACCGTCCAACGTGTAGTAGGTGGCCGCGCAGCCGCTGCCGCTCGCGCCGTCGTCGCACTGCAGCGTCACCGTGACGCTGCCCGCGAAGCTGCCGCCCACGGGGGTGGCGCGGGTGGTGGGGGCCGTCGTGTCGGCCGATTGGGTCGGGGGAGGGGTCGGGGGCGAGCTGGAGCCGCAGGCGCTCGCGAGCTGGACCACGAGCAGTGCGGCAGCACACCGGCTGAGCCGGGAAAGCGTGGGGGTCACTTGGATGCTCCGGGGAGTTCGAGGCGGCGCAGAGTTTCATTGCCGAGCGCTCCACTGCAAGCCTCCCACCCGAGCAACAGAGGCCTCGCGCAGCCTCGTGCAGAACCCAGGGTGTCACCTCACGGGCGTGGGTCAGGAAGACCCCGACGAGCGGCGATGCCGAGCGCGCGCGTCTTGGCACCGAGGCCCGAGCGCAGGCGCGGCCGGAGCGCGGCCGCACGCGGAGCTCGACCGTCACGCGCGCGCGCTGCGCAGCAGGGGCGAGCCCACCCCGCAGCAAGGCCTGACGCGGCCGCGGCGAGGCCGCCCTGTGCGGGGCCCACTTCGAGCGCATCGCGCGCCGGAATGCACCCGCTTCGCGCTCCGTGGGGGCCAGGGGGCAGCACAGCGGCCGCGCGGCGCGCTCGCCACCGACCCGCGGCCGCGCGGCGGTCCGTCTGCTCGTGGGCTCCGCTGTAGGTCCGTGGCGGTGGCCCGGCAGCAGGTGACCGACAGGGGGCCCGCAGGAGCGGGGGAGCAGGCGGCCATCGAAGTTGCGGGTTGTGCGGGACTCGCGGTTGGGCGTAGTCCTGATTCGCCGAAAGCGCGTGTGGGTAGACAGCGCGCCCCTGCGACAGCAGCTTGAGGGAGGCGACATCCCCCTGCGCCTTCGCACCTGCCGGCGGCACCGAGCGCTCCCTGAGCCCGTGCCTGCAGCAGGGCGCGAGCCCGCCGCTCGCTCCCGGCGGTGCTCGCTCTCGAAATCGGTTGAATTCAAACGATCGCTCCCGCACCACTGCGGGCCTCACGGGGACGGGTAGTCGCGTCCGGTGGCGGTCCAGGCAGCACTGCGGACTCGTGGCCGGGCGTGGCGTCCAGAGGCGCAGTGGCGCCGATTCGATGGACCCCGCCCCCCCTTCCAAGGAGTCATGTGATGCAGGTTGTCTGTCCCCGTCGTCCCCGCGGCCGTGCCCGCGGCACTGCCCTTCTCCTGAGCAGCGCACTGCTCCTCGCAGCCTGCGGGGGAGGCAACATGGAGGGTGGCGACGAAACGACGTCCGACGGACTCGATACGACCGAGGCCGGACTGCGCAGCCAGACGCTCACGGCGTCGATGGTCCGCGTGAGCAAGAGCGCCGATCGGTCGAACTCGCAGCCGCTGCAGGGCGCGACGCTCACCGGCAACGTCTACATCTTCCTCCAGTCCGGCTCGGTCACCACCGCCCGGCAGGTGGAGTTCTACGCGGATGCCTCGCAGACGCCGGCCACCACCGAGACCAGCTCGCCCTGGGACTTCCTGGGCACCTCGTCCGGCGGCACGCCCAACGTCTACAACAGCGCCCTGCTCGGGGACGGCACGCACACGTTCACGGTGCGCGCTACCTTCGGCAACGGCAAGACGAGCGCCGTCACCGTGACGTTCACGGCGAAGAACGGCACCGTGCCCAACACGACGCCGACTCCCACGCCGACGCCGACTCCCACGCCGACGCCGACTCCCACGCCGACCGGCCCCCAGTTCTTCGTCTCCACCACGGGCAACGACGCGAACCCCGGCAGCGAGGCGCAGCCCTGGCGCACCATTCAGAAGGCGATGCGCTCGGCGACGGCAGGCTCCACGGTGAACATCCGCGGGGGCACCTATCCGGAGCGCCTCAGCGTGGGCGTGTCCGGCACCTCCGGCAGCCCCATCACCTTCCAGCCCTACGGCTTCTCGGGCGGCCCCAACTGCGGCGGCTACACGGGCGTCGCGTGCGGCGGCGAGAAGGTCATCCTCGACTACACCTCGCTTGGCACCGTGCGCGACGGCGTGCCCTACCTGGACATCAACGGGCGCACGGACATCCGCATCCAGGGCCTCACCTTCCAGAACTACAACACGCTGGGCGCGATGCAGCGCGGCGTCTGGGTGCACGGCGCCTCGCAGCGCGTGGAGCTGCGCAACAACCGCTTCCTGCGCATCAAGAACCCGGGCGCCTGGGACGGCACCAACGCGCTGCTCAACTTCTGGGTGGAGACGCCCGCCACCAACGTGACGGTGGCCGGCAACGAGCTCGGTGAGATCGTCTCCAACTACGGCGAGACGCTCACGCTCGCGACGAGCAACGTGCTCATCGAGAACAACTGGATCCACGACACGGACGCCATCGGCATCAACGTGGGCCACCTCGCCTCGGGCGGCGGCCCCACCAACCTCACCATCCGCGGCAACCTGCTCGAGTGGATCAGCCGCAAGCGTGACGGCAGCGTCTGGTACGGCAGCCAGGCGGCGTCCATCTACGTGAACGGCGCGGCCGGCTCCGTCATCGAGCGCAACACCGTGCGCGACTCCGAGTGGGCCTACGAGGTGTGCTCCGAGCCGAACTACCCGGACAGCCACGACATCGTCATCCGCAACAACGTGTCGCTGCGCAACTACGCCGCGTTCCTCGTGGGCACCTGGTACAGCAACACCAACGGCTCCACCGTGTACAACATCAAGGTCCTCAACAACACGGTCTACGGCTCGACCCACGGCTTCGTCATCCGGCCGCACCAGAGCGCCACGGTGCAGTGGAAGAACAACCTCCTCGTGAACACGCCCACCCCGCTGGCCAACTCGCTCAACTGGCCGCTGGGTCCCATGGACTACAACCTGTACAGCGGCAGCCCTGCCGGCCCTGACGCGCACAAGCTCACGGTGGACCCGCAGCTGACCAACCCGGCGGCGGGGGACTTCTCCCTGCGCTCCACCTCGCCCGCCGCCAACGCGGGCGACCCGGCCACCGCGACGGGTGACGTGGGCGCGGTGGACCTCGGCGGCGGCACGCGCCTCCTCGGCGGCCGCGTGGACATCGGGGCCGACGAGGTCCTGTAGTCCCGCATCACCCCTGCGCCGGGCTCCGCGTCGCGGAGCCCGGCGCACCTTCGACGCTCCTGAGCACAGGCCGAGGGCGTGGATCGCGAGGTCCACGCCCTCGTGTCGCCTTGACCCGCCCGGTTGCCTGGTTACTCCTGAGGCTCACGCAGTGAGCGCGCCGGGAGTGCGCACGACATGGGCCTGTGGACCGACTGGGTGCAGTGGGTGACGGACGCGGTGCTCGCGCTCTCCGGGCTGTACGGCGGCAGCGTGGGGCTCGCGGTGGTGACGCTGTCCTTCGCGGTGCGGCTCGCGCTGCTGCCGCTGTCCCTGCGGCTCGCGCGGCGCTCGCGCGAGCAGCGCGCGCGCCTGGCGGCGCTGAAGCCCGAGCTCGAGGCGCTGCAGCGCCGCCTGAAGGCCGAGCCCGAGCGGCTCGCGCAGGAGACGCTCGCGCTCTACCGCGCGCACGGCGTGGCGCCGGTGGACGGGCGCGGGCTGCTCGCGCTGCTCGCGCAGGCGCCGGTGGTGGGCGGCCTGGTGAGCGCGCTCTCGCGGGGGCGGCTCGCGGCGGGGCCCTTCCTCTGGATGGCGGACCTCGCGCGCCCGGACGTGCTGCTGCTCGCGCTGGTGGCCTGCCTCAGCGGCGCGGGCGCGGCGCTCAACCCCGACCTGCCGCGCGAGGGCCGGACGCTGATGGTGCTGCTGCCCGCGGCCCTCAGCGTGCTCTTCCTCTGGCGCGCCTCGGCGGCGCTCGGCCTCTACTGGGCGGCCTCGAGCGGCGTGGGCCTGCTGCAGTCCGCGCTGCTGCGCCGCGCTCCCGCCCGCAGTGCGCAGGGCACCGGCGGTCAGCGGCGCTGAGGTGCGCCCGCCGCGGAAGCGCGCGCCACCCGCCACAGCCGCGCGAGGTCCGCGGCGCGCGCCTCCAGCGCCTGCGCCGCGCCCGCCATCGCCTCCTCCAGCGAGAGGGGCCCGGGCACGAGGCTGAAGGCGGCCTCGATGCCGACGTCGTAGAGGCGCTGGTAGCCCTCGCCGAGGCTGCCCACCAGCGCGATGACGGGCACGCCCGCCGCGCGCGCGATGCGGGCCACCCCCATGGGCGCCTTGCCGCGAAGGCTCTGCGCGTCCATCCGCCCCTCACCGGTGATGACGAGCTGCGCGCCGGCGCAGGCCTGCGCGAGCCCGGAGAGCTCCGCCACCCACTCGATGCCCGGGCGCGAGCGCGCGCCGAGGAAGGCCCGCAGCGCGAAGCCCAGCCCGCCGGCCGCGCCCACGCCGGGCTCGCTGCGGGGGTCCTCCCCCAGCGCCGCCGCCACCACGCCCGCGTAGTGCGCGAGCGCCGCGTCCAGCTCGGCCACCTGCGCGGGGCTCGCGCCCTTCTGCGGGCCGAACACCGCCGAGGCGCCGTGCGGCCCGCACAGCGGGTTGTCCACGTCCGCCATCACCTCCACCGGCACCTGCGCGAGCCGCGGGTCGAGCCCGGAGACGTCCACGCGCGCGAGCCGCGCGAGCGCCGCGCCCCCGGGAGGCAGCGCCACCCCGTGCGCATCGAGCAAGCGCACGCCGAGCGCCTGGAGCAGCCCCGCGCCCCCGTCGTTCGTCGCGCTGCCGCCCAGGCCCACGATGATGCGGCGCGCGCCCGCGTCCAGCGCCGCGCGCACCAGCTCTCCCGTGCCGTGGCTGCTCGCGCGGGTGGCGTCGCGCGCGGCGCGCGGCACGAGGTGCAGGCCGCTCGCCGCGGCCATCTCCAGCACCGCCGTGCCGTCCGCGAGCCAGCCCCAGTGCGCGAGCACCGGCGCTCCCAGCGGCCCCTGCACCCGCTGCTGCCGCCGCTCGCCGCCCGTCGCCGCGAGCACCGCGTCCACCGTCCCCTCGCCGCCGTCCGCCATGGGGCGCAGCAGCAGCTCGGCCTGCGGGTCCACGCTCGCCCAGCCGCGCGCGATGGCGGCCGCCACCTCCGGCGCGCTGAGGCTCTCCTTGAACGAGTCGGGCGCGATGACGAGCTTCACTCAGTCCCCCGCGCTGCTGGTGAACTTGAGCCCCACGATGGCCACGAGCAGCAGCGCGAGGAAGAGCAGCCGCGCAGGGGTCGCCGGCTCGTGGAAGAGGAAGATGCCCAGCACCGCGGCCCCGAGCGCACCGATGCCCACCCACACCGCGTAGGCCGTGCCGATGGGCAGCGAGCGCACGGCGAGCGAGAGCAGCACCATGCTCGCGGCGAGCGTGGCCGCGACGAAGAGCGTGGGCCACAGCCGGGTGAAGCCGTGGGTGTACTTCAGCCCCACGGCCCAGCAGGTCTCGAGCAGCCCGGCGACGATGAGGAGGAGCCATGCCATGCGCAGGGCCGTACGGCCCCGGCGCGCCGCTGTCCACGGAAACCTTGACGGGAGGCGCGGCGAGCGACGCAATGCGCCCATGCCCAGGTCCTCTGCCGAGCTCGACGTCGTGTTGTGGGGTGCCACCGGCTTCACCGGCCAGCTCGTGGCGGAGGCGCTCGCGCGCGGCAAGCACGGCGCGCGCTGGGCGCTCGCGGGCCGCGACCGCGCGAAGCTGGAGCGGGTGCGCGAGGGGCTCTCCCGCATCGACCCCGCCTGCGCCCAGCTGCCGCTGCTCCTCGCGGACGCGCAGGACGCGGCGTCGCTCGATGCGCTCGCCTCGCGCACGCGCGTGGTCTGCTCCACCGTGGGGCCCTACGCGCTGTACGGCAGCGCGCTGGTGGCGGCGTGCGTGCGCGCGGGCACGGACTACTGCGACCTCACCGGCGAGGTGCAGTGGATGCGGCGGATGATCGACCAGCACCACGCGGAGGCGCAGCGCACCGGCGCGCGCATCGTGCACGCGTGCGGCTTCGACTCCATCCCTTCCGTCCTGGGCACGCTGATGCTGCAGGAGCACATGCGCGCCGAGCACGGCGGCCACCTGGACGCGGTGCGCTTCTACATGGGGCGCATGCGCGGCGGCGCGAGTGGCGGCACGGTGGCGAGCATGCTCAACGCGCTCGACGAGGCCACGAAGGACCGCAGCGTGCGCCGCGTGCTGGGCAACCCCTACGGCCTGGACCCGGACCCGAAGCGCCGCGGCCCCGACGGCAGCGACCAGCTCGGCGTGCGCTACAGCGAGGAGCTGGGCAGCTGGACGGGCCCCTTCGTGATGGCGAGCGTGAACACCCGTGGCGTGCGCCGCACGAACGCGCTGCTCGGCTTTCCCTGGGGCGAGGGCTTCCGCTACTCGGAGGTGCAGGCCTTCGGGCCGGGGCCGCGGGGCCTCGCGCGCGCGAGCGCGATGTCCGCGGGCCTCGGCGCCTTCGTGGGCGCGGTGTCGGTGAAGCCCCTGCGCAAGCTCGTGCAGAAGCGGCTGCCCGCGGCGGGGCAGGGGCCCAGCCCCGAGCAGCGCGAGCGCGGCTTCTTCGAGGCGCACCTGCGCGGTGAGGGGCGCTCGGCGCGCACCGGCGAGCAGGTGCGGCTCGCGGGAAAGGTCGCGAGCCGCGGGGACCCCGGCTACGCAGCCACCGCGGTGATGCTCTCCGAGAGCGCGCTCTGCCTCGCGCAGGACGCGCTGCCCGCCGCGGGCGGCGTGCACACCGTGGGCACGGCCCTGGGGATGACGCTGGTGGAGCGGCTGCGGCGCGCGGGCATGACCTTCAGCGTGGAGACGCTCCCTGGCTAGAGTCGGGCGATGACCCGCCTCGTCCTCGCTGCCGCCGTGCTCCTGGGGCTCCCCGCTCTCGCCCAGCCGCAGGGCGCTCCGACCTCCTTCCTGCGCGAGCTCACCGAGACCCGCCGCTACACGGCCGGCCGGCCCATTGCGTCCACGCCCACGCCGGACGGCGGCACCGTGCTCTTCCTGCGCAGCAGCCCCACCTCCAGCGCGCTCTCGCTCTGGGCCTTCGACGTGGCGAGCGGACAGGCGAGGGAGCTGCTCACCCCGGAAGGCGTGCTGGGCGGCGTGGGCGAGACCCTCAGCCGCGAGGAGGCGGCGCGGCGCGAGCGGATGCGGGTGGGCGCGCGCGGCTTCACCACCTTCGCGCTCTCGAAGGACGGGCGGCGCGTGCTGCTCACGCTCTCCGGGCGCCTCTTCCTGCTCGAGCGCGCGAGCGGGCAGGTGCGCGAGCTGAAGGCGGCGGCCGGCGGCATCGACCCGCGCCTCTCCGCGGACGGCGAGCACGTGGCCTACGTGCGCGGGAGCGACCTGTACCAGCTGGACCTGCGCACCGGGCGCGAGCACCGGGTGAGCCGCGGGGGCACGCCCGAGCGCACGCACGGGCTCGCGGAGTTCGTGGCGATGGAGGAGATGGGGCGCTTCACCGGCTACTGGTGGAGCCCGGACGCGCGCCAGCTCGCCTTCACCGAGAGCGACACGCGCGGCGTGGAGAAGCTCGCGCTCGCGGACCCCGCCCACCCCGAGCGCGCCCCGGAGCGCGTGCCCTACCCGCGGCCCGGCACGCCCAACGCGCGGGTGCGCCTCTTCGTCGCGCAGGCCACCGGCGGAAGCCCGCGCGAGGTGCGCTGGGACCTGGAGCGCTACCCCTACCTCGCCACGGTGCGCTGGCCCGAGCGGGGGCCGCTCACGCTGCTGGTGCAGAACCGCGCCCAGACGGAGGAGCTGCTGCTCGCGGCGGACCCGCGCACCGGCGCGACGCGCACGCTGCTCACCGAGAGGGACCCGGCCTGGGTGAACCTGGACCAGGACTTCCCCCTCTGGCGCGAGGACGGCACGGGCTTCCTCTGGCAGACCGAGCGCAACGGCGACACGGAGCTGGAGCTGCGCAGTGCGGACGGGCGGCTCCTGCGCTCGCGGGTGGCGCCGGGGGCGGGCTTTCGCGCGCTGGTGCGCTACGTGGAGGCGGAGGACACGCTGTACTTCCTCGGCGGCCCCAACCCCACCGAGCGCTACCTCTGGCGCAGCGTGCGGGGCGGGGCGCCCGAGCGCGTGAGCCAGGAGACGCCCGCGCTCGAGAGCGCCACCGTCACGCCGGACGGACGGGTGGTGGTGCTCACGAGCGAGAGCCCCACGCACCTGCGCCGCACGCGGGTGCTGCGCGCGGACGGCACGACTTCAGGCGAGCTGCCCTCGGTGGCGAAGGAGCCGCCCTTCACGCCGCGCCTCGAGGTGCGGCAGGTGGGCAAGGCGGGGTACTGGACCTCGCTCGTGCGCCCGCGCGCGGCGAAGCCCGGCGTGAAGCTGCCGGTCATCGTGCGCATCTACGGCGCCGCGCACCCGCTCGTGCAGCAGGGGATGACCTTGCACCTCGACTCGCAGTGGATGGCGGACCAGGGCTACCTCGTCGTCAGCATCGACGGGCGGGGCACGTGGTTTCGCGGCCGCGCGTGGGAGCGCGCGCTGAAGTACGACTTCGTGGGCCGGCTGGACGAGCAGGTGGAGGCGCTGCGCGCGCTCGCCGCGCAGGTACCGGAGCTGGACCTCGCGCGCGTGGGCATCGAGGGCTGGAGCAACGGCGGCTACATGGCCGCGATGGCGGTGCTCGAGCGCCCGGACGTCTTCCGCGCCGCGGTGGCGGGCGCGCCGGTGGTGGACTGGCGCGACTACGACTCGCACCTCACCGAGCGTTTCCTCGGGCTGCCGCAGGAGCACCCCGAGGCCTACGCGCGCAACTCGCTGCTCCCCGCGGCGAGCGCCCCCGGCCCCATGGGCAAGCTGCTGCTCATCCACGGCACCGCGGACGACAACGTCTTCCTCGGCCACACGCTGCGGCTGTGCGACGCGCTCTTGCGCGCGGGCAAGCCCTTCTCGCTGCTCACGCTCTCGGGCTCCACGCACATGCCCGTGGACCCGCTCTCGGTGGAGCGGCGCTGGGAGCGCACGATGCGCCACTTCCACGAGAGCCTGTAGGCGCCCGGCGGGGGCCCATTCGCGGCCCGCACCCCGAGGCTGCTAGTGTCGCGCGCTCGACATTGGCAGCCGGCCCCCGAGGGCCGACGGGGACAGCATGCATCACGGGGTGAATCGAAGCGGTGGGTGGAGCCTTCCTGCGGCGCTGGGTGCCGCGCTCCTCCTGGCAGTGGGCTGTGGCGCGGAGGGCGAGGCGGGCGCGCCGGGCACTCCTGGAGCGCCGGGCGCACCGGGGGCCACGGGCTCGCCGGGGGCCACGGGCGCGCCGGGCCCTGCGGGTCCTTCCGGCGCACCGGTGGTGACGCTCAACTCCTCCGAGCCCGCAGGGGCGCACTGCACCTTCGGCGGCACGAAGCTGGAGTTCGGACCGGACATCGACGGGGACATGCAGCTGGACCCCGGTGAGATCAACCCAGCCCTCACCCAGTACCTCTGCCACGGCGAGCCGGGCTTCGCCTGCTGGGACCTCAACACGAACCACGCCTGTGACGTGGGCAGCGAGGACAAGGACGCGGACGGCAGCTGCACCGTGGCGGACTGCCTCGCGCCCAACGTGACCCAGTACATCCGCAACGGGACCGTCCAGCAGGCGGACTCGAGCTTCAACGTGAGCGGCTCAGGTGCCGTGGGTGGCACCTTCACGGCGGGCGATCGCGTCCGGGTGCAGACGAACAACGACGGGCTCTACAACGCGACGACGCTGCTCCAGCTGCGCGCGCCCTCGCAGCCCGGCTACCCGATCACCGACGTGCTGCGCGTGGACAACGCGAGCGGCCTCGCCGCAATCGGCCAGCTGGGCATCGGCTTCATCCCTGCCTCGGGCGATGGCACGCGGATGATGTGGCACCCCTTCAAGGCCGCGTTCCGCGCCGGCGGCGTGGACGGCAACCTCGGGCACTGGGACGACGCGAACGTGGGCTTCTACTCGTGGGCGGGCGGCTTCAACACGCGGGCCTCGGCGAACTACAGCCTCGCCTTCGGCTACTACAACCTGGCCTCCGGCGCCTATGCGACGGCCCTGGGCTACAACACCACGGCCAGCGGCATGGGCTCGGCGGCGCTCGGCTACCGTGTGACGGCAGACGGTGCCTACGGCGTCGCGCTCGGCAACCGCGTGAGCACCAACGGGTTCGACGGCGCCTTCGCCTGGGGCGACGGGTCCACCACGACCGTGCCCTCGAACCTGGTGACGGCGAGCAACCAGTTCGCCATCCGCGCGGCGGGCGGCGTGCGGCTCTTCACCAACTCGGGCCTCACCACGGGCGTCAGCCTGAACCCCGGCGGCTCCTCGTGGAACGTGCTCTCCGACCGCAATGCGAAGACGGCCTTCCAGCCGGTGGACGGTGAGCAGGTGCTCGCGAAGCTCTCGAAGATTCCGCTGCAGACCTGGGTCTACAAGGCCGAGGAGCAGCAGCCGCGGCACGTGGGCCCGATGGCGCAGGACTTCCACGCGGCCTTCGGCCTCGGCCTGAACGACCGCACCATCAACAGCCTGGACATCGACGGCATCAACATGGTCGCCATCCAGGCGCTGGAGAAGCGCACCGAGGAGCTGCAGGCGAGCACCCGCCAGGTGCAGACGCTTCAGCAGGAGGTGGAGCTGCTCAAGCGCCAGCTGGGCCGCATCGAGCAGGAGCTCGCGCGCCAGAAGCGCTAGAGGGCGGGCGAAAGGGGACGGCCCGCAGCCTGCTGCGCTGCGGCCCGGAGCTTCAGTAGCTGTCGCTGGAGCCGCCGCCGCCGGAGCTGCCACCGCCGCCGGGGCTGCCACCGCCACCGCCCCAGCCGCCTCCGCCGCCTCCACCCCAGCCGCCGCCTCCGCCGCCCCAGCCACCTCCGCCGCCGAAGAAGGGCGGGAAGAACATGATGCCGCGCCGGCGCCGGCGCCCGCCGCCTCCGCCGCGGAACATGTTGAAGAGGAAGAAGGCGAAGAAGGCGGCCATGAGGCAGCCCACGCCGCCGAAGCCCGTGTCGCCCGAGGGCTCGCGCGAGGTGGGGCGCGCGGGCAGGGGCGCGGCGCCCGGCAGCGGCTGGCCGGTCACGGCGATGGCCATGGCGTTGGTGCCGTCCGCCACGGCGTCGTAGTAGCGGTTCTCCTTCAGCGCGGGCTTCACGTACTTCTGCAGGATGTCGAAGGTCTGCAGGTCGGTGAGCTCACCGCCCACGCCCTTGCCCGTCTCGATGCGCACCCGGCGCTCGCGCGGCGCGATGACCAGCAGCGCGCCGTTGTCCTTGCCGGCGCTGCCGATCTTCCAGGTGTTGAAGGCCGCGTAGGCCACGTCCTCGATGGTCTCGCCGCCCAGCGTGTCCACGACGAAGACGGCGACCTTGAAGTCGCTCTGCCGGTCCAGCGCGTTGAGGCGCTGGTTCAGCGTCGCGCGCTCCTCGGCGCTCAGCACGCCGGCCGTGTCCGTGACGTAGCCCTGCAGGGGCGGCGGGCGATAGGGGCCGCTCGAGGGGCGCGCCGCCTCGTCGTCCTGCGGAAGGGCCGCGGGGCCGCCGCGCGCGGCCGGGGTCTCGGCCGGGGGCGAGTCCGTCGCGGGCGTGGCACCCGGGCGCGCGTCGTCCTTGCGCCCGTCGTCAGGGGCCTGCTGCGCGCCACCGCTGCTGCGCGGCGAGGGCGGTGCCTCGTCGGGGCCTGCGGAGGCGGGGGGCGCTGCAGGGCTGCGCGGCGCCTGCGTCTCGGGACGCCGGGCCGGGGGCAGGGGCTGCAGCGAGGACTGGTTCTGCGCCTGCGCGCTCGCGGCGCCCAGGAGCAGCGCGCAGGAGAGGGCGGCGGCCGCCGCGGGGCGCGCGTGCCGCCGGGCTGCCGCCGCGAGGGCCATCAGAAGTTCACCTTGGGGGCGGCCTGGGACTCGGGGCTGGCGCGGAAGTACTGGCGGGGCTTGAAGGTGCCGCCCGTGGCGCGCTTCACCACCGCGCCGCCAATCTTGCCGAGCTCCGCGTTGTAGTCGGCGACGGCCGCGTTGTACTGCTCGCGCGAGCGCAGGATGCGGTTCTCGGTGCCCTCCAGCTGCACCTGCAGGCCGCGGAAGTTCTCGTTGCTCTTGAGCTCGGGGTACTTCTCCTGCACCACCAGCAGGCGGCTCAGCGCGCTGGTCAGCCCCTCCTGGGCCTTCTGGAACGCGGCCACCTTGGCGGGGTCCTGCAGGTCCTCGCCGCTCAGCTGGATGCTCGTCGCCTTGGCGCGCGCCTCGAGCACCCCGGTGAGGATGTCCTTCTCCGAGGCGGCCGCCGCCTTCACGGTGTTCACCAGGTTGGGGATGAGGTCCGCGCGCCGCTGCAGCTGGGCCTCGAGGTCCGCCCAGCGCTGCTCGCACACCTGGTCCTTCTCGATGAGGACGTCGTACTTCTGACAGCCGGGCAGCAGCGCCACACCGAGGGCGACCAGCACCGGCACCACCAGGGCTCTGCGAAGGGAAGAGGGGCGCATAGGGCTCTCGTGCATAGGAACTTCAAGGTAAGGACCGCGTGATGCAGGGACAATAAGCAGCCCGCGGCGCAGTCAAGGCGGATGCGGCCAGGCGGCCGAGCGGCTCACACCCTGCTTTGGAGGTTGCGCCGGCGCGCCCGCTCCTGCAGAGAGTCCGCTTCCCGATGAATCAGCACCTCGCCACCTGGCTGCGGCCGGACGCGCTGCGCGACGCCGCGGGCGCCGCCACGTACGCGCGTGGGCAGGACTACGCGGGCGAGGGCCGAGTCGCGCGGCTCGCGGTGGAGCCCTCGGGCCTGCGCGGCGAGGTGGTGGGCACGCGGCGCTACCAGGTGCACCTGGGGGCGGACGAGGAGGGGCTGCAGGGGCTGTGCGAGTGCCCCGCGGCCCAGGCCGGCGGGCTGTGCAAGCACGCGGTGGCGCTCGGGCTCGCGTGGCTCGTGCAGCTCGAGGCCCAGGCGGAGGCGCCTGCGCACGCGCCGCGCCGCCGGGGCCCCGCGCCCGAGCCCCGCCCCAGCACCGAGGAGGCGACGGAGGCGTGGCTCGCGCTGCACGGCGTGGTGCACGCGCGCGACACCAGCATCCGGGTGCTCGCGCAGGCGCTGGGCTCGCGCGCCCTGGACCGGCTGCAGTACCTGCTGCCGCGCGCGGCCTCCGTCGCGGACGCGGCGGCGGGCCGGGTGGCGGACTTCCTCGGGCCCGTGGAGGGCGCGCTGCTCGAGCGGCTCCACGCCTGCGCCTGGGACTGGCTCGAGGAGGAGGCGGCGCGCGTGCGCCGCGGGCTGGAGGAGGAGGGGGCCCGGGGTCGCCAGGCGCCCACCGACGCGCGCCTCCTGCCCCTCGCCGAGCGGCTGCGCGAGCTGCGGGCGCGCCTGCGCGAGAGCGCGAGCCCCCGGGCGGAAGGAAGCGAGCCCGCCCAGCGGGAGTGGAACGAGCGGCCGCCGCGCTTTCGCCTGCGCGAGACGCTGTGGGCCCTCACCCCGGGGCGCACCCGGCTGCCCGTGCCGGTGGAGGTGGTGGTGCGGCTGCCCGCGCTGATGGAGGGCAGCCCCGCGCTCAGCTGCACCTGCACGCCCGGCCTGGCCCCCTCCTGCGTGCACGCGCTCAGCGCGCTCGATGCGGCGCTGCGCGACCTCGCGGAGCCGGCGCGCGCGGGGCGCAACGCGAGCCTCGCCGAGGCGCTGGTGGAGCGGCCCTGGACGCAGCTGCTGGGCGCGCTCGAGGCCGCGGCGCACGGGGCGCCCGCGCGCGCCGGCGGTGGGCACGAGGTGACGTGGCGGCTGGAGGGCTTCGAGGGCGGGGTGCCCCGGCTCGAGCCCTACCTGCACCGACCGCGCAAGGGCGGAGGCCTCTCCGCGGGAAGCCGCCTCACGGCGCGCGACCACGACGTGGCGCTGGAGGCGGCGCGCAGCCCCCGCGAGCGCGAGGCGCTGGAGCTGCGCCTGCTGAGCCAGAGCGCGTACGGCGAGGACGAGCGGCGCATCGTGCTGCGGCTGCTGCGCTGTCTCGCGGGCAGCCCCCGCCTCTTCCTCTCCGAGCGCCTGGAGGCGCCGCTCGAGGTGCGCGAGCTGCCGCTGGGGCTCTCCTTCGTGGACGAGGAGGGAGGCCGCCTGCGCGTCGCGCCCGCGGTGGGCGGGCAGTCGGTGGAGCTGGATGCGCTCTTGCTCGCGCGCGAGCGCGCCCCGCGCGGCTGGCCCTGGGTGCACCTGGAGCCTCAGCTCCCGCGCCTGACGCTCATCCAGGCCGCTCCCGCCGCGGGCAGCGTGCTGGAGGCCTTGCGCGACTACGGCGCGCGCCTGCCGGCCGAGGCGCTGCGCCCGGTGCTCGACCGGCTGGAGGCGCTGGAGAGCGCGTTTCCGCTCGCCCTGCCGCAGGCGCTGGAGGGCCGCAGCGTGCCGCCCGCCGGCACGCAGGTGGTGCGGCTGCAGCCCACGGGCGCGGGCGGCCTCACCGGCGTGCTGCGCGTGGAGCCCCTGCCCGAGGCGCCTCTTTTCCCTCCCGGCGAGGGCGCGGTGCAGGTGCGCGCCACGCGCGAGGGCGAGCGGCTCGTCACCCGCAGAGACCTGGAGGCCGAGCGCGCGGAGGCGCACGCGCTGTGCGCGCGGCTGGGGGTGAAGGTGGAGGGGGCGGACTGGGCGCTGCTCTTCGAGGACCCCACCGAGGCGCTCTCCGTGCTCGAGCGGCTGCAGGGGCTCTTGTCCCCCACCTTGCGCGTGGAGTGGCCCGAGGAGGAGCTGCGGGTGGTGGCGGCTCCTTCGTGGGCGAGCCTCAAGGTGGAGGTGCGCAAGCAGCGCGACTGGTTCGGCGTGGGCGGCGCGCTGGAGGTGGACGGCACGAAGCTCACGCTGGAGCAGCTGCTGGAGGCGGCGCGCACGCAGGCGCACTTCGTGCCGCTCGGAAAGGGGCGCTTCATGCGCCTCACCCAGAGCCTGCGCGAGCAGCTCGGCGCCCTCGCGGACCTCGCGCACCCGACGCGCAGCGGGCTGCAGCTTTCGGTGGCCGCAGCGCCCTTGCTCGAGGCCTTCGCGGCCGCGGGCGCGCAGGTGGCGGCGCCGCCGGACTGGCGCAAGCTCAGCGAGCGCATCGCGCGCTCGCGCACGCTCGAGGTGCCCGTGCCCGAGGGGCTGCGGGCGGAGCTGCGCGACTACCAGCGCGAGGGCTTCGTGTGGATGGCGCGGCTCACCGAGTGGGGCGCGGGCGCGGCGCTCGCGGACGACATGGGCCTGGGCAAGACGCTGCAGGCGCTCGCGCTGCTCTTGCACCGAGCATCCCGCGGCCCCGCGCTGGTGGTGGCGCCCACCAGCGTCTGCTTCAACTGGGAGCGCGAGGCGGCGCGCTTCGCGCCGGGCCTCACGCTGCACGCCTACCGCGAGTCCTCGCGCGGGGCGCTGCTCGTGGGCCTGGGGCCGGGGGACGTGGTGGTGGTGAGCTACGGCCTCGTGGCCAACGACGTGGCGCGGCTCGCGGGCGTGCAGTGGAGCACGCTGGTGGTGGACGAGGCGCAGGCGATGAAGAACCCGGACACGCAGCGCGCGCGGGCGCTGCGCCAGCTGCAGGCGGACGCGCGCGTGGCGCTCACGGGCACGCCGGTGGAGAACCGGCTGAGCGAGCTGTGGAGCCTCTTCGCGCTGCTGTTCCCGGGGCTGCTGGGCAGCCGGGACGTGTTCCGCGGGCGCTTCGCCACGCCCATCGAGCGCGACGGAGACGGTGCGCGGCGCGCGGCGCTCGCGGCGGTCCTGCGCCCCTTCCTGCTGCGGCGCACGAAGGGGCAGGTGGCGCGCGAGCTGCCCGCGCGCACCGAGGTGGTGGTGACGGTGGCGCTCACGCCGGCGGAGCGGCGGCTGTACGACGAGTCGCGCAAGCTTGCGCTCGCGCAGCTGGGAGGGCGCGCGAGCGCGCCGGAGATGCGCATCGAGGTGCTCGCGGCGCTGACGAAGCTGCGGCTGCTCGCGTGCCACCCGCGGCTCGGGGACCCGAGGAGCGAGGTGCCCAGCAGCAAGCTCACGCGCTTCATGGAGCTGGTGCAGGAGCTGCGCGCGGAGGGGCACCGGGCGCTCGTCTTCAGCCAGTTCACGCGCCACCTCGCGCTGGTGCGCGAGGCGCTGGACGAGGCGGGGGTGGGCTACCTCTACCTGGACGGGAGCACGCCGCCCGCGGAGCGCGCGGCGCGGGTGGACGCGTTCCAGGCGGGGAGGGCGGAGCTGTTCCTCATCAGCCTCAAGGCGGGCGGCACGGGGCTGAACCTCACGGCGGCGGACCACGTCATCCACCTGGACCCCTGGTGGAACCCGGCGGTGGAGGACCAGGCCACGGACCGCGCGCACCGCATCGGGCAGGACAAGCCGGTGACGGTGAGCCGGCTGGTGAGCCAGGGCACGATCGAGGAGGCGATCGTGCAGCTGCACGCGGAGAAGCGCGAGCTCGCGCAGAGCCTGCTGGCCGGCGCAGACGGCGCTGCGGCCCTCACGGGCGAGCAGCTCCTCGCGCTGCTGCGCTTCACGGGAGCGGAAAGGGACGAGCCCGCCGCCATGCCCGCTGCCGCCTCGAAAGCGCCCAGAGATACCCTCCACTAGCCCCCGCGAGAAGGGCGGCCCGGGCGCAGGCGCCGTCTCTCGTGCAGGCCCGCAGCGCCCCGTCAGCCATGCCCGGTAGCGTCTCGCCCGGGAGCCGGGCGGGAATGGGTGGAGGGGAGACGCAGGCGAAGGGGGCGGAGTGCGGGCGCAGGTACCGGAGAAGGCAACCGGAGGGCTCGGCGTTGTACGCCGCCGTGCGCGAGAATCTCGCCACGCTCATCAGCGAGGCAGACGCAGTGGGCCGCGGCCTGCCGCGCTACGTGCAGCGCGACTTCACGCGCTACCTGGACTGTGGCCAGCTGGCAAACGGCTTCGCGCGCGTGCGGTGCGAAGCGTGCGGTGACGAGCTGCAGGTGGCCTTCAGCTGCAAGGGGCGCGGCGTGTGTCCCTCCTGCAATCACGCGCTGGTGCCCGACGGAGTTTTCACTCAGGAGGGAGCCTTCGTCCCTTTGCCGCCGCCTACGCAGCCGGAGGTGGAGCGGCTTCTCGCGCGGGTGCGCCGCCGGGTGCTGGCGCTGCTGGCTGCGCGCGGGGTGCTGGAGGCAGAAGCGGAGGACGATTCGCTGGAACGCTACCGGGCCCACTCGTTGCGCGGACAGCTGGCGTTGTTGCGCCTCGACGTGCGCGCCCCTCCCCGCCAGCAGCCCCGCTGCGCCTTCTTCGAAGGCTTCAGCCTGCATGCCAACACCCACCTGCACCCGAACGACCGGGAAGGCCTCGCGCGCCTGTGTCGCTACGGGGCCCGGGGCCCCTTGGCCCTGGAGCGCTTCGAGCGCGCACCCGACGGCCGCATCGCGTACCGGATGAAGCGGGTGCTGCCCGGGGGCCGCACGCACCTGCACTTCACGGGGCTGGAGCTCTTGCGCAAGCTGACGGCGCTGGTGCCGCCGCCGCGCAGCAACCTGGTGCGCTTTCATGGCGTGTTCGCGCCAGGGGCGAGGCTGCGGGCTGCCGTGGCGCCGGTGCCCGCTTCAGCACTGGCTGCCTCGGGTGAGGCCGCCGCCGCAGTGCACGTGAAGCCGGTCGCGGCAGCCTCGCGCGCGCGGACGCCGCGCCTGGACTGGGCAGGGTTGCTGCAGCGCACCTTCGCGCTCGACGTCTTCCGGTGCACGCGCTGCGGGGGCAAGCGCCGCGTGCTCGCCTACCTGACGCACCCCCCTGTCGTGCGGGCCATCCTCGCTCACGTAGGCGAGGCGACGGGGGTGGCGCCACTGGCGGCGGCGCAGGGCCCGCCGGGGTGGGAGTAGGGCAGCGCGCAGACTCGGAGCGGGACGGGGAAGGGGCGTGGGCGTGCAGGGGGCGCTCGAGGCCCGAGGTGCGCCGGCCACCTGGCCGAGGACGCCGCGCGGGGGCCTCGAGGTGGGGACTTCCACGGTTGGGGAGGGCTCAACGGACACGCGCGCGGCGAGACGCTGCGCGAGAAACGCGGGCTGTTCCTCCTATGCGCCAAGCCAGTCACGGCAACGACATCGATTGGGTAATGGACTTCGCCAAGTTCGACGCCCACGACATCAATCACGTCACAAAGGGCTCCTGGCTGCGGGCGAGTCGTGAGCTCGACGCCTGCGGACATGAGGGCTGCAAGGAGGCATCATTGCGATTCCACGACAATGGACGCGGCACGCAGCTCGATGCGGCAGACTTGATGGAACCGAAGGAGGCGCGGCGCTCTGCGCAGTCGCCCCAGTATCCTGTCTCCTGGGAGGGGCAGCGCGCGCCGCCCCTTCCAGTGCCAGTGGCGTGGGCTTCTCAGTCCGCAGCGTAGAGCCGCGGGTCGAAGAAGAAGGCCCGCGAGGGCCGCACCTCGAGCTTCTTGAAGTCCGCGTGGGCGGGGTTGAGCAGGAAGTTCTGCTCCTCGGGGATGATGACGGAGGGCATGGCCAGCAGGGCGGAGCGGGCCTCCCGCACCCAGGCGTTGCCAAAGGCCCGGAGCTCGGGCGGCGCGCTGACGGCCCGCCAGTCCTTGGAGAGCGTCTCGGGGTCCACCGTCTCGATGGCGCCCGCGACGGCCGCGGGCACCTCCACGGAGCACGCCGCAAACCGGCTCGGCAGGTCCTCCACGTCTGCGTGCACCAGCACCTCGAGCGCCGCGAGCGAGAGCGCGGAGGAGAGGTACACCAGGGGCGTGCCGGCGCTGTTCCAGCGGCCGCCGTACAGTCGGGCGCCCTCGCCGGTGAAGGCGGTGTCCGCCCAGCGCTCAGGGACGAGGCGCCAGAGCAGCATCAGCTGTAGACGCCGTACTGGATGCGGCCGAGCACGTGCTCCACCTGCGCTGCGCCCACGTCCACATCCAGCATGGAGAGGGGCGGCTTGCCGCCCAGGGCTCGGTTGGGCTTGCGCAGCCAGCGGTAGACCTTCTCCATGTCGCCGAGCACCTCCTCGGCCCGCACGGCGAGGCGCGCGAGCCGCAGCGCGCGCTCCGACTCCTGGGGGTTGAGCTTCTCGCCCTTCTCCTTGCGGCGGCTGAGCGAGCGGCGCGGCAGGCGCAACGAGTCCGCCGCCTCGTCCAGCGTGAGCTGCAGGCCGTCCGCCACGCGCTCGAGCGAGGCGTAGGGGAGGCCCTCACGCACCAGCTCCACGAGGTCATCCTCGTTCTTGAGGGTGGTGCCCAGCACCGTGCGGCCCCCCAGCAGCTTCGTCAGCGAATCCATCGGCGCCATGCCTTGTCCTCCCGAACCAGTGGCCAAAACATAATGGCCATTTGGCAATTTGCCAAGGAGTCGTCGGGCGCAGCGCTACGTCCGGGTCTTCTTCTGGCCAGAGGCTCGCGAATGGGGCTGCCTGCTTGCCTGCTTGGCCAACGGATGCAGGTGAGACCAGGTCCGCCCTGTACGTAGGCGCGCCTATGCAGGTGCCACTGCGGGCGGCCGCGCGAGAAACACGGGACGTTCGTCAGATGCTCGGAGCAGAGGGGCCGCCGTTCATCCTGGTTTTCGACCGCTCACCACGAGAACCCGCCGCTCTTTCATCGTCCATAGGTCCGAGAAAACACGCTCGCTACTTTGACGGGACTGGCCAGCCCGGAGCCGGCCCGGACCTTCAAGGAGCGCGCGACATGCTTTCGATCAAGCAGCTTCACAAAACCTATGGCAACGGGGTGCATGCGCTGAACGGCGTCACGCTGGAGATCCCCACCGGCCTGTTCGGGCTGCTCGGCCCGAACGGCGCCGGCAAGTCCACGCTGATGCGCACCATCGCCACGCTGCAGGAGCCGGACAGCGGCAGCATCCACCTGGACGGTCGCGACGTCGTGCAGGACAAGGAGGGCCTGCGCCGTCAGCTGGGCTACCTCCCGCAGGAGTTCGGCGTCTATCCGAAGACCAGCGCGCTCGAGCTGCTGAACCACTTCGCGGTGCTGAAGGGACTGACCCGGCGCGGCGAGCGCAAGGAGGCGGTCGAAGGCCTGCTGCACCAGGTGAACCTGTGGGATGCGAGGAAGCGCGCCGTGGCCAGCTACTCGGGCGGCATGCGCCAGCGCTTCGGCATCGCCCAGGCCCTGCTCGGCGCGCCGCGGCTGGTGATCGTCGACGAGCCCACCGCCGGCCTCGACCCGGATGAGCGCAACCGCTTCCTGAACCTGCTGGCGCGGATCGGCGAGCAGGTGGTCGTGATCCTGTCCACCCACATCGTGGACGACGTCACCGACCTGTGCCCCCGCATGGCGATGATCGCGCGCGGCCAGGTCCTGGTGTCCGGCCGGCCGCAGGATGCGATCGAGCTGTTGCGCAGCCGCGTCTGGCGCTGCCGCGTCGACGATGCCCAGCTCGACGAATACCAGCGCCGCTTCGCCGTGCTGTCGACCCGCCTGGTGGGCGGCAAGCCGCAGATCCACGTCTACGCCGAGACCCAGCCGGAGGAAGGCTTCACGCCGGTCGAACCCGGCCTCGAGGACGTCTACTTCCTCCAGCTGCGCGCCGTGCAGTCCAACCCTGCGTCGGCTCGCGGAGAGCGTCATGTGGCGTGAGTTCTTCCGCTTCGACCTGCGCTACCAGCTGCGCCAGCCCCTGCTGTGGCTGGCCACGGCGGTGCTCGGGGGGATGGCCTTCGCGAGTGCCGGCAGCACCTCGGTGCGCATCGGCACGGGGCCCGGCGGCATCGGCAACGTGCACCTGAATGCGCCCGTCGTCATCGCCAACCAGCTCGGCGTGCTGAGCATGATCTCGATGCTGCTGGTGACCGTGTTCGTCGCCGGCGCCGTGCTGCGCGACAGCGAGACCGGCATGGCTGACCTGCTGTACGCCACGCCGCTGCGCAAGCGCGACTACCTGTTCGGACGCTTCCTGGCCGGCTTTGCCGTCTGCCTGCTGGTCTTCTCCGCGATCACGCTGGCGATGATGGCTGGCGCCAGCCTGCCCTCGGTCGACCCCGAGCGGCTGGGCGCGTTCTCGCTGTGGCCCTATGCCTGGAGCTTCGGCGTGCTGGTGGTGCCCAACCTGCTGTTCGTGGCCGCGCTGCTGATGCTGCTGGCGGCCCTGACCCGCTCGATGATCGCGGTGTATGCCGGCGTGGTCGCCGTCATCGTGCTGTGGGCGGTCGCCGCGGCGCTCGGCGCTGGCAATGGCAGCGCCGGCGGCGGCGCGCCCGTGGCGGCGCTGCTCGACCCCTTCGGCGTGCGCGTGCTGGCCCGGTTGACCCGCTACTTCAGCGCCGCCCAGCTCAACACCGAGCTGCCTCCGCTCTCCGGCCTTCTGCTGGCCAACCGCCTGCTGTGGAGCGGCACGGCGCTGGCCATGCTCGGCGCCACGGTGGCGCTGTTCAGGCCGCAGCGTGCGGGTACGGCCGGCCGCCGCTTCGGGAAGGCGCAGCCGCAGGCCCCTGCCGCCGTTGCGCTGCGCGTGCCGCCGGTACCCCGCACCGCACCGCGTTTCGACGCCTGGACCGGCGCTGCCCAGGCCTGGCACCTGCTGCGCTTCGACCTGCGCAGCACCGTCCGCAGCCTGCCCTTCCTGGTGATGCTGCTGCTGGCGCTGGCCAACTTCGTCGCCAACTACTCGATCGGCGGCATGCGCTTCGACAGTGTGCCGTATCCGCTCACGCGCCTGATGCTGGAAGAGCTGATCGGCTCCACCGACGCGGTGCTGGTGCTGGTGCTGCTGTTCTACAGCGGCGAGCTGGTGCATCGCGACCGCCAGCTCAAGGTCGCCGACGTCAGCGACGCCACGCCTCTCCCGGGCTGGGTGCCGCTGCTGGCCAAGGCCGGGGCCCTGGGCGCGGTGGTGCTGGTGTTCCTGGGCGCCGGTGCGCTCGTGGCCGTCGCCATGCAGCTGTTCAAGGGTGGGGCGCCGGTGGAGCTCGGGCTGTACGTGCAGGGCACGCTGATCTCCGCCGCGTACTTCGTCATCGCAGCCATCGCGCTGCTGGCCCTGCAGGCGCTGGCCCACCACAAGTACCTGGGCTACCTGCTCGGCGCGACCCTGCTGGGGTCGGGCGACGTGCTGGGCCTGGAGCATCGCCTGCTGAGCTTCGGCTCGCTGCCGCCGCTGGCGTACTCGGACCTGAACGGCTACGGCCACTACCTGAGGGGCTGGTGCTGGTTCGCGGCGTACTGGATGCTGTTCGCCGCCGCGCTCCTGTTCCTGGCCCAGGCCTTCCGCGTGCGAGGCCCGGCCCCGGGCTGGCGTGCGCGCCTGGCTGCGGGCCTGCGCGGCCTGCGCGGCGGGAGCGGCCTCGGACTGGCGCTCAGCGTCGCCGCTCTCGCTGCGGTGGGCGGCTGGATCTTCTACAACACGAATGTCCTGAACCGCTACGAGTCGCATGACGCTGCGCTGGACAGCGCTGCCGACTACGAGAAGCGCTACCGGGGCTTCCTCGAGCTGCCGAATCCCAGCGTGACCGCGGTGCGCGCGGACGTCGCCATCTTCCCGGCCGAGCAGCGCGTCCGCATCGCGGGCAGCTACCAGCTGCGCAACGACAGCGGTGCGCCGCTCGACACCCTGCGCATCCAGCTGGACCCGGCCGCGCATACCGAGCTCGTCCAGCTGCCGCCGCACGCGGTGGCCCTCGACGATGCCCGCCATGGAGTCCGGGTCCTCGAGCTGCGCGAGCCCCTGGCGCCAGGCGCGAGCCTGACGTTCGCCTTCAGGGTCGAAGTGGAGAGCGCGGGCTTCACCAACAGCGGCGCGCCCGGCCCGGTGAACCAGAACGGCACCCTGTTCACGTCCGAGAGCTTCTTCCCGAAGTTCGGCTACGTGCAGGCCCGGGAGATCGAAGACCGCGCCGAACGCCGCAAGCGCGGCCTCGGCGAGCCGCACCGCATGCCGAAGCTCGACGACGTGTCCGCCCGCAGGAGCAACTACTGGAAGCTGTTCGGCTTCGACGCTGACCTGGTCGACTTCGAGACCACGGTGTCGACCAGTGCCGACCAGGTCGCGATCGCGCCGGGCCAGCTCGTGAAGAGCTGGGAAGAGAAGGGGCGCCGCTTCTTCCACTACCGCATGGACCGGCCGATCCTGCCCTTCTTCGTGTTCCAGTCGGGCCGCTGGGAGGTGGCGCAGGGTGAGTGGAACGGCGTGCCGATCCGCGTCCACCACGACCGCAAGCATGCGTACAACGTCGGCAGCATGATCAAGGGGGCCGAGCGCGCACTCGACTACGACAGCGCCAACTTCGGGCCCTATCCGTACAGGGACGTGCGCATCACCGAGTTCCCGCTGTACCAGCAGTATGCGCGCAGCTTCCCGGGCATCATTCCCTTCTCGGAGTCGCTCGGCTTCATCAGCGACCTGCGCGACCCCGGCGGCGTCGACCACGTGTTCTACGTGACGGCGCACGAGGTTTCGCACCAGTGGTGGGGCGACCAGGTCATCGCCGCGAACACCCAGGGCAGCATGATGGTGACGGAATCGGTGGCCGAATATGCGGCCCTGATGACCGTGGAGAAGGAGTTCGGCGCCGAGAAGACGCGCCATCTCCTGCGCTACGACCTCGACCAGTACCTGGCCGGCCGCGGCAAGGAGCTGGTGGAGGAGCAGCCGCTGGTGAGCGTGGAGAACCAGGTCTACATCGGCTATCGCAAGGGCAGCATGGTGTTCTACCGCCTGCGCGAGGAGATCGGCGAGGCGGCGCTGAACCGCGCGCTGAAGGGCTTCGTGTCGGCGCACCGCTTCCAGACCGGCAGCTACATCACCAGCCGGGACCTGCTGCAGGCGATCCGCGCCGAGACCCCGGCCGACAAGCAGGAGCTGCTCACCGACCTGTTCGAGCGCATCGTCCTGTACGACAACCGTGTCAGCGCGGCGGGCGCGAAGCAGCGCGCCGACGGCCAGTGGGACGTGACCCTGCAGCTCCATCTGGCCAAGCTGCAGGCCGACGGCAAGGGCCAGGAGACGGTGCGCAGCTACGACGAGCCGGTGGAGCTCGCGGTGTTCGGTCCGGCGGGCGAGGTTCTGCTGCGCGAGAAGCGCCGGTTGGCGGGCGGCGATACGAGCGTGACGGTCACCGTGAAGGACAGGCCGGCGGAGGTGGGCGTGGACCCGTACAACCTCCTGATCGACCGCATGCCATCGGATAACCGCAAGCAGGTCAGCGTGCAGTAGGGGAGCGCCTGGCGGCGCGGCTACAGGCCCTTCAGCTGCCTGAACTGCGCCGCCCGTCTGCGCGACATCGGCACCTTCAGGTCGCCGGTCAGCGTCAGCTCCATGCTGCCCGTCGCGGTCGGCGCAACCCCGGCCACGAAGTCGAGGTTGACGATCTGCCGGCGGCTCACGCGCAGGAAACGCGCCGGATCGAGGCGGGCTTCCAGCTGGTTCAGGGAGCGCAGCATCAGGGGGCGGTGCCGGTCGAAGTAGACGCGGGTGTAGTTGCCCTCGGATTCGAACAGCATGATCTGGTCGAGCGCGACGAACCAGCAGCGTTCGCCGTCCTTGATGAAGACCTTGCCGTCCGGCGCCTGCAACCTCTCGCCCTTCGGCGCATCCGGCTGGCGCAACACCTTGTTCAGCGCATGTGCCAGTCGCTGCGGCTCGATCGGCTTGAGCAGGTAGTCGAGCGCGCTGACGTCGAAGGCGCGCAGCGCGTACTGATCGAAGGCGGTGGTGAAGATGACGGGGGGCGGATCGTCGAGCGAGGCCAGCAGGTCGAAACCGCTCCCGCCCGGCATCTGAACGTCGAGGAAGACCAGCTCCGGCGCCCGTTGATTGATCACCGCGCGGGCTTCGATCGCATTCGCCGCTTCGCCCACCACCTCGAGGTCAGGGTGCGCGGCCAGCAAGCGCCGCAGCTCGAGGCGCGCCAGGGGCTCGTCATCGACGATCAAGACCTTCATGCATGCTCCTGGGGCAGAGCAACCTCGGCGACGACCCAGCCGTCGCGTTCCGCCAGCGTGCAGCAGGCGTCGGGGCCGAACAGCAGCGACAGGCGCTTGCTGGTGTTCGCCAGCCCGACCCGCGTCGAGCCGCTCGCTTCGGCCAGGCGGCCCTGGTTGGCGACCGTGAGCACGACCCGGCCGCCTGCGAGCTGCGCGCCGATGCGCAGCTCGCAGGGACCGATGCTGGGCTCGACCCCGTGCTTGACGGCGTTCTCCACCAGGGTCTGCAGCGCCATGGGCGGAATCGGGACGGCGTCGAGCCCGGGTTCGATCTCGAAGCGCAGCTGCAGTCGGGTGTCGAAGCGGTGCTTCTCCATGCCGAGATAGGCGCTGACCGCCGCCAGCTCGTCCGCCAGCGGCACCGTCGCCACCTGTCCGGCGCGCAGGCTGTGGCGCATCATGCCGCCGAGCTGTCCGACCGCGCGCGCAGCCAGGTCAGGGTCCGCGTAGATCAGGGCGCGGATGCTGTTCAGGCTATTGAAGAAGAAGTGCGGATTGACCTGGGCCTGCAGCGCACGCAGCTCGGCGTCCTTGATGCTGACTTCGAGCTGCAGCTTCTCGAGCTCGAAGCGCAGCGCGCGCCGGCGCGCCAGCATGGTCGAGTAGCACAGGGTCCAGACCGAGAAGGTGGCGTACCACAGCAGGCAAGCGGCGATCAGGAGGCTCGGTGTCTCGGCCGGGTCGTCGAGCAGGGCGCCATGCCGGAACAGCAGATCGGCCATCACCATCACACCGGTCTGCGCGACGCTGAGAACCAGCAGGCCGCCGAGCACGCCCTTCAGCGGCGGCGCACTGGGACGGTCGATCCAGCCGCGGCGGCGCAGGAACAAGCGCCAGCAGTGCGACAGCAGCAAGCCGCTGACCACCGTCATCGACTTGGCGAGCACGAAGCGAAACGCGGCCTCGCTCCAGCTGGTCAGGCTCGACAGCACCGCGAGCACGGCCATGCCGCCCCAGCCGCCCAGCTGGAACAGCCAGTAGTCGTGACTCGATGGGGTCGCCGGCGGAACAGCCGTGTGGAGGCGGGACGGCTGGAACATGGTCTATCTCTTCCACTGCATGGCGAGCGCCCAACAAGACCGCTCGGTGAGCCACCTGATGCGGCCGTGTCCATCTTACGGCCGCCATTCCCGAAGTGCTCGCCTCCGACTCCCTCTGGAAGCGCATCGCCCCGCGGCTGCAGGACGGGCAGGGTGCCCTGGGCGCACAGGGGGGCGCTCGAGGCCCGAGGGTTGCGCCTGCGAGGCGGGCCGAGGACGCCGTGCAGTGGCCTCGAGGCGGGGACTTCCACGGTGCGGCGGGGTCAACGGACACGAGCGCGGCAAGACGCTGCGCGAGAAACACGGGCTGTTCCTCCTGTGCTCCGCTTCACGGTAGGTTGCGAACATGAACAGACAGCTGCTGTGCCTGTGGGCTGGCCTCGTCTTCTTTTTGCCGACAGCCCAGGCCGAGACGGCGTCCCCGCTCCCCGGGCGACTCAAATTGACTCACATCGCCGCTGACACGTGGCGTGCCGAATATGCCCTTGCCGAGCCCGTGACGAGCATCGATCTCGGTCCAAAGATTGGCGAATACCGCCAACAGGCCTGGCGAATCCTGACGCCGGGAGTGGGGCTGGTGACGCTAGAGGACCAGCAAACCATCAGCGCTGGGGGCAAGGCGTTCTCGGCGTTCAGCGTCGAAGTCAGCCTCTATTTGCCCTATGCGGAAGGGAACTACACCGCATTCGACCGCATGTCCGATGGCGGCACCGCGGTCTTCATCGGCTTCTTCACCGGCGATGCCGTGCAAGGGCGCCGCACCCGTCCCTTGCACCTGAAGGTGCAGCTGGCGGGGCTGGCGCACGAAAACGTCATTGCCCCCGATGACCGTCATCCCGACCAGCCGAGCTATGCCTATTTCGGCCCGGCGACTCCCACTCCTGCCGGTGTCGGAAAACTCATCCTCGACCCCAGGACGCCCGACTGGCTGGTCGAGCTGATGCAGGAAACCACGACGAAGATCACGCAATTCTACAATCGCGCGTTCCAGCGTCCGTTGACCTATCGGCCCCTGATGCTCGTCTCCATTTCGGATTTCGAGACGCGGGGATTGTCAACGAAGGGGGGCGCGGTGGGGCAGCAAGTCGTGTACCGCCTGGGAGGGAAGGCCCTGCTGGGGGGCTCGGAGCAGGTGAGGAGGATCGTGACGGAATTGATCGCCCACGAGTGGGCGCATGTCTGGCAAAACAATGTCGCCCGGGGGGGCATCGGCGGCACCGAGGCGTGGGTGCACGAAGGGGGTGCGGAGGCGATCGCCTTGGCGGGACTGCGGGGGAGCGGCCTGCTCAGTCCAGCCGACGCCGACGCCTACGCGGCCAAGTTGATCCAGGAGTGTGCGGCGCTCGAAGGCAGCGTGGAGAGCTATCGCGGCTTCTATGCCTGCGGCTTCAAACGCTTTACCGATTACGAGCTAGGCATCTTCCCGCTTTGGAAGTCGATGATGGAGACCACCGAGTCGACCGGTGCCGTGTACTCGAGCTCGATGATCGAAGCCATCCGGGCAAGGGCCAGAAAAGCGGGCGCGTCTGCGGGCCGCGGCCAGTCGAAGCAGGCCGTCGAACATCACTGACACCCCTGTGTGGGGCCTTCGGGCTACCACGTTCGTGGTGGCCCGCCGCCTCATCCCATCGGTGAGCCGGCTCTGGCCGGCGCTCACGCCGCGCGCAGCTCGCGAAACTGCTCGTGGTAGAGCGCGGCGAACAGCCCGCCCTGGGTGAGCAGCTCGTCGAAGGTGCCGCGCTCGACCACGCGGCCCTTCTCGAGCACCGCGATCTGGTCGGCTTCGCGCACGGTCGAGAGCCGGTGCGCGATCACCAGGCAGGTGCGGCCCCTGAGCAGCGGCTGCAGCGCCTTCTGCACCAGGGCCTCGTTCTGCGAGTCGAGCGCGCTGGTCGCCTCGTCGAGGATGAGGATCCTCGGGTTCTTCAAGACCGCCCGCGCGATCGCGACCCGCTGGCGCTCGCCGCCCGACAGCCGCGTGCCGCGCTCGCCCACCACCGTCTGGTAGCCGCCGGGCAGCTGCGAGATGAAGTCGTGGATCTGCGCGGCGCGCGCGGCGGCGACGACCTCCTCGTCGGTGGCGTCGGGCCGGCCGTAGCGCAGGTTCTCGAGCAGCGTGCCGTGAAACAGGTACGTCTCCTGCGTCACCACGCCGATCTGCGACCGCAGGCTCTTGAGCTTGAGCCCGCGAATGTCCTGACCGTCGAGCAGCACCCGGCCCTTCGTCGGCTCGTACAGGCGCGCGAGCAGCGCCGAGACGGTGCTCTTGCCGGCTCCCGACGGCCCCACCAGCGCGATCGTCTGCCCCGGCTTCACGTGCAGGTCGACGTCGGCCAGCGTGGGCTGCTCGCCGTATGCGAACGAGACGCCCTCGAAGCGGACGTCGCCCTCGACGCTCTCGAGCTTGCGCGCGCCGGGCAGATCGCGAATCGCCGGCTCGAGGTCGAGCACCGAGAAGACGCGGTCGAAGTACGCGTAGCTGGTGACGAGGTCCACGTGCACGCCGGCGAGCGCCGACGCCGGCGGGTACAGCCGCCGCAGCAGGGTGACGAACGCGACGAGGGTGCCGAGCGCGGCGTGGCCCTCGATCACCAGGTAGCCGCCGACCGCGAACACCATCGCCGGCCCCAGCGTCTCGAACAGCCCGAGCAGCATCTGAAACCAGCGGCCGACCAGCGTCTGCTCGAGCGAGAGCTCCATCAGCTCGCGCGACTTGGCCTCTAGGCGTTTGCGCTCGCGCTTGGCGGTGCCGAAGGTCTTGAGCAGCAGGACGCCCGAGATCGAGAGCGTCTCGGAGAGCATGCCGGTGAGCTCGCCCATGCGCTCCTGCGCCTTGCGCTTGAGCGCCTTGCGCTTCTTGCCCACCCGCCGCGTGGGCGCGATGAACAGCGGGAGCATGCACAGCGAGACGAGCGCCAGCCGCCAGTCGAGCCAGACGATCGCGACCGCGGTGCTGAGCAGCACGATCGCGTTCTGCACCACCTCGGTGAGCGTCTTGCTCACCGTCTGCCCCACGCCCTGCACGTCGTTGAGCACGCGCGAGAGCGGCTCGCCGGGGCGCGTCGAGGCGAAGTAGCCCATCGGCTGCTTCTGGAGCTGCTTGAAGAGGTCGACGCGCAGGTCGAACATCATGCGCTCGCCGATCAGCGACGAGAGGTAGCGCTGGCCGACGCCGAGCACGCCGGCCACGAGCGGGCCGGCGACCATCAGCGCGCACAGCACGAGCAGCTGCCGCACGTCCGCCTCGGGGATGGCGCGATCGACGATGCGCTTGATCAACAGCGGCGGAGCGAGGTTGAGCAGCGACGCGCCGAGGATCAGCCCGACCGCGCCGGCGGCGTGCCGCGCGTAGGGGCGGCCGTAGCGCGCGATGCGCGCGAGCGTCGTGCGCTCGACCTTCTTCGGCCGCTCGTTGGGCTCGAGACGTGGCTTGTGGGCAGCGGCGGTACGCACGGCCGCCAAGCTAGGCACCCCGCCACCGGCGCGCCCGCGCGGTGTCGGCTACCCGACGCGGCTGCCCCCCAAGCCATCACCCCTTTTTCTGGCGCCCGACGTGAATGGCAGGGGCTCGCGGCGCTTTCGGGCGCGGGTGTCTCGCGGGGCTACACGGCGAAACCCGGGTTGTTCTTCCGATGCTCATGCTCCGCGCGTGTGAGCAGGAACGAGATGTAACGATCGTGCATCACTTCATCGACTCCAGGTCCGGAGCCGGCGAGTGGTTTGCCGCTTGCGATCTCGGCTGCGAGCGGCGTTGCGTGCGCACCCGGTGAACGCCGGACCAGCTCGGAGATCAGCCGGGTGAAGTTCTGCCGAGCGATCGGCGCCAGCGGCGGAGGAAGACAATCGAAGACGAACGACTCGAGGCGGATTCGCACCCGCTGTGTTTCCGCCAGGAGCTCGAGCCACGTCTGGAACGTATTGCCTGCGCTTCGCTCGGCCGCAGCCGCCTTCTGCTTTGCGTCCTGTTTCAGCTGAAACTGCTGCCGCGCGATCGCGGTCGAGGCGGTGAGCAGAGGGCTGCCGCCGACCGCGATCTTCGGTGCCGAGGACTCGTCTCGCTCGAGACCGAGCTCGAGATTTTTCGGGAGGACCCTCGCGAGGTGGATGAACCGGATCTCCCTCCAGGAAATCGGAGCACCTACCGGGTCTCGCAGACGCAGCTGTTCGTCCGCGAGCTCGATGCGCCGAACCGACAACGCCGTCGGCGCCGGGACGCGCTGCGAGAGCGGAATCACCACCGTCGGGAAGCCCGATTTCTCCAGCGCGGCAGCAGCGCTTCGAAGCAAGGCCGCCGGAGCGTAGAGCTCGAGAAAGCCCTGGCCGGTTCGCACCGCGCGCATCGCATCGGCCTGGAGGATTGAGGCGCCGACCAGCGCGTTCGCCGCCCGGGCCACGTCCAACGGCGCGCCGTCTCGGAACAACACGATCACCGCGTCGTCAGACATGGACCGAAATCTACCACGTAGGCGAGGGCCTGCGGGTGGCGCCGGTGGCCGCGGCGCAGGGAGAGGTGTGCCCGCGGGGGTGAGAAACGAGCACCCCATCCCTGGCGCCCGACGTGAATGGCAGGAGCTCGCGGCGCGGGTGGAGCGACTGCGCTAGCGCAGCGCCGCGAGGGCGGCGCCGACCTTCGCCACCGTCACCGAGACGGGCGTCGTCACCTCCGGGGCGAAAAGGGCCACGCGCAGTTCCTCGAAGGCCCACCGCAGCTCCTCCGCTGCCTGCAGGTCTCGCACGGTGGCGCGCTTGGCGAGGAAGGCCTCCCACAGGGGCGTGAAGGGCTGGGCCTTGCCCGCATCCTTGAGGGGGTTCTCCACCGCGCGTGACAGCCGCAGCTGGGCCGCGCGCAGGTAGCGCGGGTAGTCCAGCAGGCGCGAGAGGGGAATCCACTCGAGGAGGTCTGCGGGGAACAGGTGTCCGAGCTGCGCGCGGATGTCCCGCACGGCCGCACTCCCGCTCGGCCCCCGCCCAGCGGCCTTGAGTGCTGCGAGCGTCGAGGCGAGTGGCGCGGAGGTGCCCGCGACGGCCGTCGCCCAGGCCCGGGCCGCAGGCTCGATGCGCGGGGAGCCCTCCCGGACGAGCGCCTCGAAGGCCGCCTTCGTGCGGGGCAGCGGCGCACCCGGCAGCAGCCCGAATGCCTCGTCCACACTGCGCGCGAGGACGAGCGCCTTGAAGGCGTCTGCGTGGCCCCGCGCGGGCGGCGCGCCGTCCAGGGTGGGAAAGGGCGGCGGCATGCGCGCGGCGCTGACGGCCACGTGTCCGCGCGCGGCGAGCATCAGGAGCCG
This sequence comes from Aggregicoccus sp. 17bor-14, assembly GCF_009659535.1. Taxonomy (NCBI): domain Bacteria; kingdom Pseudomonadati; phylum Myxococcota; class Myxococcia; order Myxococcales; family Myxococcaceae; genus Aggregicoccus; species Aggregicoccus sp. 17bor-14. The sequence goes on from NZ_VJZZ01000006.1 coordinate 49,022, forward strand.
GCGCACCCCCGTGCGGGTGGCTGCGTCGGCGGCGGCGGCGGTCTCGAGCAGGACCAGGTCCACGGCCGCTCCCCGGTCCACCAGCGCGGGGTAGCTGCGCAGCTCGAGCCCGCCCACCCGCCGGGTGACGAACGCGGGGAGCTCGCTGAAGGTCCACGCCGTGAGCCCCTTGCGCTCGAAGTCCGTGGCCGGTGCCGCGCTGCGCAGCGCCGTGCGTGCACGTCCCCCGTACTGCTGAATCAGTGCGTCGGCATCGCGGCTGCGCGCAAGCTCCTTTCCCCCCTCGTCCAGCACCCTGAGCGTGGTGCGCAGGTAGGGCGGCACGGCATCCGCCCGGAAGGCGCTCTCCGGCACCTCCACCCCGCACAGACGGGACACCGCACCCGCGAGCGCGGGAAGCATCGGCCCGCGGAAGGGCACGAGCTCCTTCTCGAGACGCTCGATCAGCTCCGGCAGGGGCCCCAGTGCCTTGCGCTGGGCGCGCGGCAGCTGCTCGAGCAGCGCGGTGAGCTTCTCCCGCTGCCACCCGGGGATGGTCCAGTCGAGCTCACCGGGCGCGAGCTGCGCGAGGAGCAGCAGCGGCACGCTCAGGGTGATGCCGTCATCCTCGGCCGAGGGGTCGAAGGTGTACGTCACCGGCACGGACGCGCCGTGCAGGGTGAGGACGTCCGGGTAGCGCGCCGGGGACAGACCCGGGTCGTGCGCGAGCGCATCCTCCATCGTGAGGACGAGCACGTCGGGGTCGGCCGCCTCGGCCTTGCGCCGCCAGGCCTCGAAGCCCGCTCCATCCGTCACGTCCAGGGGGACGCGCTGGTCGAAGAAGTCCGCCACCGCGTCCTCGTCGAGGAGCTCGCTGCGCCGGGCCTTGTCCCGCAGGACGGCCACGCGCTCCAGCACCTGGCGGTTCCGCTCCTGGAAGGCCCCCTTGGTGCGGTACTCGCCGCTCACCAGGGCATGCTCGAGGAACATCCACCGGGCCTGGGCCGCGTTCGTATGGGCGAGGGGCACGGGCCGGTCCTTGAAGACCTGGAGCCCGTAGAGGGTCGCGCTCTCCTTCACCACCGCGCGCGCGGACTTCTCCGACCAGTGCGGGTCCGAGTAGCTGCGCTTGAGCAGGTGAGGGGCCGCCGCCGCGAGCCACGCCGGGTCGAGCTTCGCCGCCGTGCGCGCGAACAGCTGGGACGTCTCCACGAGCTCGAAGGCCATCACCCAGCCCGGGGGCTTCCTCGCGAGCGCCGACGAGGGGTGCAGCATGAAGCGCGTCTGCTTCGCGCCCGTGTAGTGGCGCTGCTCCGGGTTCCACTGGCCGATGCGGGACAGGAGCCCGGTGAGCAGCGCCTGGTGCAGGGCGTCTCCGGGGGCCGGGGCGCCCTTGCCCTTCCGCGGCAGGCGCAGCTCGCGCACGGTCTCCTCGAGCTGGCGCTGGACGTCCCGCCACTCGCGCACCCGGAGGAAGGACAGGAAGTTGTCCCGGCACACGCGCCGCAGGTGCGACGTGCCCCGCGCCTCCGCCTCGCGAACGAAGGCCCACAGCTTGAGCAGCCCCGTGAAGTCCGAGCTCTCGTCGCGGAAGCGCCGGTGTAGCTCGTCCGCCTTCTGCGCGAGCTCGCGGGGCCGCTCTCGCGGGTCCTGCAGGTTGAGCGCCGCGGCGACGATGAGCACCTCGTCCAGGCAGCCGTACTCGGCACCGGCGAGGATCATCCGCGCGATGCGGGGGTCCACCGGGAAGCGCGCGAGCTGGTGCCCCAGCGGCGTCAGGGTGCGCTCCTTGCCCTCGATGGCCCCGAGCTCCTCGAGCACCCGCCAGCCCTCCGCGATGGCCTTCGACTGGGGCGGGTCGAGGAAGGGGAAGTCCTCGACGTCACCGAGGTCCAGGGACTTCATCCGCAGGATGACGCCCGCGAGCCCCGTGCGCTTGATCTCGGGATCGGTGAAGGCGGGCCGGGAGGTGAAGCCCGCCTCGTCGTAGAGGCGCACGCAGATGCCCTCGCGCACGCGGCCGCAGCGCCCCTTGCGCTGGTCGGCGCTGGCCTGGGAGATGGGCTCGATGTGCAGGCGCGTGGTGCCCGAGCGCGGATCGTAGCGCGACAGGCGCGCCACGCCCGTGTCCACCACGTACACGATGCCCGGGAGGGTGACGGAGGTCTCGGCGACGTTGGTGGCGAGGATGACCCGGCGCTCGGGGATGCTGGCGAAGACGCGCGACTGCTCGGCGGCGGAGAGGCGCGCATAGAGCGGCTGCACCACCGTGCCGCGGAGCGAGCGCGCGTTGAGGGCGCTCTCGGTCTCGCGGATCTCCCGCTCGCCGGGGAGGAACACGAGCACGTCCCCGTCCGGGTCGAGCGAGAGCACGTTCGCCACCGCATCGGCGACGGCGTCGGGGAGCTCGGCCTCGTCGGGGGGCGGCTCGTAGAGCACGTCCACCGGGAAGGTGCGGCCCTCCACCTGGATGACCGGCGCTCCCCCGAAGAACCGGGAGAAGCGCTCGGTCTCGATGGTGGCCGAGCTCACCACCACCTTGAGGTCGGGGCGCTGGGGGAGGAGGCGCTTGAGCCACCCGAGCAGGAAGTCGATGGTGAGGCTGCGCTCGTGGGCCTCGTCGAGCACGATCGTGTCGTAGCGGCGCAGGAGCGGGTCGCTGTGAATCTGCGCGAGCAGGACGCCATCGGTCATGAACTTCACGGCCGTGCTCCGGGTGGAGCGGTCCTCGAAGCGGATCTGGTAGCCCACGTCCGTGCCCAGCTCGGTGCCGAGCTCGCGCGCCACGCGCGCCGCCACGCTCGTCGCGGCGATGCGCCGGGGCTGGGTGACGCCAATCTGGCGCGGGCGGCCGCGCCCCATGGCGAGCAGGACCTTCGGCAGCTGCGTCGTCTTCCCCGAGCCCGTGGCTCCCGCGACGATGACCACCTGGTGGGCGCGGATGGCCTGGGTGATGTCCTCCACCCGCGCGGAGATGGGGAGCTCGGGGGGGAAGCGCAGGAGGGGCCCGCTGCCGGGGGGGATGGGCGAGTCGCCGGACATGGTCGCAGGGCCTACCACCGATTGGCGCTCGCGAGCGCGGCCGAGAGCTCGGCGAGCGACTGCACGCGCCGAGGCTGCCTACCCGATAGCGGGAGGGCATCCTGCCGCGTATGGTCACTCCGATGACTCCTGACTTCGCGGCGCGGCTCACCCAGGCCCTCCCTCGCATCCTCCGTGCGTTGCCCGATGACTGGGACCACCGCGCGACGACGTACGACCTGTTCCGCTTCGATTCCGACACGGCCTTCGGGGCGCGCTTCGAGGCGGCGCTCGGCGACATCGCCGGGCTCGACGAGCCGCGCCAGCTTCGCGAGCGGCTCGCCGCGGTCGGCCTTCCGTTCGACTACGCTCGCCTCGGTCAGCCGCTGTCGACCGTGCTCGAGATGTACGTGCAGTCGCGCACGAACGCCGCGCGCGTGTTCTCGTTCGCGTCGGTGACCAAGCCGTGGCTGTCGGTGATCGAGTCGCCGAAGCGCACGCTGCCGGTCCGCATCTATGCGCGAGGCGCGCTGCGCTTCTCGCCGAAGGGCGTCGAGGTCCACGAGCGGTGGGGTGGGGAGCTGCCGGCGCGCAGCCCCGACGTGCTCACGGTGCTCGTCACCGAGGAGCCGTTCACCGGTGACGTGCAGGCCAGCGCGGCCGATGCGATCTGCTACCCGGTACCGAACGGCGGCATGCTCCTCATCCGCGACGCGTCGCGCATCGATCCCTACGGCATCCAGCTGATCCGCAAGCGCACGCTCTCCGCGCTGCTTGCCGCCGATGCACGCGCGGAGCTGGAGCGGATCGCCGGGCTCGCGCCGACCGCCTTGCCCGAGGCGACGCCCGCCGAGTGCGACGCCGCGCTGCAGCGGCTGTTCCCGCAGATTCGAGAGAGCCTGTACTACTGCACCGGCCTCGCTGCGGAAGCAGCGGTGTTCACCGCCGTCGGCGACGTGCTCGGTCCGGTCACGCTCTTCTACGCACAGAACGGCTACGGCGGGACGGGCCAGCTGATCGCGGACCTCCTCTCGCGCGCCGGGGTGCTCCAGCCGCGCCCCCTCGAGGTCATCGGTCGCGACGCCGCCGGGCGTCCCGTCACGCTCGTCGAGCGGGTGCTCGCGTCGCTGGCTGCTCACGAGGGTGCGGCCTGCCTCTTTCTTGAGACGCCGACGAACCCCGAGCTCCAGGTGCACGACTTCCCGGCCTTGATGGCGGGGCTGCGCGCGTACCAGGCGCGCACGGGCAAGCAGGTGCCGGTGATCGTCGACACCACGCTCGCTCCGCTCTATCCGATCTTCGCGAAGGACTTCGCCCAGGACTGGCCGTTCATCCTCGTGAAGAGCGGCTCGAAGTACTTCACCAAGGGCAAGACCACGCTCGGGGTGGTCGCGTGCGCGGACCATCCGGTCGCGCGCCAGATCGTCGCGCGGGCCCGCGAGCTGGGGCAGGGCGCCGACTCGTTCGCGCGCCCGGCGCAGCTCGCCGAGCTCCGCGCGGGGCTCGAGGACCTGCGGCCGCGCATGGCCACGATCAGCGCGAACACCATCCGGCTGGCCAACGGACTGCGCAGTGCGCTCCGGGCGCGGGGGCACGAGGTCACGCTGTACGCGATCTCGGAGGCGCAGGTGGCCGAGGGGCTCGCGAGCGGCATGCTGTCGTTCTACCTGCCGCCGGCGCCGACCACGCACGCCGACCTCGTCGACGAGTTCGTCGCGTATCTGCTCGAGCACGCGCCGAAGCTGGTGAAGAGCCGCGTGAGCTACGGGCAGTCCGTCGGCGACGGCAGGCCCGACTACTTCTACGTGATCAACCCGGAGGAGTCGACGCAGGGCGCCCTCTCCGCCGAGGTCAAGAACGCGCAGAAGCACGACAACGTCCAGATCTGCCGCATCTCGGTGCCCGAGCACGCGGACGTCGACGGGCTCCTCGCCGCGATGGACGGCTTCTTCGCGCTCAAGTACTGACGCGCGGTTCATCGTGGCTCAGCACGCCTGGGCCTGCGGCTGTCGCTCAGTCCGAGGAGCGGTCGAGGAGGCCCTCGCGCCGGGCGATCGTGGCCGCCTGGGTGCGCGACCCCGCCTCGAGCTTGCTCAGGATCGCGGACACATGATGGTCGATGGTCTTGGGGCTGACGAACAGGCGCCGCCCCAGCTCCTTGTTGCTCAGGCCTTCGTGCAGCAGCGCGAGCACGTCCATCTCCCGCCGGGTCAGGCCGAAGCGGTTCGCGCGCGTGGACGGGCGAGGCCCGCGCGGCAGGCCCCGCAGGCCGCGCGCCCCGAGCTCCACGCGGGCGCGGCTCGCGGACGCTGCCGCGCCCAGCACGTCCAGCAGGGCGAGCCCCGCGCGCGCCGCGGCCTCATCGCCCTCCAGCAGCGCCAGCGCGCGCGGGTAGGGCATGCCGAGCTGGGCCCATCGGGCGGCCGCGCCCTCCCAGTCACCGTCGGCGAGCAGGCGGTGCGGGGGCGGTAGGCGAGCGCGCTCGAAGCGGCTCGCGTCTGCGCCGAGCTTGCGGGTCCAGAACCACAGCGAGCCGGTCAGCCACGCGCTCGTCTGGTCCGGGAACCGCGTCACCGCCTCGTCGATCAGCGCGAGCGCAGCGTCGCGCCCCTCCTGGCGGATCCACGCCCGCTCGGCCATCACCTCCGCATAGGCGAGATAGCGCGGCGCCTCGCGCCCGGTGAGCATGTGCTGGGTCAGCTCGGCCAGCGGCTCATCCGCATCCTCGCCGCGACGGATGCGCAGCGTCGCCAGCGCGAGTGCGGCCGGATGGTGGGCGATGGGGCCGGTCGCACGATTGTCGAGGACGCGCAGCGCCGTCTCGCCGGCCTCGTCCCACTCACCCTTCGCGAGCAGGACCAGCGCCTTCGTGCCGCAGAGGTAGTCGCGCAAGACGTCGAGATCGCGATCCTGGCAATAGGAGATTCCCTCGTTGGCGTTGGCGAGCGCCTCCTCCAGCGACAGGATGAAGGCGGCACACGAGGCCCGGGTGATCAGGATGCGCGCCACCTCGAAGTCGCAGTTCGGGAGCCCGCGCGCAATCCGGAGCGCCGCGTCGAGCGTGGTTCTCCGGCGCTCCGGATCGACGTGGCACAGCGCGGCCCCGACGTTGTTCATCGCATGGACGACGATCTCCTTGCGGCCGAGCCGCTCGGCCATGGCGATCGCCCGCTCGCCCCACTCGACCGCCCGCGCGGGCTCGTCGGCGAGCATCGCGAGCTGTGCGACGTTCGAGCAGGCCATCGCCAGCGTCGCGGACTCGCCCAGCGGCTCCAGCGCGGCAACCGCCCTGGCGGCATGGTCATCGGCCGCCTGGCGGTCGCCGTTCAGGTAGTGGAACCGTGACAGCCATCGCAGCGCGTCGCCCGCGCGCTCCTCATCGCCGGCGGCGGTGAACAGGTCGTGCGCGCGGTTCATGGTCTCGATCGCCTCGGCCAGGCGGCCAGTGACGTGAAGCTCGCTGCTGAGCGCGCTCCAATAGGCCGCGGCTTCGACGGCGGGCAGCCCGTCGACGTACGGCTCCATCGCACGCCATGACTGTGCCGCTTCCCGGTGGGCGCCCGCCGCGCTCGCTGCGCGCGCGGCCTCCGGCGCAAGGGCCCGGATCGCGCGGCGGTCCTGCGCCGCGATGGCGTGGTGCAGGCGCCGGGCTGCGCTCGCGCCCGAGCGCTCGAGCAGCTCCAGCGCGCGGGCGTGCAGCGCGTGGCGTTGGAGCGGGTCGAGCGCGTCCTCGACCGCGCGGCGTGTCAGCTCGTGCCGAAACGCGTAGCCGTCGCCGTCGCTGACCAGGAGCCCGCTGGCCAGGCAGGGGGCCATCGCTTCGGCGCGGACGCCCGCCGGAGCGAGCGTGGCCACCCCCACGCGCCCCGGGAACACCGAGCACTGATTGAGCGCGTCGCGGGCCGGCTCCGGGAGCGCGTCGGCCCTGCCCAGCACCATGTCCGCAATCGAGGCGGGCTGTCTGCCCTTGCTGGCCAGCAGCTCGTTGACGAGCAGGGGATTGCCGCCGGTCAGCGCGTGCACCTCCACCCCGTACACGCCCCTGCGCACCGACAGCTGGGCCACCGCCGCCGGGCTCAGGCGCGGCAGGTCGAGGCGCGTCCGGAGCTCGGCCGGGATGTCGTTGGCGACGCGCCGAAGCTGCGAGCGGCTGGCGGCGTCGTCGTCGCGCGAGGTGATGACCACGAGCAGGGGCCTGCCCGCGAGACGCCGCCCCATGAAGCGCAGGAAGTCCATGCTGGCTTCGTCGGCCCAGTGCAGGTCCTCGATGAGCACGACGGTCGGCGCCGCGCACAGCTCGTCGAGCGCATCGGCGAACAGCGCCAGCCTTGCTCTGTCCGCGGCGCCCCGCCACGCCGAGAGCCCGAGGTCTTGAAGGAGCACCAGCGCCTCGGGCGTGCTCAGGTCTTCGCACGCCGCGGTGTAGAGGCGCGCCGCCCCCCTCGCCTGCTCGGCGAACGTGCGGAGCAGGCTGGTCTTCCCGATCCCCGCCTCGCCTACCACGAGGACCATCCCGCCTCGAGAGGCCAGCGCCTGCTCGAGGCCGGCCCTCAAGGCGCTCAGAAGCGGTTCACGTTCCAGGAGCATGGAGCGTCAATCCCGGGAAGGTGCGGGCGGCAAAATGGGGAGTTCCGCCCGCCAAGATGGGCAGTCGCTCCGATGGCCGCCATCGCACGGGGGCGCATCCTCCAGGCCTCACCCAAGGAGCGCACCATGTACCACCACTTCGATTACGAGCAGACGCTGGCCGCCTCGCTGCGCGGGGCCTGGAACCTGGACGACGTGCTGAGGCAGGACCAGGAGCTCGACTTCTCGAGGAACTTCATGCCCGAGAGCCTGGCCCGGACGGCCGCGCTCGAGATGCTCGACGCGCGCGAGCAGCGGTTGCTCAACCAGCTTTCGGCCAACCAGTACCTGGCGATCTTCGGCATCGTCGAGGAATTCATCGTCCCGTTCCTGCTCGATCATGCGCGCCCCGAGCTGCGCGGCGACGACTACCGGGTGCGCTCGCTCCTCAACTTCGCCACCGAGGAGGCCAAGCACATCCACATGTTCAAGCGCTTCGCCGCGGCCTTCACGCGCGGCTTCCCGACGAAGCCGCAGCTGATCGGCCCCTCCGAGGCGATCGGCGCCGAGGTGCTGCGCCACGACGCGCTCACGGTGGGGCTCGTCATCCTCATGATCGAGTGGATGACCCAGCAGCACTACCTCGGCTCGATCAAGGACAACGGCGACATCGACCCGCTGTTCAAGCGGCTGATGCGCAGCCACTGGATCGAGGAGGCCCAGCACGCCAAGCTCGACACGCTGATCGTCGACGCGCTCGTCGAGAGCCGGGGCGACGTCGCCTGGGACGCGGTCATGGACGCGTTCTTCGAGATCGGCGGCTTCCTCGACAGCGGGCTCGCCGCGCAGGCCGCCTTCAACGTGGATGCGCTCGAGCGGCTGACCGGCAAGCGCTACGCCGAGCGCGACGCGATGATCAAGCAGCAGCACCAGGCCGCCCGCTGGACGTACATCGGGTCGGGCATGGTGCACGAGAAGTTCATCGCCACGCTCGACGCACACTCGCCGCTGGCTGCCCGCCGCATCGCGGAGGCCGCACCGATGTTCGCCTGAAGCGACCCGCAGGAGGGGCGGGAGGGGGCCCCGCGCGCAGGGGTGCTCTTGGCCCGAGGTGCGCCTGCGACCTGGCCGAAGACGTCGTGCGGTGGCCCTATTGCGCGAGGATGCGCCGCTCGACGTCGGGTGGCACACGCCAGAGCTTGTGCATGCCGCGGCAGGGCACGGGCTCCCGGAGCACGACCAGGTCCGAGCAGACCCAGCCAAAGCTGCCGAAGAACCAGGGCGAATCGTGCAGCGAATCCGTGGGATCGAGCGCGTCCCGCCGTAACACGCGCGCAATCCGGACCGTCCCGATGATGGCGCCCTTCACGCTGCGGGCGCGGTGCAGGTGCGCGGCGATCACGTCGGGCGGAACACCGTCCGCCGCGGCGAGCCGCGCGACCTCCGCGGCGCCTTCGTCGTCCCACTTCAGCCCCGAGTGGATGGCAATGCGCTCGCCGACCACGCGCGCCGGGGGTGGCCATTCGCGGTTCTCGATGGGCTTCCCCAGGTGCAACAGCGCCGTGTCCCACGGCCGCCAGAAGGTCAGTGCGAGCATCGGAGCTCGGGGGAACGCGAGGGACCGTCAGCTGCAGCTGGCATTGAGCGGCGCGAACGTGGCTCCGTTCCACGAGGCCGGGCAGGACGTGACGCCGCTCGTCGCCGCGACTCCGCCCGACGCCTCGGTGCCGCCCGGGCGGATCGCCGCCGACCAGAGACCGTGGATCATGAACGCCTCATCGACCAGTCGAAGGGGTAGGGGACGGTACCCGGTTCCGTGCGCCGGGCGAAGCCGCGTCAGTCGCTGCTCTTCTCGGAAGAGGGCGCGGCCGACGAAGCCTGCGAGTCCGGGTCCTGGCGGTACGGTGAAGGCAGAGGCCGGTCTCCCCGGGGCGGCGGTGGCCGGCTCGGCGGGACACCCCCCGTGAGCGCTGCATCCAGCACCTTGATTGTCGCGTCGGCCATCGCAGCCGTGCACCCGGGGGCGAGCGTGAGCAGGCAGAGCAGCGCGGCGGTGCGGGTGGCTCGAGGGGACATGGCGCAGCGACGCTAGCGCCGCACTCCCCGCGAGTCCACGCGACCCCTGCGCGTCCCACGCGCGAAGCGCCGGCGCCCCGGACAGGCCCTTCCCTCGGAGGCGCGGCTGGCACACCATGCGGCCTCTCCCGCTCTCCCCGGAGCCCCTGGTGTCCACGACCCGTCTCGTCCTCTGTGCGCTCGAGCCCGCGCTCGCCTCGGCCTGGGAGGAGGCGTGCGGAGGGCTCGACTTCGTCACCGTGCACCGCGGCTCCATCCTGGAGGTCTCCGCGGACGCGCTGGTGAGCCCGGCGAACAGCTTCGGCTTCATGGCCGGCGGCATCGACGCGGCGTACGTGCGGCACTTCGGTCCCGAGCTGCAGGCGCGCGTGCAGCGCATGATCCTGGAGGAGCACCACGGCGAGCTGCTCGTCGGCGCGGCGGGGCTCGTGGAGACGGGCAACGAGCGCACGCCCTGGCTCATCGCGGCGCCCACGATGCGCGTCCCCGCGCCCCTGCCAGCAGACTCGGTGAACGCATACCTCGCGGCGCGCGCGGTGTTCCTGCTGCTCGAGCACGGGCGCATGCGCTCGGGGCTCACGCGCGGGCCGCTGGTGAGCGAGCGCATCCGGACGGTGGCGATGCCCGGGCTGGGCACGGGCGTGGGCGGGATGCCGGCGCGGGTGTGCGCGCGTCAGGTGCGCGCGGCCATCGACGACGTGCTGCTCGGCGGCCTGAAGCTGCCGGCGAGCGGCGCGGAGGCGGCCGAGCGGCACCGCGTGCTCGCGCGCTGAGGCCCGCGCCGTCCAGGCTTCCGGCGCGCGCTCGAGAGCCTCGCCCATCCGCCGTGCCCTGGGGCGTCGGCCGCCAGCCCGCACCCACATCGCCCCGGATGTAGGGCGCAAGTGCCTCCGGTCCCCACCTGTATTTCATTGCATTGAACATTTACAGTCTTCGTGCGCCTCGAATCATTCGAGACGCGCCGAGCGCAAGTCCGCGTCTCCGGGGCCGTCCCCGAGCGCGTAAACGCGAAAGTGAGATGGGATGAACCGGGGAACTCCGAGGGCCCTGCTGGGGCGAGTCGTGCTGCTGTCCGCCGCGCTGGCCATTACCGCCTGTACGCAGGGTCCCGCCGGAGCCGAGGGGAACGGGGGGCCCGCGGGTCCTGCTGGCCCCGCCGGCGCCAAGGGGGACCCGGGCGCTGCAGGCGCTGCGGGCGCTGCGGGCAGCAACGGGCAGAACACGGTGACGCGCACCACGCCCGAGGACCCGGGCGCACACTGCGTGAGCGGCGGCTTCCGGGTGGACATGGGCCTCGACGCCAACGCCAACGGCGTCCTCGACGACGCGGAGCGGAACGCGGCGCTCACGAACTACCTCTGCAACGGCCTCGCGGGCCCGCAGGGCGGGACCGGCCCTCAGGGCGCCCCGGGCCCGAGCGGCATCACGACGTTGGTGCGCACCACCTCCCAGGCGCCCGGCGCGGACTGCGCCACGGGAGGCCTCAAGGTCGAGTCCGCGCTCGATGCCAACGCCAACGGCAACATCGACCCGGGTGAGGTGATCGACTCGGCCACCCGGTACGTGTGCAACGGCTCCCAGGGCGTCATGGGCCCGATGGGGCCTCAGGGCGCGACCGGGGTGCAGGGGGCTGCGGGGCCCAAGGGTGACGATGGTGCCACCGGGCCTGCAGGTCCGCAGGGCGCGACCGGCGCAACGGGCGCGACCGGCGCCCAGGGCCCGCAGGGAGCCACGGGCGCTACCGGTGCCACGGGCGCTACCGGTGCCACGGGCGCTCGCGGGAGTGACGGCACGTCCACGCTCGCGCGCACCTCGCCCGAGGCGCCTGGCGCGAACTGCGCCACCGGCGGCGTGAAGCTCGAGTTCGGTCTCGACTTCAACGGCAACGGCACGCTCGATACCGGCGAGCTCGACCTCGCGGCCACCCGCTTCGTGTGCAACGGCGCGCAGGGTCCGCAGGGTGCCACGGGTGCTACCGGCGCGACGGGCGCCACGGGTGCAAGCGGCCTCAATGCGGCGTTCTCCACCACGGCCGAGGCCCCAGGCCCCAACTGCGCCACGGGCGGCGTGAAGCTGCAGAGTGGCCTGGACGGCAACGGAAACGGCACGCTGGACGCAGGTGAGGTGATCGCGGCGCACACGCGCTACGTGTGCAACGGCGCGCAGGGCCCCCAAGGAGTGCAGGGCGCTCAGGGCCCCGCCGGCGCCACGGGCGCGACGGGCGCGCAAGGCCCCGCGGGCGCGACGGGCGCGCAAGGTCCTCAGGGCCCGGTCGGCGCGACGGGTGCGACGGGCGCCACCGGCGCGACGGGCGCGACCGGCGCCACCGGTGCGACGGGTCCGCAGGGTCCGGCCGGCACGTTGGGCATCTTCGGCGACGGCTCGTCCGGGGCGCTGACGGTGAGCAGTCCGCTGGACCTGACCACGCCCGCGGGAGTCAACACCCTGCCGGGTGGGCTCAACATGCAGTACACGGACATCACCATCTCCAGCACCCTCGTCGTGCCGAGCGGGACCGTGCTGCGCGCCACCGGTAACGTGAACGTCACGGGGACGGGCAGCATCGTCGTGGCGCCGGGCGCGCAGGACAACGGCACGGCGCGGCCGCTCGCAGGCGTCGCGCTCTCCGCGGCGAGCACTCCCGTGGGCGGCGTCGGGTTGGGAACGATCCAGGCCAGCCGCGCGTTCGTGGCCGGCCTCCTCGGCGGCGGTGCGGGCGCCCGGCCCACCAACAACGTCACCGGCTCAGAGGGGGGCGGCGCGTTCACGCTCCTGGCCCGGGGCAACATCACCGTCGCCTCCGGCGCCATCATCAACGCGAACGGCCGCGCTTCGGTGAACCTGAACACCGCGGGGCTGGGCATCACGGGCGGCGGCGGCGGTGGCGGCGGCGTGGTGGCCCTGCTCGCCAAGGGCACCGTCACCGTGGCGGGGACCATCCAGGCCAACGGCGGCGCGGGTGCGTCCGGCTTCGACGGCAACGGCGGCAACGCCGAGGGCGGCGGCGGCGGCGGTGGCGGCGGCATCGTGGCGCTGCTCGCCTCGGCCACGCCGTCCGTCACGGGCTCCATCCAGGTGAGCGGCGGCGCGGCCGGCGCCAACGCGGGCGCCAGCGCGACCATCAACCCGGGCGGCGGCGGTGGGGCCTGCGGTGGCAACGGCGGAGCGGCGGGGCAGACCACGTCCACGGTCTCGGCCGGCGCCTCGGGGTACTCCTTCAACATCGTGGTGCCCAGCCCCGAGAACCTCTACCGCTAGTCTGCCGGCGGGCCGGGGCGCGCACGCAGCCCCGGCCCGCGAGGCCCGAGGTGCGCCTGCGAGGCGGGCCGAGGGCGTCGTGCGGTGGCCTGGAGGCGGGCGGCTGCTCGGAGGCCTGCTGGGCGGCCCATAGGTTGAGAAGCGCGGCGAAATAGGCGAGGGAGGGCGCTGTTGCTGGCGCAACCTGCGGCCCGGTGGGGCCTCTGAGCGAAAGCCAGTCCCCTCTGGCGTGGCGCAGGTGCGCTGCGCTCCCACACCTCCGAGTGAATCTCCTATGTCCCTGAAGAACCTGCCCCAGCGCCTCGAGCTCGGCATGGGCGGCGTGGCGGCGCGCTTCCACCGCCACCCCTTCCTCGCGCTCGCCATCGCGGCGCTGCTCACGGGCCTGGGGGTCTTCGGCGCGCGCCACCTCACCCTCAACGCGGACCTGGTGAGCCTGCTGCCGCGCTCCTTCGAGTCGGTGCAGGACATCGACAAGCTGCGCCAGCGCTTCGGCGGCATGGGCTACGTGGTGGTGGTGGGGCAGGGCGCGGCGCCCGAGCAGCTGCAGCAGTTCGCGGAGGACCTGGCGCCCAGGCTCGCGGCCCTGCCGGACGTGCGCTTCGTGGACTACAAGCGGGCGAGCGGCTTCTTCGCCGACCGCGCGCTCTACTACCTCGAGCCCGAGGACCTGAAGGCCGTCGAGACGCGCATCGACGACCGCATCCACTACGAGCTGCTCGCGCGCAACCCGCTCTTCGTGCAGCTGGACGACGAGCCCGCGCCCCCGCTCGACTTCACCGACATCCAGCAGAAGTACGGCGGCAGCGCGCAGAGCCGGCTCAGCGGCAAGGGCGAGACCTACTACCTGGACCGCGAGAACAGGGTCATCGTGCTGCTGGTGAAGCCGAAGGGGACCTCGGCGGACCTGGGCTACGCGAAGCAGGTGGTCACCAAGGTGGACGCGTTCCTGAAGGCGCAGGACCTGTCGAAGTACGGGCCCGGCTTCAGCACTGCCATCACCGGCACCTACAAGAAGAAGGTGGACCAGCAGAAGGAGATCACCGGGGACCTGGCGCGCGCCTCGACCATCGCGTCGGTGCTGCTGCTGCTCTACCTCTGCTTCCACTTCCGCAGCGCGCTCGCGGTGCTCTTCACGCTGGTGCCGGTGGGTGCGGCGCTCGCGTGGACCTACGGCTTCGTGGGGGTGGCGTACGGGCAGGTGAACCTGCTCACGGGCTTCCTCGGCGCCATCCTCGGCGGGCTCGGGGTGGAGCACGGCATCCACCTGTACGGGCGCTACACGGCGCTGCGCACCGAGGGCATCCTCGCGGAGGACGCGACGCGCGAGGCCTTCCAGCACACCGGCTTCAGCGCGCTCATCAGCGCGATGGTGGCGGCGCTCACCTTCCTCAGCCTCGCCATCAGCGAGTTCAAGGCGTTCCGCGAGTTCGGCGTCATCGCCGCGGTGGGCATGGTCGTCGCGGTCGCCGCCTACGTGCTCATCCTGCCGGCGCTGCTGGGGCTCGCCGCGCGCGCAGGCTGGAAGCCGCGGGGAGGGCGCGGGCACGAGGGGGCGAATTCCGAGATCGCCCGCTGGCTGCCGCGCCTCTACCGCCCGGTGACGCTGGTGATGGGGCTGCTCGTGCTGGGGCTCGGGGTGGCGGCGGCCAAGGTGCGCTTCAACTACGACTTCAGCGCGCTGGACGACGTGAGCCTGGAGTCGGTGAAGCTCGACAAGAAGGTCGACCCCATCCTCGGCTACTCGCAGACGCCGGTCATCGTGCTCACCGACACGCCGAAGCAGGAGCGCGAGGTGGTGGCGCGGCTGCAGGAGCGCAAGCGCCAGCAGGGCAAGGACTCGGCCATCGACTTCGTGGCGGCGCTCGAGGACCTGGTGCCGCAGGGGCAGCAGGAGAAGCAGCAGATCCTCCAGCGCATCCGCGCGCAGCTGCAGAAGGTGGACCCGGCCACGCTGGACCCCGCGGCGCGCCGCAGCTACGAGCAGGCGCTGCGCAGCACCGGGGCCGAGCCCTTCACGCGCGCGGACATCCCGGCGAGCGTTCGCCGCCAGTTCGAGGGCTCCGGGGGCGAGGCCTCCGGCTTCGTGCTGGTGTTCGCGCGGGTGAGCCTCTCGGACGGCGCGGGGGTGCAGAAGTTCGCCCACGAGGTGCGCGGGCTCGAGCTCTCGGACGGCAGCCGCATCTCGGCCGCCGGCGAGGCCTTCGTGCTCGCGGACATCCTGCACATGGTGACGAGCGAGGCGCCGGCGGTGCTGCTCGCTGCGCTGCTCAGCGTGCTGCTCGCGATGTGGCTGACCATGGGCCGGCTGCAGACGGCGCTCTTCTGCCTCATGCCCACGCTGCTCTCCATCCTCGCCCTGGTGGGGCTGATGGCGCTGCTGGACATGCCCTTCAACTACCTGAACATCGTGGTCATCCCGGTGCTCATCGGCACCACGGTGGACGCGGGCGTGCACCTGGTGAGCCGGCTGACGGAGGAGGACACCGGGGACTTCCCCGCGGTGTATGGCGAGACGGGGCGCGCCATCGTGGGCGGCCTGCTCACCAGCGCGGTGGGCTTCGGCGCGCTCATCCTCGCGCACCATCCGGGCCTCAACTCGGTGGGCGAGCTCGCCATCCTCGGCTTCGCGGTGAACCTGCTCATCATCCTGCTCGGCTTCCCCGCGTTCCTGCTGCTGATGCAGCGGCGCAAGAAGGGCCTCGCCCGCGTGGTGCCCATGGAGCACTGCCCCCGGGACGTGAAGCACGCGGGGGACGAGGGGCTCGCGGAGGGCGAGGGGTAGCGGTCCCCTCTCCCTCTGGGAGAGGGCCAGGGTGAGGGATGTCGATCAAGTCCCCGCATCCGCGGGTGGGCGCCGCAGGTCGCTGAGGCGGATGTCTTCGTCCCGGCCGCTGCCGCCCGGCCGTCCATCCGCCCCGAGGGAGAGCACCTCGGGGCGCCCGTCGCGCAGCTCGTAGCGATAGGGATGGTTCCAGGGATCGAGCGGAATGCTCTCGATGGAGCCCTGCGCGACGAGGGCCTGAAGTCCTTCCGCAGTCGACGGGTAGCGGCCCTGCTTCGCGTAGGAGAGTTTCAGGGCACCGGCGATGTTGTGGATGTCGAGCTCCGCGCGGTCGACCTGCTCATAGTCGCGAAGTCCGAGGAAGACCGAGACGCCCAGACCGAGGATGAAGAGTCCGGTCAGCACGAGCAGCAGCCACGCACTCGCGACGAGCAGGACCTTCGAGAGGCGGCGAAGCGTGTGGCCGATGGGACGGCGGAGGTGCATGGCGCTCGTGTGTTCAAGCCGCATGCCGTGCGTCCCTGTCGAGTGCTTCGGTGAGCGCGCGCGGGACGCTGCGCCACCTTGTCATGGATCTCCGGGGGCTCCGTGACATCGAGACGCAGCGTCTAGGCCGGGCTGTTCCTTCTCCGCTCTCAGGACGACGGAGCCGGGACTGCTGGTCCTATACTCCCCCGTGCATGTCCAGGCTCGAGCTCGAATCACACCTGACGCCGGGACACCTCGCCGACCTCGGCAAGCCCTCGGGCGTCTTCCCCCATCCCGGCGGGGAGTGGGTCGCCCTCGCCTCAGACTTCCCGCTCCTGTACTGGCCCGGGCGGGCCACCTACGAGGGTCACCGCCTGCGACACCGCATCAGCCTCTACGATGGTTCGCTGCGCGTGCGCGTCGCGGTCCTCGATACGGTGCGCTTCCCCATCAACGATGTGGCCTTCCATCCGACGCGGCCCATCCTTGCCATTGGGACGGGGCGTTACGACGGCGGCTACCTCTTCGAGGGGGAGCTGTTGCTATGGAACTGGGAGACGGGCGAGTGCTCCAACCTGCTCGCAGGGTCGCGCGAGGTGGTGCGGCTCCGCTTCGTCGATGGCGAGCGCCTGGCCGTCCTCCTTCGGCCCGTGCACGAGGAGGAGTTCGAGGGAGACGCCTTCGACACCTACCTGGGCACCGTCCTCACGGACCTGCGCAGCGCCGCCGCTGCCGGCTTCACAGGGCCCGACCCGCGCCTTGCCGGCCTCACCCCGCGACTGCCTGCGACGCTCGGCTTCGAGGCGCCCGCCCCGACGGCAGACCTCCAGCGCGCCGAGGCAGCGAGGGCCTTCTGCGCTTCACGAGGCCTGGAGGCGCGCACGCGGGTGTGGGACCTCTCCTGGACGCCCGAGGGGCGGCTCGCGGCCGTCCACGACGGCTGCCTCGCCGAGCTGTGGGAGGCGGGAGGAACGCGCCTGGAGTGCTTCACGGGCGCAGGGCACGGGGTGCAGCTCGCGCGCGTCTCTGACCACCTCGTCGTCCACGTCGTGCACCGCGCTACCGACCCTTTTGCCGCGCCCGACCGCTCGTCCCTGCACCGTCTGCAGGACCGGGAGCTGGTGCACGTGCGCGACTTTCCGCACACCGTGGCCCTCGGAGCGGACGCGGCCGGACGCCTGCTGTGCCGGGACACAGGTGACCTCATGCGGCGCAGGCCCCGCGAGGACCTCGTCCTCGCGACCGACGGGACGGAGTTGCTGCGGGGGGACCTCGGCCACTACGACCTCTTCAACCACTTCGTGCGGCTCGACGGGGGAGAGGGCCTGTGCTTCCTGCGCGGCACACCACCGTCGTCCCACCAGGGCAAGCGCCTGTGTCGCATCGGCCGCGATGGGACGGTGCAGGCGCTCATGGCGTGGGACGGGCTGCCGCGCCACGCGATGAATGCCGCCGCGTGCTGGGGCCCCGCGGACTCCCTGCTGCGCGCCTTCCAGGTGTACGACCCGCGTCCGAGTGCCGCGACCTTCCGGCTCGAGCGTTGCGACCCAGTGACGGGGCAGGTGCTCTGGACGCGCGAGCTCGAGGCGCTCGTCACTGCGATGACGCCCGTAGGCACGCAGGGCCACGTCGCCTATGCCCTGACGAGCGGGGACGTGGGGCTCGTAGATGCCGAGACTGGGGCGCTCGTATGGCAGGAGTCCGCCCGCATCAACGGCGTCGCGACGGTGCTGCTGTCGCTGGCCGCACGCGGTGAGCAGCTCGCCGCTGGTGCCATCGACGGGCGTCTGCTGCTGTACCGGTACACGTCCTGAGGAGGCCTCACTCACGGGGCGCGGAGGCGGCCGCTTCGGGCCCCCGCCGTGCTTAGGGCGCGAGGGGGACGCCGCCGTGCATGGCGTTCTCCGGGCGGATCTGCAGCACCTCGTACTGCGTCTCGTAGGTGTGCCCGTCGTGCGCGTAGCGCTCGGTGACGCGCGCTCGGGCCTCGTCGAGCGAGAGCGTGAGCTCCGGCTCCGGCGCCGGCAGGAGGGAGAGAGAGGAGTCCGCTCCGCGATAGGTCCCCGAGAGGAAGGGGACGAGCTGGGGCGTGGGGCACTCGCCCTGTCCACTGCAGCCGCCGGGATCGCAGGCCTGGAGGACGCTCGCGCCGAGCGCTCCCAGCAACAGCCCCGCAAGCGCCGTGCGCAGCGCGCTCATGGCGCCCTCCGCATCAGGCGAGCGCGCGGCGTGGCCGGGTGCTCGGGGTCGTAGAGAGACGCGCTCGCGAACGCCTCGTTGGGCTCCATCCAGTCATTGGCCACCGAGAAGGCGAGGGTGCCCCCATCCGTCGCCGGCAGGGGCTGCTCGACGCCGTCCACCCGGCTCGAGAGGGGCCGGAGCGTGAGCCGCTCGCCCTGAGACTCCAGGCAGGGAGCGGGGTCGCAGCAGTGCGCCTCGTGGGAGCGCAGCAGCAGTGCGCCCGCGGCAATAGCGGCGATGAAGAGTAGGGCCCTCGGGGCCAGGGGAACGAGCGGGGACATGGCACCTCGTCGTGCCCGGTCCGGCCGTCCGGGGCGTTGGGACGACACCCTACACCGATTGCCCGGCGCCGGTGATATCGCTGCGCGCATGATCACCACGTTGCTCTGGGACCACGACGGCGTCCTCGTGGACACCGAGCACCTGTACTACCAGGCGACGCGCGAGGTGATGGCCACGGTCGGGGCCACGCTCACGGAGGCACTCTACCGTCAGCACTTCCTGGTGGAGTCGCGCGGCGCGTGGCACCTCGCCGAGGCGCGCGGCGTCGATGCCGCCGGAGTCGCACGGCTCAAGGCGCTGCGCGACGCGCGCTACGTCGAGCTGCTCTCGACGGGCGACCGGGTGATTCCCGGCGTGCGCGAGCTGCTCACCGCGCTGTCGCCGCGCTTTCGCATGGCCATCGTCACCAGCAGCCACCGCGCGCACTTCGACGTCCTCCACCGGGAGAGCGGCCTCCCGTCCTTCTTCTCCTTCGTGCTCACCCGCGAGGACTACGCCGAGTCGAAGCCGCACCCCGAGCCCTACCTCGCGGCGGTGGCCCGCTTCGGGGCGCGGCCCGAGGAGTGCCTCGTCATCGAGGACTCGCGGCGCGGCCTGCTCTCGGCCAGGGCGGCGGGCCTGCGCTGCTGGGTGCTGCCCTCGCCGCTCACCGCGCAATCGTCGTTCGACGAAGCAGACCGCCGCTTCTCCTCGCTCGCCGAGCTCTCGGCCGCGCTGACGAGCGAGGCGCAGGACGCGCCAGAAGTCAGGAGGTGACCGTAAGGTCAGGTGATGCCGAAGGCGAGCGGCGGCTTGCGAAGGCGAGTACCTGCTCCAGCTCGCGGACCTGCGCCTCCGCGAGGACGTCGGTGACCGAGGCCTTGAACGAGGGCAGGTACGGGACGCCAGACGCGGCTCCTATCCCGACGCTCCTCTGAAAATAGGCGCGATGTGAGCGCTTCGACGAAGCGTCGCCGAAGCGAATAGGCCGCCGCATTGCTCGCGCTCGGTGCAGGCCACACAGCTGGGAAGGTACTCGTTCTTCCAATCGGAGATGCTCTTGCGCGCATAGGCCCACAGCGATCGGTCGAGGACGCAGAGTGGGTGGTTGTAGATCGAGACTTGCAGCCGTCCCCTCACGAGCTCTTCAACTGCCGCCCGAAGCTGCGCCTGGTAATCCGCCGGATCGACCCAAAGCGCCTCGAGGTTGCCCCGGGCGAACCCCATCAACTCGAGCCCCATCAGCGCCACATGGTCCACGAAGGCAAGGTTGCGCGAGATGAAGCGCGCCAAGCGAGGTAGGCGATCGATTGTCTCTTTGTGCAGGACCACTCGGAGCTCGACCTTCACGCCGCATCGCTTGAGATTCATGATCCCGCGCAGGGTCTGCTCGAAGGCACCCCTCGCCTGAACGACGAAGTCATGACCGGCCGGAAGGTCGCTGTAGAGCGGGATGCCGATCATGAGATCGGCACAGGCGACATTGGCGACCTGCTTCGCGAGGGAGAGGTAGTTAAAGAGGCGCCCGTTCGAGAGGACGTGAAGCGCCGTCGACGGTAGGTGCGACTTGCACGCGCGAAGCAACTCGATGAACCGGTCGCCGAGCAGTGCAGGCTCTCCGCCACTCAGCCCGAGCTCGCGCGTCTCGGGGGCCATGAGTGGAATGGCTTGGAGCCAGACGTCCGCGAGGAAGCCGTCATTTGCTTCCTTCGGAGGTTGGCTGCACATGACGCAGAAACTGTTGCAGCGCTCGGTGAGCAGCATCGAGTTGTGGGGTGATGCGCGGCGATAAAGGACGTTGAACTCGCCAGCGTACGGAACGACGCGAACGACGTCGCCCTCCCTCAGGTAGCTCAGCTCCTCCGGCAGCGCGACGGAAGGTCCATCCGGCAGGCGCAACCGTTTTGCGTCTTCGCCTACGGTAGGGTCCTCCTCAATCAAAGCAGAGGTCGGCCCAGGACCATTGTGCGTGCTCGCGACGCGTAGCACCGCGGGCTCGCCTTCCCACTTCGCTACTCGAGCATGGAGCCGCATCAGACCCACCCTCGAAGCACATGGGCTGCGGCTGGATCGTCCTCGAGCAAGCCGATGAGGTGACGCACCACGCCCATCGTCTTCTGACAGTACGAGCTCGTTGGCTTGAAGCCGACGGAGTTACCTTGCGTCGCGTGGTGGTGCACTGGGTCCGCGCCGCAGTAAGGCTGCAATGCGCAGTCACTGCACATCGGGACGCCTTCGGACATGGAATCGAGAAGAGGCTGAAGAAGGCGGTCGCTCGTCATCACCGTTTCGAACTCGTCGATGCCGAGTGTCCCGAGGCGGAACGTCTGGTCGCCCATCTCGGCGAGCATGCGCGACTCATCCGAAGCGTAGATGGCACCGTCGTAGTTGAAGACGAGGGCGCTGATGCCGATGCCCGCCGGCGATTGAAGGTCGACGTAGCCGGTGGGCCAAGGCGTCAGGATCTTGCGCAGAATCAGGGATGCGAACTCCTCTCGAAACGGAACCCCGCGGAGGTTCAGATCGATGATGTGGGAGAGCGCGGTCTTGTAGAAGTCGAGCCAGGCCGCCATTTGATAGCGGGACGCCTGACCGGTCTTCACGGCGAAGCCATAGGGACTGATGGAGCGAAGGAAGATCGAGTCGAAGCCCTGGGCTACGTACTCGTCGACGATTTCCTTGGGACGCTCGAAGCTCGCCTCCGTGGTGGTCATCAGTGCCGAGACCCGGTCCTTGCCAAGTGCAGCGCGCGCGCGGCGAATTCCATCGACCGCGAGCGCGTAGCTGTCCTTGCCCTTCTTCGGTCGATTGAAGTTGTGCAGCGACTCGGGTCCGTCGAGCGAAGTCGAGATGAGGATGTGGTGGTCCGCGCAAAAGCGAAGATGCTCTTCCGAGAGCGGCGCCAGGTTGGTGGCGATCACGAACTCGACGGCACGACGCTCCTGTAGGTTCCTCTCTTCGACCCGCGCCACGATGTGCTTCACGATCTCGAAGTTCAGCAGGGACTCTCCTCCCTGAAACTCGACCTTGAGGCTGGGAGAGGGGCTCTTGAACATGAAGTCGACCGCTGCCTTGGCGGTCTCGACGGTCATGTCGAACTCGTGCTTGCTCTCGGACTGGCGGGACACCTGGCAATAGCGGCAAGAGTGCTCGCACCGCAGAGTGGTGACGAACATGAACAGGCTTGTGAACTGCGAGAGAAACGCCTGTTTGGTCCGGTACTTCAGTGCCAGAAGGTCCAGCGCCACCGCAGAGTCCGCGTCGACCACGAAGTGCGATGCCTTGAGCTCGGCATAGGCGGCCGAGTTCATGGGCAACTCGTGCCGCACAAGCGCATGGACCGTTTCCCTCGGAAGGACGAGGTGCTCGCCCACCAGATTGGTCACGATGTAGCGGCTGTCATCGAGCGCTAGAAAGCGAAGAGGAAGCAGGCTGTACCGATTGCCACTTCGAGCGTTGAAGTGGCTCCGCGGCCGAAATGCGGCTTTGAGGCCTGACATGCTCGAACTACCTCGCCCGCGGGTCGGGCTTGCCGATGCCGAGCGGGTCCTCACGAAAGTCGCCCGACTCCCCGACGGGGTCGAGCAGGGCGGTCTTCGAAAAAGCCTGAGCGAGGATGAGGTTGCGAACGGCCTCGGTCTCTTTCGCGACGACTTCGCGAAGCTCCTGGTCGAGCACCTCGGTGCGGAAGGCCACTACCAGGTCATCCAGTGAGCCCGGCTGCTTCAGCGTGAGGGTGACGTAGACCTCGTCTCCACTCCCCAATTCGATTTGCGAGACGCACTGAGCACTGAGTCGATAGGCGGCCTTCTTCACCGCTTCGAGTCGATAAACGCGCCGGTCAAACTCAACTGTTGCAACTGCGTTCGTCACAGCGGGACCTCGATGACCATCTCCTTCACGTCAGACTTCAGAACCCGCTCGACCAGTTTGTCCTTGGTAGTGATGATGAGCGTGTTCTCCGTCTTGGTCACCGTGCCGCGATAGACCTTCCCGTTGTTCAGGGTGACTCGGTAGATGGTGTCCTGATTCGTCGCGCTCGGCGCAGGAGCTCGCGCCGGCGGTGTGTAGGCGGGCTGGGGGGTATAGGTAGGAGGCGACGGCGGGTAGTAGGAGCCGCCACCACTGCTCGAGTAGTGCGACGAGTGCGAGCGATGCGAAGAGTGTGAGCGGTGTCCTCCGATGACGAGGTCCTCGCTGCCTTGCTGCATCACCAGTTGCTCGAGAAGTGTGGCGCCGGGGCTCGCGTCATCCGTGCGCTGCCGCGCCCGAGTGATGATCGGCTCGATGGGAGTGCCGGCCGCCGCGGTGCCCTGGAAAAGCAGGGATGCAGCAGCGACAGCAGGCCCTCGAAGGCCACTCGCCAGGAGTCCCAGCTTCAAAAACGGCTTCCGCTCGCTCATCTGTCCCCTCCGTCGGAGGCGGCAAATTATACTTAATTGGGAAATGCCGCAAAGGTGCCACTGCGATTGAGCGAGGTCAAAGCTTGCTGGACGCCGCGCGCGTCGCGAATTGAGGGCGTCGCCAGCCTCCGAGCGGGAGGGCGCGAGAGATTCGCCTAGGCGCTGCCTTCCGCCCGCATGCCTAACGCAATCCTGGGGCGCGGTACCTGCTGCGCTATGGCTCTCCGTGCACTCTCGCAACGCGCGCCGTGGCCTCCACCCAGCCCCCCCTTGCGCCCCGCCCCGACCTGGGGCAGTGTTGCAGTCATGCGCAACACCGCCACACGGGAGGCTCGGTGCTGATCAGCCTCGACCCGCGCGACGCGCGACCGCTCTACCTCCAGATCGTGGACGAGGTGCGGCGTGCGCTCGTGGTGGGGACGCTGCGGGCGGAGGACCCGCTCCCCTCGGTGCGCGAGCTCGCGGCGCAGCTGGTGGTGAACCCGCGCACGGTGAGCCAGGCCTACGGGGAGCTGGAGCGCGAGGGCGTCGTCTACGTGCGCCGCGGGCAGGGCACCTTCGTGTCCCCGGACGCGCAGCCGGACCGCAAGGAGCGCCGGGCGCTCGCGCGCGAGGTGGCGCTGCGGGCGCTGCGCGAGGCGTGGCGCAGCGGCTTGAGTCTGGAGGAGCTGGTGAAGAGCCTGCGCGAGGTGGCAGCAGAGGAGGGCGAGCCCCCGGCCGCCGAGGCAAAGCGGGGAGGCGAGCGATGAGCGACGTGACGGACGCAGTGACCACGCACGGCCTGTCCAAGCGCTACGGGGCCGAGACGGCGCTCGAGGGCGTGGAGCTGCGCGTCCCCGAGGGCGCGGTGTACGTGCTCGTCGGCGTGAACGGCGCGGGCAAGAGCACCACGCTCAAGGTGCTGATGAACCTGGAGCGCCCGGACGCGGGGCACGCGCGGGTGCTCGGCCTGGACACGGCGCTGCAGGGGCCGCAGGTGCGCGCGCAGGTGGGCTACGTGCCGGAGCACCACGCGCAGGCCTACGGCTGGATGACCTGCTCGAGGCTGCTGCAGCACGCGGCGGCCTACTACCCCGCGTGGGAGCCCGCGTACGCGGAGCGCCTGAGCGAGGCCTTCGGCCTGAAGCTGCAGCGCAAGGTGAGCGCGCTCTCCAAGGGCGAGACGCGCCGGCTGCAGCTGGTGCTGGCGCTCGCGCACCGGCCGCGCGTGCTGCTGCTGGACGAGCCCACCGACGGCCTGGACCCGGTGGTGCGCAAGCGCACGCTCGCGCTGCTGGCCGAGCACCTCGCCGACACGCCGACCACGGTGCTCGTCTCCACGCACCACCTGCACGAGGTGGAGAGCCTCGCGGACCACATGGGCGTGCTGCGCGACGGGAGGCTCGTCGTGCAGCAGTCGCGAGACGAGCTGCAGCGCACGGTGCGCCGCTACCGCGTGGAGGTGCCGGAGCGCTGGGAGCTGCCGGAGGGCCTGCAGGCCGGCGGGCTGCGGCGCTCGAGCGCGGGCCGCGAGCTGCAGTGCACGCTGGTGGGCGAGGAGCGCGCGCTGACCGAGCGGCTCGCGAGCGCGGGAGCGCGCGTGCGCGAGGTGACGCCCCTCTCGCTCGAGGACGCCGCGCTCGCCTTCTTCCCCGAGGAGACCTCGCGATGATGTCCACGACCCTCTCCACCCCTGCCTCCTCCGCGGCGGTGCACGCCGCGCCGGGCGCACGCGCCGTGCTGCGCGAGCAGGTACGCGCGGTGGCGCTCGTGCTGCGGGCGCCCGCGCTGGTGGCCGCCGCGCTGCTCGCGCTCGCGACAGTGCTCAGCGTGGCGCAGCTGCGCGGGGGCGCGGGGCCCCTCGGCTTCCACCCCGAGCTCTCGATGGTGCCGGGCATGGTGGGGCTGCTGCTGCCCCTCTTCGTCTGGCGCGGAGAGCCGCGCTTCGGGCCCGCCTTCCTCTGGACGCTCCCGGTGGACCGGCGCCAGCACGCGCTGGCCAAGGTGCTCGCCGGGTGGGTGTGGCTGATGGCGGCCGTGGCGCTGCTCTTCCTCTGGCTGCTCGCGCTCACGCTGTTCTCGGGAGGCAACCTCCTCTCGGAGGAGACGCTGCGCCTCTTGCCGGGTGCCATCGCAGGAGGGAGGGACGTGGACCCGGCGGCGCTGGGGAGCGTGCAGTGGACGCCCAGCCCGCTGCTGTGGCTCGTCCCCTTCACCGCGGCGAGCGGCGCCTACCTCGTCGCGAGCGCGCTGATGCTGGGGCTGCGCCACCCGCTGCGCTGGCTCGCCGGAGCGGTGCTCGCGGTCTTCCTCCTGCTCTCCATCGGCCAGGCGGTGCGGGCCGGGTGGCTCGCGGACGGCGTGGAGCGCGGGCTGCAGACTTTCGCCGTCGGCCGCTATGGCCTGGACACGCTGTTCACCGCCCGGACCGAGTCGCTCCACACCGAGGTGACCCTCACCACCGGCGAGACGCTGGGCGTGTGGCGGGCGCCGCCAGACCTGGGCCTGTGGGCCCGCGCCACCCTGCTGTGGCTGGGGGCGGGCCTCGCCCTCCTCTGGGCCGCAGCGTCTCGACACCGGGAGCGACGCAGGGCCTGAGCCCCTCGCAGTAGTGCAGCGCCTGCCTCCTCACCTCGCCGTCCTCCTTCGCTGAGGACGGTGACGCCACCGCCTTGCCCAACGCCGAAGCGCCTCTCACCCGGAGCGTCCGATGGAACTGCAGATCCGCAACCTCTCGAAGACCTACGCGAATGGGGTGCACGCCCTGAAGGACGTCACGCTCACCATCCCGGCGGGGATGTACGGGCTGCTGGGCCCCAACGGCGCGGGCAAGAGCACGCTGATGCGCACGCTCGCCACGCTGCAGGAGCCGGACGCAGGCACGGTGCGGCTCGGAGAGATCGACGTGCTGCGCGAGAAGGACCGGGTGCGCGCCTCGCTCGGCTACCTGCCGCAGGAGTTCGGCGTGTACCCGAAGGAGAGCGCGGAGCGGCTGCTCGAGCACTTCGCCATCCTCAAGGGGCTCACGGACAAGCGCGTGCGCCGCGAGACGGTGGACGCGCTGCTGCACCAGGTGAACCTGCACGCGGTGCGCAAGGAGCGGCTGGGGGGCTACTCGGGCGGGATGCGGCAGCGCTTCGGCGTGGCGGTGGCGCTGCTCGGCGACCCGCGCCTCATCATCGTGGACGAGCCCACAGCGGGCCTGGACCCCGCCGAGCGCGTGCGCTTCCTCAACCTGCTCAGCGGGCTCGGCGAGAAGAGCGTGGTCATCCTCTCCACGCACATCGTGGAGGACGTGGCGGAGCTGTGCAGCCGCATGGCGATCATCAACCGCGGGGAGATCCTCCTGGAGGCAGAGCCCCTGCGCGCGGTGGAGGCGCTGCGCGGGCGCATCTGGCGCCGCACCGTCGCGCGCAGCGAGCTGGAGGCGCTCGAGCGCGCGCACGCCGTCATCTCCACGAAGCTGCTCGCGGGACGCACGGTGGTGCGCGTCTACGCCGAGAGCGCGCCGGCGCCCGGCTTCGAGCCCGTGGAGCCGGGGCTCGAGGACGTCTACTTCAGCACCATGGCGGGGCACTCCGCCGCGCGCGCGGCGCAGCCCGCGTTCGAGGTGGCGTCATGAGCCTGCGCGAGGTGGTGCGCTACGAGCTCTCCCTGCAGGCGCGCCGCGTCTTTCCGTGGCTGTGCTTCGTGGCGCTGGCGGGCATCAGCTACCAGGCCTCGGTGGAGGCGCAGTTCGAGCAGGCACGCGACGGGGGCTTCTTCTTCAACGCGCCCATCGCCATCGCCCTCACCACCCTCATCGCCAGCCTGCTGGGGCTGCTGGTGAGCGCGCAGCTCTCGGGCGATGCGGCCGCGCGCGACGTGCAGCTGCGCATGCACCCGCTCGTCTTCACCACGCCGGTGGGCAAGGGGACCTACCTCGGGGGCCGCTTCCTCGGCGCCTTCCTCCTCAACGCGCTCATCCTGCTCGCCGTGCCGCTGGGCCTGCTGCTCGCCACGCTCGCGCCGGGCCTGGAGCCCGAGGGCTTCGGACCCTTCCGGCCCGCGGCCTACCTGGGCGCGTACTTCTTCCTCGCGCTGCCCAACGCCTTCCTCGCGGTGGCGCTCGGCTTCACCCTCGCGGCGCTGAGCCGGCGCGCGGTGGCGAGCTACCTGGCTGGGGTGCTCATCTTCGTCGCGATGATG
Organism: Aggregicoccus sp. 17bor-14; assembly: GCF_009659535.1. Classification (NCBI taxonomy): domain Bacteria; kingdom Pseudomonadati; phylum Myxococcota; class Myxococcia; order Myxococcales; family Myxococcaceae; genus Aggregicoccus; species Aggregicoccus sp. 17bor-14. The sequence continues at coordinate 76,247 of NZ_VJZZ01000006.1, forward strand.
GTGAGCGTCGCGGTCGTGGCGCACAAGCTCGGCCACTGGGCGCTGGGAAAGCTGCTGGACCCGCTCGGCTTCGGCGTGCTGAGCGAGCTGTCCAAGGCGTGGACGAGCGGCGAGAAGAACACGCGCCTCATTGCGCTCGAGGGCTCGCTGCTCGCCAACCGCCTCCTGTGGATGGGCGTCTCGCTCGGCCTGCTCGCGCTCACGCACTGGCGCTTCCGCTTTGCGCACCCGCTCACGGCGCCGCGCCGCTGGGGGCGCCGGGCGCGCGCAACCTCCGAGCTGCAGGGAGCCGCCGCGCCCATCGCCGTCCCCCGCGTGCAGGGCCGCTTCGGCGCCGCGGCCCGCGCACGCCAGGTGGCGGCAGTGGCGGGGCACTCCTTCCGCGCGCTGGTGACGGGCGGGGGCGCGTATGCCCTGGTCGGCCTCCCGCTGCTGGTGGTGCTCCTCGCCCCGGAGGTGGTGAACCACATGGGTATTCCGCTGCTGCCCACCACGGAGCAGATGCTCGCCTTCCTCGGCACCTCCGGGGATCTGTTCTGGCTGCTCATCCCGCTCTTCACCCTCTGGTGCGCCGGTGAGCTGGTGTGGCGCGAGCGGGAGGCGGGGCTGAGCGAGATGTCCGACGCGACGCCGGTGCCCGACGGGGTCCCCTTCCTGGGCAAGCTCGGAGGGTTCGCGCTCGTGCTCGTCGCGCTGCACGCGCTGCTGCTCGCGGCGTGCCTCCTCGTGCAGGTGAGCGCGGGCTACACCCACTTCGAGCCCGGGCTGTACCTGCGCGGTCTCTTCGGGCTGCAGCTCGCCGACCGGCTCCTCTTCGCCCTGCTCGCGCTCTGCGTGCACGTGCTGGTGGACTCGAAGTACCTGGGCCACCTGCTGGGGGTGCTCGCGCACGGCCTGCGCACCTTCGGCGCGTCGATGGGGCTCGAGCACCACCTGCTCGTCTACGGCGCGAACCCCGGCTGGACCTACTCGGACATGAGCGGCTTCGGGCCCTCGGTGGGGCCGTGGCTGTGGTTCACGCTCTACTGGGCGGCGTGGGCGCTGCTGCTCGCCGTGGCGGCGCGGCTCCTGTGGGTGCGCGGCAGGGAGGGGGCGCGGCTGCGGCAGGCGCGCTGGCGCTTCGGCCGTCCCGTCGCCGCGACGGCCGTCCTCGCCATGGCGCTCATCCTCGGCGTGGGGGGCTTCATCCTCTACAACACGAACGTGCTGAACACCTTTCGCACGTCCGCAGGAGCGCGGGCGCAGCGCGCGGAGTACGAGCGGCGCTACGCGCAGTACGCGGACCTGCTGCAGCCGCAGCTCACCGGCACGCAGCTGCGCGTCGAGCTGTATCCGCAGCGCCGCGAGGCGGTGGTGCGCGGCACCTACCAGCTCGTCAACCGCGGCACGGCGCCCATCGAGACCCTCCACCTGGAGCCCGCGCCGGACGTGGAGACGGCGGTGCGCTTCGACAGGCCCGCCACGGTGCAGGTCTCGGACGAGGCGCTCGGCCATCGCATCTACGCGCTCGCCGAGCCGCTGCAGCCCGGAGACACCCTGCCGCTGCACTTCGAGGTGCGCTACGCCCCGCGCGGCTTTCCGAACGACGGGCCGGATGCCGCCGTGACCGCGAACGGCACCTACTTCGTGCAGCAGCAGCTGCTGCCTGCGCTCGGCTACCAGCGGCGCCGTGAGCTCAGCAACGCCGGCGACCGCCGCAAGTACGGCCTCGTCCCGCGCCCTGCCGTACGCGCCCTCGACGACAGCGACGAGGGGGCGCGCGCGGGAGGCGGTCCGCGCATCGCCTTCGAGGCCGTGGTGGGCACGGAAGAGGGCCAGGTGGCGCTCGCGCCGGGCGTCCTGCGCCGCACGTGGAGCGAAGGGGGCCGGCGCTACTTCCACTACGTGGCGGACGCGCCCATCGACAACGACTACGCCTTCTACTCGGCCCACTACGCGGTGGCGGAGGGGCGCTGGAAGGACGTCGCCCTCCAGGTCTTCCATCACCCCGGCCACACCCACAACGTGGCGCGCACGCTGAAGAGCATGGAGGCCTCGCTCGACTACCTCTCGAGCCAGTTCGGCCCCTACCCGCACCGCGCGCTGCGCTTCATCGAGCACCCGGGCTCCGGGCTGAGCCTGCACGGGGGGCCGATGAACATCTCGTACCTCGAGGGCTTCTCGCTGCTCAACCCGGAGCAGGACCCGCGCGGCATCGACTTCCCGTTCGCCGTGGCGGCGCACGAGGTGTCGCACCAGTGGTTCTGCGGCCAGGTGGCCCCGGCCTGGGTGGAGGGCGCGCCGCTGATGTGCGAGAGCCTCGCCTGGTACGCCGCGCTCTCGGTGGTGGAGAAGACCCACGGTACGGCCCACATGGAGCGGGTGATGGACCTGATGCGCGAGGCGTACCTCTCCCCGCGCACCCGCGCCGGCCCGCCGCTGCTCAAGGCCGTCGACTGGTTCCTCGCGTACCGCAAGGGCCCCTTCGCCATGTATGCGCTGCGCGAGTACGTGGGCGAGGCGCGCGTGAACGCGGCGCTGCGGCGGATGGTGGAGCGCTACGGCGCAGGCCTTCCGCCCCTGCCCACCTCGCGCGACCTCTACCGCGAGCTGCAGGCCGTCACCCCCGAGGCGCAGCGTGGCCTGCTGCACGACCTCTTCGAGGAGAACACCTACTGGTCGCTGGAGACGAAGCGCGCCGCGGCGGAGCCTGCCGGAGACGGCACCTGGTGGGTGACGCTCGACGTGCTCGCACGCAAGGAGGTGGTGGACACCGAGGGCCGAGCGACCGAGGTCCCGATGGATGACCTCGTGGAGGTGGGCGTGTACGCGGCCGGCAAGGACGGCGAGCAGGGGGAGCCGCTCTCCCTCGAGCGGCACCACGTGCACTCTGGCGCGCAGCAGCTGCGCGTGCGGGTGAAGGGCGAGCCCGCCCGCGCCGGCATCGACCCGCGCCACCTCCTCATCGACGTGAAGCCGGACGACAACGTCGAGGAGGTGGCGCCCCAGAAGCTGGCGCTCAGTCCGCCGCAGCCCGGGTCTGGCGGCTGATGAAGTTCGTCTCCCACGTCTTCCCGTGGTCCGCCGAGAAGGCCTGCTCGCTCAGGACGGTGTCGGGGCCGGTGGCCTTCACCGAGATGCGCACCCAGACCGGCCGCCCCTCGAGCTCCTCCTGGTCGTAGAGCGCGGCCTGGCCTCCCTTCACCTCGCCGACGAGCGGGGGCAGGGCCAGGCCGCCCTGGGTGTGGGCGAACCACAGGTGCCACTGCCCCGAGCTCGGCTGGAAGAGCCGGATGCCCATGAGCTCGAGGTGGCCCCGGGGGCCGTCACCCACGATGTGGACGATGTTTCCCTGCCCGCCCCAGATGGGCTGGATGTCGGTGGTGGCGTCGTACTGCGCCCAGTCCTTCTTCCCGGACAGCGGCTGCATCAGCCGCGAGATGCGCGTCTTCCACCTCGCGTTCTCGAAGTCGAACGCGCGCGCCGCCTTGGGCGCGGGAGGTGCCGTCAGCGGCGGCTCGGTGCTGCGGGTGAGCGTGGCCTGGAAGGCGACGTGCCACGTGCGGCCGCCGTCGTCGGAGTAGGACTCCTCGTAGCGGTGCGAGTCCGGCTGGATGCCGGACCACAGGCTGCGCACGAGGATGCTGCGGCCCTCGAAGGTGTCGGTGGAGTACAGCTCGCCCTGGCCGTCCTTGAACCCGCCCGCGGCAGAGGCGGTGAGCATGGCGCTCTTGCTGCTCGCGAAGGTCTGGGTCCACTGCTTCGTCTGGGGATCGAAGAGGAACAGGGTGAGCCCCTGCCAGCGGCCGCTGGGGCCGTCGGCCTGGATCTCCTCGACGTGTGCCCCGTCCCAGACGCGGCGCATCGACTTCGTGCCCGTCAGCTCGACCACCTCCGAGCCCGCATCGAAGGGGTGGAGCGTGCGGCGGATGTGGGTCTTCCACACGCCGTCCGCGAAGTCGAAGTCCGAGGACTTCGAGGCGGCCCCGGCAGGCGCCGAGAGTAGGACCGCGATCGCGACGATGAACCCGATGCCCCCGTTTCGCACGGCTCACTCCTCCTGCCGCGCGAGTGCTCCTGCGCGACAGGAGGGAGATAGCGTGGAGCCCGGGGCCGCAACGGGGCCACTTGGCACGAACCCCACCGGGCCACTTCGGCAGGGCTCAGGGCGCGCTCGGCGGGCCCGGCACCTGCGCCGCGCGGGAGACCGCGAAGCTGTCCTCGAGCATCAGGAAGTCGGTGACCAGCCCGCCGGAGACGGTGAGCACCATGGCGTAGTGCTGGTCGACGGACCCGCCGGTGGCCTTCAGGCTCGAGGCCAGCTCGCCGAGGATGATGGCGCGGTTGCCGCTCACGAAGATGTCGTGGACCTCGAAGCGCTTCGGCGCGAGGAGCTCCCTCATGCCGGCGATGAAGCGCACCACCGCGCTGCGGCCGCTCGCACGGCCGATCCATGGCAGCGCGCCCACGTCGCCGGGGATGTGGAAGTCCACGTCCGGGCTGAACAGCGCGGCGATGGCCTCGGGCTCGGCCCCGGACCCCAGCCGGGCGAGGAACTCCTGTGCAATGCGTCGGGTCTCGTCTTGGCTCATGTGCGTCTCCCGGAAAGAGGGCTGAGGGCAGCGGCTCACACCTGTGCGATGCCGCCGTCGACGAATAGCTCCGCGCCGTTGACGAAGCTGCTGTCGTCGGAGGCCAGGAAGACGGCCGCCTTGGCGATCTCGTCGGGGTCGGCCACGCGTCCGAGCGGCACCTGGCTCGCCAGGGCGGCGTAGAGCTGCTGCGACTGCTCGGCCTCCGGGGCGAGGCCGTCCACGCCCGGGGTGCGCGTGGGGCCGGGGCTCAGCGTGTTGACCCGGATGCGCCGGTCCTTGAGGTCGAGGATCCAGTTGCGGGCGAAGGCGCGCACGGCCGCCTTCGACGCCGCGTACACGCTGAAGGCGGGCGTCCCGCTGGAGCCTGCGGTCGAGCCGGTGAGGATGACCGACGCCCCGTCGCGCAGCAGCGGCAGCGCCTTCTGCACCGTGAACAGCGTGCCCTTCACGTTCGTCGCGAAGGTCTTGTCGAAGTGCGCCTCGGTGATGGCGCCGAGCGGCATGAACTCACCCCCGCCTGCATTCGCGAAGAGGATGTCGATGGGCCCGTGGCGCTTCTGCACCGCGTCGTAGAGGCGGTCGAGGTCCTCCAGCCTGGCCACGTCCCCGCGCACGCCGCTCGCGCTGGGCCCGAGCTCCTTGAGCGCTGCATCGAGCGCGTCCTGGCGCCGGCCCATGAGGACCACCTTGGCGCCCTCCATCGTGAAGCGCCGCGCGGTGGCGAGCCCGATACCCGTGGTGCCGCCCGTCACGACTGCGACCTTTCCCTGAAGCTTGCTGCCCTGCTGCGTTGCCATGGTGTTTCTCCGGTGGGTGGCGGCGAGGTGCTCGCCGCTGCCCGATGGATGTACGGCTGGAACGCTGGAGGCGAAACGTGGTGTGAATGGGACCCAGCGTTCCGGATTTGGAACGCTGGAGGCACGCGCATGCGGGACCTGAACGACCTGCTCTTCTTCACCGAGGTGGTGGCCCACGGAGGCTTCGCCGCCGCGGGGCGGGCGCTGCGCGAGCCCAAGAGCAAGCTGAGCCGGCGCGTGGCCTCGCTCGAGGCGCGGCTGGGAGTGCGGCTCATCGAGCGCTCGTCGCGGCGCTTCCAGGTGACGGAGGTGGGCCGCGCCTTCTACGCGCAGTGCCGGGTCGCGATGGCGGAGGTCGAGCGCGCCGAGGCGCTGGTGCAGGAGACGCAGGGCGAGCCCCACGGGCTCGTGCGCTTCTCGTCTCCCCTCGGGCTGATGGAGCCGCTCGCGCCGCTCATCGCGGGCTTCCTCTCGCGCCACCCGCGCGTGCGCCTGCACGTGGTGGCCACCAACCGGCGCGTGGACCTCATCGACGAGCGCATCGACGTGGCGCTGCGCGTACGCGCCGAGCTGGACAGCGATGCCGCCCTCACGCTGCGCACGCTGGGCACGAGCCGCCGCATCCTCGTCGCGAGCCCCGCCTTCGTGAACGCGCGCGAGCCGCTGAGCGAGGTGGAGCAGCTCGCGGCGCTGCCCACGCTGAGCGCGACGGAGCAGCAGGGCACCGACCGTTGGGCGCTCGTGGGCCCCACGGGGCAGCAGCGCGTCCTCGAGCACGAGCCGCTCCTGGCCTGCGGCGACTTCGGGGCGCTGCGCGATGCGGCGGTGGCCGGCGCGGGCGTCGCGCTGCTGCCGGACCACGCCTGCGCGGCGGCGCTGAAGGCCGGGCAGCTGGTGCGCGTGCTGCACCCGTGGCACGCAGTCGACGGCATCGTGCACGTGGTGTTCACCACCCGCCGGGGCCTGCCGCCGCCCGTGCGCGCGTGGATCGATCACCTCGCCGCGCACTTCGGCGAGACGCAGGTGCTGAGCCCCGCGCTGCCCACCTGACCGGGATGGCCCCGGGGGGACGCGCAGGGTAGGGTGCACAGCGCTCGCGCGGGCGCACCCGGGCCGGGGCTCGCGACGGGACAGGGGCGTTCGCATGTCCATCCGGCGGCTGGGGTGTGCACTGGCGGTGCTCGGGCTCGCAGGCTGCGCCTCGCCCGGGCGCGAGCTGCGGCTCACGGACTGCACGAAGCCCCAGCCCTACTGCGCGCCGCCGCAGGCGGGCACGCCGCACGCGGAGCTCACGTACCTGGGCGCGGGAGGAAGCGTCGTGCGCTTCGGCGGCGAGGCGGTGATGTTCGCGCCCTCGTACACGAACCCGGACCTGCCCACGATCGCCCTGGGCGCGAACATCGTGCCCGACGTGCCCAAGGTGGACGCGTGCCTCGCGGCGCTGCCCCGCGGCACCCTGGACGGGGTGCGCCTCGTGCTCGTGGGCCACTCGCACTACGACCACCTGCTGGACGTGGAGCCCGTGGTGCGCGGGCACCTGCGCGGCGCCACCGTGCTGGGCACCCCCACGGCGGGCAAGCTGCTCACGCACGCGCGGCGGGCGGGCGTCGCGTTCGTGGACATGAGCGCGCACCTCGGAGCGCCCGGGGACGCGTACGTGGCGCCGGGCGGGAGGGTGCGCGTGCTCGCGCTCGCGAGCGACCACGCGCCGCACGCGCTGGGCCTCAAGCTGCTGTCCACCGGCATCGGCACGAAGCCGAACCTCGAGAACCCCACCAGCGCCATGTGGGACTGGATCGAGGGCGAGGCCTACGCGTACGTCGTGGACTTCCTCGGCGAGGGCGGGCGCGTGGCCTTCCGGGTCTTCTACCAGGACGCGGCGAGCAGCCCCGGCATGGCGCGCATGCCGCCCGGGCTGCTGGCCGAGCACTGGGTGGACCTCGCCATCACCAGCGTGGGGGGCTACGAGCAGGTGTCCGGCGGCCGCTACCCGGAGACCGTCCTGTGCGACACGCGCCCGCGCTTCGTGATGCTCGGTCACTGGGAGGACTTCTTCGGCAACGGCTGCCTCCCCGAGGATGGACCGCAGCAACCCCTGCGCACGCTGGGCCGCGAGGGACTGCACGACTTCATCGGCCGGGTGAACCGCAGCGCGCCCGCCGGCGCGGACTGGCTGCTACCCGAGATGCGCACGCGGGTCTTCCTCCCGGCGGCGGAGTACTGGGAGCCGGGCGAGCCGCGCAGCGCGTGCCGCGACCTGCCGGCCGCGCCCTGAGCCGCTGCTGATCGACGTCTCGGCGGGCCCCGGCAGCTGCGGCCCGGGCCCCGGTCTTCAGGCTCTCAGCGAAGCGCGCGACGGCGGCGGGAGCGCAGTGCAGGGACGGTGAGGGCCGCGAGCGCTGCGGCCAGCTCGCCACCGCTTGCCGCGCAGCCGTGGGTACTTGGAGTGAAGGGCGGGGGCGTGGCTCCCGCGTCCACCGGACTCACCGGGCCGGCGTCCGGCGTGCTCGTTCCGGCATCGGTCGAACCGACGGCGCCTGCGTCAGGCGGCGTGTGCGCCCCAGCATCGGCAGGATCCACTGTGCCCGCGTCGGACGTGCCTGCATCCTCGGGATCAAGGGTGCCTGCATCGTCATCGCCAGTCTCGGATCCAGCATCGGCATCGCCCGCATCCGGCGAGCCGGCATCCACAGGATCGATGGTGCCCTCATCGCCATCGTCGGTCCCGGCGCCCGCATCGACGTCGCCCGCATCGGGCGAGCCGGCATCGGTGGGTTCGACCGTGCCCGCGTCGGACGTGCCTGCATCCTCGGGATCGACGGCGCCGGCATCCTGTACGCCAGCATCCTCGGTCCCCGCATCGGGCGAGCCGGCGTCGATGTCATGTGCGTCATCGAGCGGATAGGGGGCCGACCACAGCTCCATCCCGGTGACACCGTCGCTCGCGGGGAAGAGGAGCTGGTCGCCCAGCCGTGCGACGTTGAACCAGCCGTCGTAGATGGAGTCCGCGGGACCCTCGGCGATGTCCGTCACGGGATGTCCCACGGTGCCGCCAGGGTCGACTGCCCACAGCTCCCATCCCAACTCCGGGGTCTTCGCGGTGAAGAGGAGCTGGTCCTGCTCGGGGATGAAGTTGATGAAGTCGTCGACGTCGTAGGCGGGGACGACGCTGAAGTCCTCTCCATTGGCGGGCGACACCTGGTGCGTTTCGCCATCCCTGTCGACGACCCAGATCTCCATATTCGCGAAATAGCCCGTCCGCTTGGCAGTGAGGACCGCGCGCTCGCCCCACGCCCGGGGGCGATAGATCTGGGAAGCCTGATCCTCCCCCCAGCTCGTGGCGATGCGCGTCCCAGTCTGGGTCCCGTCACTCACCCAGAGGGCGCGCTCCCCTTCGGCGGTGTCACCCAGAAAGAAGAAGCCCGTCGGCGTAATCGCCATGCCCATGTCATGCGGCCCGCTTCCGCTCGTGCGCATCGGCTGGAACACGGCCGTCGTCTCCGGTGTGCCTTGGGTGGACCACAGCGAGGTGACTCCGCCACTCATGGACGCGAAGAAGTAGTAGGTAGAGCCGAAGGTGCCTCCTGGCTGCCACTGGACACCGGGGCCGCTCTCGGCCACCAGGGTTGTTCCCTCAGGCGTGCCGTCGGTACGCCAGAGCTCTTCCGGCGTCAGCCAGCCGAAGCGCCGGTGGATGTACCGCATGGCGCCCTTCGGCTCGATCCAGGTGACGAGCGACAGAGCTCCCCCTGCCCTGAAGTTCGTCAGACGGATGGCCTTCGTATCTCCTGGGGCGATTCGCCAGACCTCCTGGAGGCTCCGGTCGGCAGGTCCACTGATGATGTAGACGCCATCGGCCGCACAGACGAGGACGCTGGGCTGCAGGCCCTCCACCGGTTCAACGGTGCGGCGCGTCCCCTGCACCGTTCCGTCCGTGTCCCAGACCTCCGGGCCCGCGGCCTGCTGCGCGATGAAATAGACGCGGCCCTCGAGAGGGCACAGGGAGTCCGGATTGCTGCCCTCGGCGCCAGGCCAGATGTCTGCGAGCTGGAAGGTGCCCAGCGTGGATCCATCGGTGCGCCACAGCTCTCGGCCCGTCACACCGTCGTTCGCGGCGAACACAGCGGCGTCCCCGAGCTTCGTGAGGTGATAGATGCCGCCGTTCCTCGGCCCTCCGCCTTCGACCTCGGGCCAGATGTTCGCGACCTGCCTCGCACGGTGCAGCGCGGACGCGCGCGTCTGGAGCTCCTGCTGCGGCGCTTCGGGCGCCGTGCGCTGGCACGCTGCAAGAAGGCACAGCGCGAGCAGCGCACGGGTTCGGACGGGGGGCATGAAGGCTCCGGTAGGAGAAGCGTAAGAAGGTGCGTCGCTGCGGCCCTGCATGGGGACCGCGCGCTCGGTGCGGCTCAGCCCGCGAGCAGCGTCTGCTGCACGCCCGCGTTGAAGCGCGCGTCGAACTTCTGCTGATCCATGGCCGCGAGCACGACGATGTCGACGAGCGCGAGCAGGGCAGGGATGAAGGTCCAGAAGAAGAGGAGGTAGAGCACCCCCGCCAGTGTCCGGCCCAAGTAGAACTTGTGGATCCCGAATCCGCCGAGGAAGAAGGCCAGAATGATGGCGGTGCCCTTGGTCTTCATTGCGCGTCGCTCCTGGAAAAGCAGGAGAAGACTGTAGGGCCCATCCTCTCCGGGAAACAAGGTGCAGCGCTCAGAGTGAGGCGGGCGTGCCGGGGACGAGGTAGCGCACGCGCGCGTCGCCGGCGAAGGCCTCGCGCACCTGGGCCTCGGTGGAGAGGGGCTCGAAGGTGGCGAAGTGCATGGGGACCACCACCGACGGCTTGAAGTACTTGCGCAGCGCGAGCGCCGCGGTGCGCGGGTCCATCCCGTAGGGGCCGCCGCCCACGTTGAGCAGCACCACGTCCGGGTGGAGCAGCTCCTGCACCAGGGCCATGTCCCCGAAGAGCCAGGTGTCGCCCGTGTGGTAGAGCGAGTGTCCGTCTGGCAGGACGAGCACGTAGCCCAGGGGCCGGCCATCCGGCTCGCACGAGTGCATGGCCGGCACCGGGTGCACGGTGACGTCGCCGATGCGCAGTGAGCCGCCCACGTTGACGGTGAGCTGCTGGGGCTCGGGCACCTTGAGCCAGCGCAGCGTCTCGCCCGTGCCCACCACCGGCGCGCCCGTGAGGCGCGCGAGCGCGTGCACGTCCTGCGCGTGGTCTCCGTGCGAGTGCGTGAGGAGGATGGCCGCGGGAGGCTCCTTCGCCACGCGCCCGAGGTCGCGCCACGCCTCGGGCGCGCGCGGGTTCTCCTTCAGCCACGGGTCGATGAGCAGGCGCGTGCCGCCGGGCGACACCACCTCGAAGGCGGCGTGGCCCAGCCAGGTGACGCGGAAGTGCTGCGGGGCGGGGGCGCTGGCGGCGGGCGCGGCGCCCAGCAGGGCCGCGAGCAGCGGCAGGGTGATGAGCACGGGAGTCTCTCTCGTTCCGGAGCCGCGGCACGGCGGGGGCATCCCGCCGGCGGGTCACTCGCGGCGAGCGTCGCCCGGGCGGGTCTACGCGCGCTTGGGCGAAGTTGACGTGCCGCGCACTGCGCGCGCGTAGGCGCCCGGGCTCACGCCCACGATGCGCACGAAGTGCCGGTGCAGCTGGCTCTGGTCGTAGAGGCCCACGTCCAGCGCCGCGCGCGCTGCGCTCACGCCGCACGCGAGCAGCTCGCGCGCCCGCGCCACGCGCAGGTGCGTGAGGTAGGCGTGCGGCGTCAGCCCGAACTCGCGGCGGAAGGTGCGCAGCAGGTGGAAGCGCCCGAGGCCCGCCGCCGTGGCCAGCGCCTCCAGGCTCGCGCCTTGCTCCACCGAGGCGTGCAGCACGTCGCGAGCGCGCAGCGCCGCCCTGCGCGCACGCATCGGGCCTTCGTCCGCTATGGCCCCGCCGAGCAGTTGCGCGAGCAGCTCCGTCAGCAGCGACTGCAGGGCGAGCGTGTCCGCACCGGGATCGCGCAGCGCCGTGTGCAGCGCGTGGCCCAGCCGCTCCATCCGGCCCTGCCCGTCCGTCACGGGCCGCAGCGGCGGCGGCGCGACGAGGCCGAGCTCGCGCGCCGCCCTCTGCACGAGCGGCACGTCGAGGGAGAGCGACTGGCACGTCACCGGCGCGTGCACGCGCAGGTCGCGGTGCACCTCGCCCGGCTCCTTCAGCTTCAGCCGCCCGGGGGAGAGCGTCCACGCCCTGCCGCGGTACCAGAAGTCGAAGGCACCGGCCTCGACCACCGCCACGCCGTAGCGGGTGGAGACGCCGGACCACAGGCGCGTGTCGCGCGTCACGCGCACCACCTCCACACCCGGCAGCCGCGGGGGCAGGAGCTGCGGGGCCGGGGGCTCGGGGGGCCTCACGGGCTGGAGGATGCCGCATGCGGGCGCTGTGGCACAGAGGCCCTCCGTGTCGCCGGCGTGCCCGGGTCACGCAATCGACGTGGGTCCCCGCTGTGGCACAGTGCCGAAGCCGCACCCAGCCGTGCAGGAGGTCGAGATGTCCCTCGTGGAGCTCCAGCAGCGATTCATCCGTGAAGTGCTCGCGGGCGTGGACGGCGCCTGGGACCGCATCGAGGTCCACTTCGAGTACTACGTCTGGAAGGGCGACGTCCTGCGCCAGTCCACCTCCGTCTCCTTCCTCGATGGCAAGGAGTCCGACGTCGACCTGTCGTTCGACGCCTTCGAGCTGATGTGCGAGCTGCGCAACGCCAAGCCCGAGGGACAGGCGGAGCACTGGACCTCGATGGACTTCCGCATCGACAGCACGGGCAAGTTCACGTTCGACCACGGCTACGGCGTGCCGCCGATGGCCGCGAGGACCATCGAGGCCCAGGACGCGCGCAGCTGACGGGAGCACGGATGCCCAGCGATGACGTGCAGGACACGTGGCGGGAGATCGAGTCGGTGCTGCTCGGCGCAGGCCCAGCACAGCTGTTCGCGCTCAACCCGCCGGCCGCAGAGGCCGGGCTCGCGGCGCTCGAGCGGGAGCTCGGCACGGCGCTGCCCGCCCCACTGAAGGCGCTGCTGCGCATCCACGACGGGCAGCAGGACACGGCCGCCTGCGGCGTGTTCTTCGGTCTCACGTTCCTCTCGGTGCAGGGCATCGGCCTGCACTGGCGCAACTGGCGCTCGCTCGCCGAAGAGGGAATGGACGACGCCCTCGCCGGGTCGATGACGTCCCGGCCGCCGGGGATGATCAAGCCGGTGTACTTCAACGCGAGGTGGCTCCCGTTCACGGACGACGCAGGGGGCAATCACCTCGGCGTCGACGGCGATCCGGACACCCACGGCACCGCGGGCCAGGTCATCGCCTTCGGGCGTGACGAGGACGAGAAGCGGCTCCTCGGGAGCTCGGTGGACGACTTCCTGCGGCGCTTCCTGGCGCAGCTGCGGAGCGTCCGGTGGTCGCTCGCCAAGGGGTACTGGAGCTTCGAGGACCCCGCGCACCGCAAGAGCTACCCGCTCTGGGGCGCGTTGTAGCGCCGCGCGAGCAGCGAGAGCGCGGCGGCGAGCAGCGGCACGGCTGCGCTGAGCAGCAGCACCCCGCGCGGCAGCCCCTGCGAGAGCAGCACGCCCGCGAGTCCGCTGCCCACGCCCATGCCCAGGGCGAAGGCCGCGTAGTAGAGCGAGAAGCCCTCCACCTGCTGGCGCTCGGGCAGGGTGCGCTGCAGCAGGAAGGTGGCATCGCCGCGCGGTCCAGCGCCTGCCCGCGGAAGGGCGCGCCCGCTGCCGCGCCGATGCCGTACGCCATCGCCAGGAAGGCGCCGTCCGCGTAGCGCCCCGTCGCATAGCAGCGCCACGGGGCGGTGCGCGGAGCTCTCCGGGGAGGCGCCCTCGAGACGGGCATCACCCTGCGACGCGGCCCAGTGCGCGGGCGCCGTGGCCGCGCAGCAGCGCCGCGCCGAGGAGGACGCCGAAGAGAGCGGCGCTGCCGTGCACGCAGAGGGCGTAGAGGAGCGGGGTGCCCGCCTTCACGACCGTCAGCGCATCCACCACGGGCATCACGATCGTGGCGAGCACGAAGATGCCCGCCGCGAGCCGCTGCCGCGTGAAGACCAGCCCGAAGAGGGCCAGCGCGATGCCGAGGTCCCTCCCCGCCTTGACGCTCAGCCAGGGCAGGGCGTCGGCTCCCGTGGACGGAATCCCGAAGCCCTGACCGGCGCTCACCGGATGGAGGGTGGTGTTGACGCTGAGGAACAGCATGAAGCCACCCAGCAGCAGCGTCAGCAGGGCGGTGGGCGAGGTGAGCTTCCAGGACAAGGCGGAGCGGTTCGTCTCCATGGGGCCTCCGAGCGCGGGGTGTCGCGCTGAACGAGATGGAATGTGACCTTCGTGGGCTCGGATGACCATTCGTGTCCGGCTCAATCATTTGCTCGAAACGCTCAATGCCCAGGCGCGGCGGGCGGGCCGTTGCTAGCGTGGGGACATGGATGGCGCCCCCACTCCCGACCTCCTCGGCCAGCTCCTCGAGCGCACCCGGCTGCGAGGGCAGCTCTACTGCCGCACCGTGGCGCGTGCGCCCTGGGGGCTGCGCTTCCCGCCCACGGCCGTGGCCACCCTGCACCTCGTCACCGCGGGACGCGGGTGCCTGGTGCAGGGGCGGGAGGTCATCGCGCTGGGGACCGGAGACGTCGTGCTGCTGCCCCGGGGAGAGGGGCATGCCGTGGCCGACTCTCCGCGCACCCCGAAGCTGCCCCTGGAGCAGTGGCTGGCCGAGCGCGGTGACGCGCCCGTGCACGCGCTGGGCGGCAGCGGTGCGGAGTCGCGCTTCCTCTGCGGCCACTTCGCCTTCGAGGAGCCCGGGGTGCACCCGGTGATGCGCCTGCTGCCCGAGCGCGTGCACCTGCGCGGGGACTCCGAGGCGGTGCGCGCCATGGGGCCCACGGTGGCGCTGCTGGAGCAGGAGTACGAGCGCGCCGAGCGCGGCGCGACGGTGGTCGCGTCCCGGCTGCTCGACGTGCTGCTGGTGCAGGTGCTGCGCGCGTGGGCGGACGCGCAGCCGGTGGGCGGGGCGGGGTGGCTGGGGGCGCTCGGGGACCGGAGCCTCGCGAGCGCGTTGGGCTGGATGCACGCCGAGCCCGGGCGGGACTGGAGCGTGGAGGAGCTGGCGCGCCGCTCGGGGACCTCCCGGGCCACGCTCGCGCGGCGCTTCGCGGCCGAGCTCGGGATGGCGCCGCACGCGTACCTCACGCAGCTGCGCATGCAGGAGGCCGCCGCGCACCTGCGTCGGGGGGACGAAGGGCTCGCGGCAGTCGCGGCGCGCGTGGGCTACGACTCCGAGTTCGCATTCAACCGCGCGTTCCGCCGGCACATGGGCATGCCTCCCGGCGCATTCCGGCGAAGCACGAGGTCCTGAGCTACCAAGGGCGCGCTCGCGGCCGCTCGAGCCCGTGGGGCTGGGGCGGTGGCGCGCAGCTGCAACCCGGTTGCAGCTGCGCGCGGGGCCTCACTTCTTGCCGCTGCTCGCCATGTGCGCCTTCGCCTTGTGGCGGCCGAGCAGCGTGTAGGCGCGCTCGCGGTGCTCGGTGAGCTTGGGGGCCGTCGCCTCGAGCATCTTCACCAGCTCCGCGTTGCTCTTGAACTGCTCCATCGCCGCGGCGACCTTGGAGATGTCCATGTCGTGGTCCTCGACCATGTCCGCGACGTAGGCGTACTGGAAGCTCGGGCCCTGCAGCGCCTGAAGCTTCGCCTTGCTCGCCTTCTCGGCCTCCATCACCGCCTTCTCGGTGTCGTTGGCCGCGCTCGGCTCGTCCTCGGAGAGCGTGACGCCCTTCTTCTGGGCGTAGGCCTTCAGCTGCTGGTCGAGCGCCTGGTGGTCGGTGACCATCATCTGCCCATACTGCTTCACGTCGCTGTCGGTCGCCTTCTGCTGGGCGAGCTGGCCCAGCTCGACCTCCATCTTGTTCGCCTGGTGCAGGCGCTGCAGCAGGCCGCTCTCGTCCTGGCCGATGAGCTGCTTCGCGGTGGTGAGGGCGTCGGTGCCTGCGCTGGCGGTGCCTGCGTCCGCGCTGCTCTGCGCGAGCCCGGGGCCGCCCACCAGCAGTGCGCCTGCGACCAGCCAGCTTCCGATGTGCTTTCTCATGCGGGGTCTCCTCTTCGAGGGGCGCGCGCTCGGCCTCCGGCCCGGTGAGGTGTCACGCGCCTGCGGGAAAGTTGGGGGCTGCGCCGGGGAGCCGCATCGGCCGAAGGGGCACGGGAGGCTCGACCGGCGGCAGTCCGAGGAGGCGCGCGCCCGGGGCCTGCGTGCGGCCGGGCACTACTTCGTGGAGGCGGGCTTCTCGGCCTTCGTGCTGCTGGAGTGCGACGGGCTCTGCTCCGGCGCCAGCATGCGGGCCATGTTGGTGCTGCCCTCCACGCGGTAGCTCGCGCGCACCTCCTGGCCCTCGCGGAAGTCGTTGTTCAGCGTCTGCTCGGCCGTGTGGCCCTTCTTCACGTCCCTGAAGTGCGTGTCCTTCCCCACCTTGAGCGCGACGGCGCCGTCGTGGCCCTGCACGGTGACCGTGTCACCCTTGATGGAGGTGATCTTCCCCATGACGTGGTGCTCGTTGTGCTCGTTGGCGGCGTGGTGCTCGTGACCTTCGGCGCGCTCCTGCTCCTTCGTCTCCGAGGCCTCGTGCTTCTGCTTGTGCTGCGTCGTGCTCGTGCTCGAGGTCGTGCTCTGCGCGAGCGCGGTCCCCACGCCCGCCGTCCCGAGAAGCAGTCCTGCGGTCACTCCCATGAACATGGTTCGCATGCGTGCTCTCCTTCTGCTCGTGTCACCCGCATGCCCTTGCTTCGCGCGTGCCGGACCCTCGCGCGCGCGGGCCACACCCGGCATCGCGCCGGTTTACGCGCGGGCGGCGCCTGCTCCCACGCCGGGCGGACGGGCCCCGGCCGAGACGGGGCACATTGTCCGCGGGGCGCGGTGCCCCACCCGGCTGCAGGGGCCGGCCCGCACGCCCCCGGACCGTGCCGGGGCGCCCAGGGCAGGTGCCCCGCCTGCACGTTGGTGCATTGCTGCGCTCTGGCCGAGTACAGAAGTCCACCTCCGGGTTTTCGCGGAGGACGACGCAATGAAGACGATGCTCACGAGTGGGCTGGTGGCAGCGCTCCTCGGTGCCGGGGCTGCGCATGCAGGGACCCCGGCGTCCGAGCAGACGCAGGGCAACACGAAGGCGGGGGCGACCCCGCCTCCCTGCCTCGAGCCGCAGAGCTCGGCAGGGACGGGCACCGCGGGCAGTCAAGGCACGGCCACGGGCGGGGCCGGCACGGCCGGCACGCAGGAGAGCCCGCCTCCCGCGCCGCCTCCTCCGCCCGCGGGGAGCGCGCAGGGCGAGGTGACGCCGCCGAGCACGCCGGCGCCGGGCACCGGCGGCGCGGGCGTGGAGACCTCCACGTCCACCGTGACGTACCACGTCGAGCGGAAGTCCCCCGTGCCGCAGCTGATGGTGACGCTCGGCGGTGGCCTGGACGGCTACACCAGCCGGCTCGCGCCGGAGATCAGCCCCGGCCCGGCCGCGGCAGCGACCGTGGCCTTCCAGCCCTTGCCCTTCCTGGGCCTCGAGGCGGGCTACAGCGGCTCGCTCAACGAGCTCCGCAACCCGCGGCCGGGGGAGGTGCACAACGGCGCGGACATCGTGCGCAACGGCGGACACGCGGACCTCACCCTCGGCGTGCCCACGCCCGTGCAGCCCTACCTGCTCGGGGGCATCGGCTTCAGCCACTACAACGTCCGCGCCACCAGCGCGCGCTTCCACGACGACACGGTGGGCGACGTGCCCGTGGGCCTCGGCGTTCGCACCACCGCGGGCAGGTTCAGCGCCGACCTGCGCGGCACCTACAACTTCCTCTTCAGCCAGGAGTTCGCGCGCGGCGTGTCCACCGGCCTGCCCGAGGGCACCAGCGAGGCGGACCTGACCAGCGCGGAGACGGGCCGCTACCTCGCCAGCCTCACGCTCGGCGTGGGCTTCTAGCGGCCCGGGGGCCAGGCGCGCGGCAGCAGCAGCGCGAGCCCGAGCGCCGCGGCACCGGCGAGCCCGGCCGCCGCGGCGAAGGCCCCGCCGCTGCCCAGGCGCGTCCACTGCCCGCCGAAGAGCAGCCCCGCGCCCAGCGCCGTGACGCCCGCGAGCCCGTTGTAGAGGCCGAAGGCACGGCCCCGCGCCTCGGCCGGCACCAGCGCCGTGAGCAGGCTCTTCTCCGCGCCCTCCGCGAGCGCGTGGTACAGCCCGTACACCGCCATCACCGCGAGCGTGGCGCCCACGCCGCGCACCGCCGCGAGCGCGAGGTAGCTCAGGGCGTAGAGGGTCCAGCCCGCCACCACGAGCCGCGCGGGCCCCAGCCGGTCCGCGAGCCGCCCCGCCGGGTAGGAGACGGCGGCCTTCACCACGTGCAAGAGCAGCCACGCGAGCGGCAGGAGCGTGGCGGGCGCCCCTTCCTCGCTCAGCTTGAGCAGGAGGAAGGCGTCCGTCGCGTTCGCGAGGCCGAAGAGCGCCACCGGCCCGAGGAACCAGCCGAGGCGCCGCGGCACGGGCACCGCGGGCGTGCCGGAGGGCGCCGCGGGCGCGCGCTCGGGCTCGCGCGCGAGGCCGATCGCGAGCACCCCCAGCGCCCCGGGCACCGCCGAGAGGAGGAAGATGCGCTCCACCTGCAGCCCCAGCGCGAGCAGGCCCATCGCGGCGAGCGCGCCCAGCGCCGCGCCCGCGTGGTCCATGCCGCGGTGGAAGCCGAAGGCGCGCCCGCGAAGCGGCGCAGGGACGGCGTGGGCGATGAGCGCGTCGCGGGGGCTGGAGCGCACGCCCTTGCCCACGCGGTCCAGCGAGCGGATGAGCAGCGGCTGCCAGGGCGCGGTGACGAAGGCCATCAGCGGGCGCGCGAGCGACGAAGCGCCGTAGCCGGCGAGCACCAGCGGCTTGAGGCGCCGGCTGCGGTCCGCCCACTTCCCGGACTGGTACTTGAGCACCGCGGCCACCAGGTCCGCGAGCCCCTCCATCGCCCCGAGCAGCAGGGGCGCCGCGCCGGGCAGGCGCAGCGCGAGGAAGGCGGGCAGCAGCGGGAAGATCATCTCGCTGCTCAGGTCGGTGAGCAGGCTCACCAGTCCGAGCACCACCACCGTGCGCGGCAGCCGCCCGCGCGCTCCCGCCTCGCTGTCCACGTGCACCCGTCGTCCCCTCACCCGCTCACGGCTCCGACAGCGCCGCGCGCAGCTGCTCGAAGAGCTGCTGGCCGCACTGCTGCGCCGCGGCGTCGTAGAGCAGCTGGGTGGCGTGCGTACGCGACTCGATGCGCACGGGCGGGAGCTGCACCGACTTCACCTCGCAGCGGGCGTTCCACACGGTGCGCCCCTCGGGAGTCTTCAGCCGCGCCTCGCCCTCCAGGCCCTTGAGCGCGATCCGCAGGGGCTGCCCGCCGAGCGCGGTGCGGATCTCCCCGAGTCCCGCTTCGAGCACCAGTGTCGCGCCCGTGCAGGGCTGAGCCCCGGTGCACGCGGGAGGGGCCGGCTGCGCGAGATGCTGCGCGACCATCCGGCGCAGCAGGCTCGCGGCGAGCACGTTGGCCGGGTCGAACAGCGGTCCCTTCTCGGGCGGCGCCGCCGGGCGGTACCAGTCCTCTGCTTCCGCCGCGGGCAGCTCGGAGGAGCGCACGAAGTCGCCTGCCGTGATGGCCGCCGCAGTGAACGACTCGAGCATCGTCTCCATCGAAGCTCCCCGGGGGAGCAGGATGTCCATCCGGCCCGGCTTCTCCTTCAGGAGCGTGTACCCGATGGCCGGGGCGCCGGAGAGCTGGCGCGCATCCTCCGGGCTCAGGTGCGTGCGGCACCCGGGCGCGGCGGCGAGCGCGATCAGGAGGAGGACCGTCGAGACGCGGGAGAGGGCCATGGGCGCACTCTCGCAAAGCTCCGGCCGCGGCGTCGATCCGGGCCGAGCGCCGGAGCGCGGTGCGCGCGGAGGGGGACACCACGAAGGTTCCGCGCGGCACCCGCACGAGGCCCCGGCCACGCCCGCCCGGAGCGCACCCGGCAGCCGGCCTGTCCAGGGGGGTAGGTGCCCGGCGCACCCCTGAACTTCGAGTGTCCGGTAGGACACGAATAGTTCACTTCGGCTACAGTCGCCGTCCTCCCGGGGTCGCAGGGCGCACGGGGGAGAAACCAGGTCACTCAGCTCATGTCGACGCAGCCGGAAGCAGTGCGGATGGTGCTCCCCTCGGGGCTGGGGGCCGCGGTGCTCGCGGAGCATGCGCCGCGCGTGGAGTCGGTGCTCAGCCGCGCCCTCGGGCAGCCGCTGACGGTGGCGGTGGCCCCCACCTACGAGGCGCTCGCGGCGGACATGCAGGCGGGCCGCGCGCAGGTGGCGTGGGCGCCGCCCTTCGTGTGCGCGCGGCTGGAGGCCGCCGGGGCGCGGGTGCTGCTGCGGGGCCTGCGGCGCGGCACGGCGAGCTACCGGGCGGCGCTGGTGTGCAAGGTGGGCGCGCCGGTGACGCTGGGCACCCTGCAGGGCACCACCGTGGCCTGGACGGACCGCGACTCCGCCGGCGGCTACCTCCTGCCGGTGGCCTTCCTCAAGGGCCAGGGCCTGGAGCCGGGGAAGCTCTTCGCGCAGCAGCTCTTCGCCGGCTCGTACGCGGCGGCGGTGGACGCGGTGCTCGAGGGCCGCGCGCAGGTGGCGAGCATCTTCGCTCCGCCCGCGAGCGTGCAGGGGGCGGACTTCCGCACCTGGCTGCGCGACGTGGCGCCGGGGCGCGAGGAGCAGCTCGCGCTGGTGGCCTACACCGACGAGTCCCCCAACGACGGCGTGGTGGTGCACGCCTCGCTCCCCGCGCAGACGGTGGAGGCGCTGGAGCGCGCGCTGCGGGAGCTCGGGGGCACGCCCACCGGCGAGCGGCTCCTCAAGGAGCTGTTCCGCGCGGACGGCTTCGAGCCCGCGCCCCGCAACGCCTACCGCGCCCTCTACCGGCTGGCGCTCGCGAGCCTGTAGCGCTGCGCCCGCGCGCGGGCGCTACCAGACGCCCGCGCCCACCTCGAGCACGTAGGTGAGCCGGTCGATGTCCTGGAAGCCGTAGTTCTTCAGGCCGAAGCGCACGCCCCAGAAGGGGGTGAGCACGCTGAGGAAGCGCAGGGGCGAGCGCGAGAGGTTCACGCGCAGCTTCACGCCGGTCTCGAGCACGAAGGAGGTGCGGCTGGTGCGCTGTCCGTCCAGCTCCTCGCGGTCCCGCTCCACGCCCGCGGCGAAGTAGGTGTCGAACCAGCGCGACGCCGAGGGCGTGTACATCAGCATCCAGCCGAAGTCGCGAAAGGCGTGGTCCTTCAGGTACACGCGGTGCACCAGGTAGCCGCCCGCGATGGGGGCCTCCACGTTCCGCACGAGCAGCAGCGGCACGACGAGCGACGCGCCCAGCGCGCCGTCCGAGTAGAGCGAGAGCGAGAGCGAGCGCAGCGACTGGCCCTCCTCGAGCCACTCCGCGACCTCGTCCAGGGAGCTGGCCTCCTGCACCACCGGCCAGTCGGGCACGTCCTTGTCCTTCAGGAAGGGATAGAGGCCGCGCACGCTGCGGGCGCGCTCGGCCGGGGGCAGGGGCCGCAGCGCGTACCGGGGCATGGGCGCGTCCCCCACGCGCCGCGCGAGCGCGGCGCGCAGCGGGCTGTCCTCGGGCAGGGGAGGGAAGAGCCGGTCCTCGGGGCGGCGCACCTTGGACATCCACGCCTGGTAGCCGCCGCTGAAGAGCAGGCCGCTGCGCGTGGCGTCGCGCACGCCCCAGGCGTCGTTGAGGTGCTGGCTCACGTCGTAGCCGGGCGTGTAGTAGCCGTCGCTGTTCTTGTCCGTGGCGAGCGCGTGCTTGCCCTCCTCCACCAGCAGGTGCATCGGCAGGCGCGTCTCGTCGGTGGTGTCGCTGATGTTCCAGAACCAGAAGAGGCCGTGCGCCTTCGCGCTCACCCGGGTGATGGCGACCACCCACTCGGGCGTGCTGCAGCGCATGCCGGTGAGCTCGTGGAAGGCGTCTCCCTGCGTGGAGAGCACCACCGCCTTGAACTCGGCCCCCTCCACGTCGTGCTCGTGCGCGCCCACGCCCTGCTCGGTGGGGAAGTAGGCGTAGAAGTGGAGCCGGAAGCTCACCACGTCGCGCAGGTCCACCTGCGTCTGGGCCGGGTCCGCGTTGCGCTGCAGGTGCGCGCCCTCCCTCAGGGTGAGCTCGCCGAACTGGTAGTAGACGACGGGCGTCGTGCCCGGGGGCTCGAAGGGCAGCGCGATCGGAAGCTGGAGCTCGCCGCCCTCCTCCGCGCGCAGCCCGGGCTCGTCCGGGGAGAACCAGTAGACGGGGGCGGCGTAGGCCGCGAGGCGCGAGAGCGGGAGCACCGTCTGCGCGCCGTGCCAGATGACGCCGCGCACGGCGCTCAGCCGGCAGGGCGCAGCCTGCGCGGCCCGCGCCTCGCCACCCCACGCCGGCTGCGACGCCAGCACTGCCAGCACCAACCCCAGGGCTCGGCCCATGTCACCTCCTGGGAGGCAACATCGGGCGCCCGGGCCCCATCGCCAGCCGACCCTTCCGGACGAGGCCACGCGCCGCCTCCGGAGAAACCCCGAGGGGCCCGCGTGTCCCCGCCCGGCAGGGGAGCGGGCGCGCTCAGAAGCGCAGCGCGCTGGTGAGAGAGAGCTCCAGGTGGCTCGTGCGCGGCCCCTCCGGGTGCAGCCCCTGGCGCCACAGCGCCTCGAGCGTGAAGCCGGGCGCCCCGGGCACCGGCACCCAGTCCACGCCGCCGCCGAAGCTCAGCGCCAGCTCCGTCACCTCCCGCGACTGCTGGCTCCCGTTGACGACGAACTGCGCGTCCTCGCTCAGCAGGTGCAGCGCCGCCCCCGCGCTGAGCAGGGGCCGCAGCGCGCCGCCCGGGTTGCCCAGCCAGTAGCGCGCGCGCAGGCCCACGTCCGCGCTCGCCTGGGTGAGGTCCTCGTCCAGCTCCCCGTAGTGGTCCACGAAGTGGTCGAGCTGGCCGAGCGAGGCCTCGGGGCCCAGCGCGAGGCGCTCGGTCAGTGGCACCAGCAGGTGCAGCCGCACGCGCGAGCCGACCATCGTGCGCTGGTACTCGTCCGGGTCCAGCAGCAGCCCCAGCCCGAGCCCCAGCTCCACCCGGTCGCGCCGCGCGAAGGGCGCGCTGCCGTCGGAGCCGTAGCTGAGCCGCAGCGCCGCGGGCGCGCCTGCGCCGGGGCCGTGCAGCGCGGGCCAGCGCTCCGAGCGAGACCCCACCACCACCCCCACGCCGGCGCCCAGGACCGCGCCGACCAGTGCTCCTGCGCCGGTGAAGAACGGCATGGGCGTGGCGCTGCCGGACTCGCGCAGCCCGTTGGCGAGGATACCGACGAAGGTGGTGAAGCTGGCACTCGCCCAGCCCAGCGTCGTGCCTCCCCAGAGCGCGCCGGCGAGCGCTCCATTCCGGTGCGCCTCCAGCGCCTGCACCTGCACGAGGGGCACCTCGCGCACCGCTCCGCCCTCGAGCTGCAGGCGCAGCACCCCGGGCGGGGCCTCCTGCGCGCGCCCGCGCAGCACCTGCGCGCCTGCGTCCGCGTGCAGCCGGGCGCGCACCTCGCTGCCCGGCTCGAGCTTCACCTCATGCACCGGCGCGTCCTGCTGCGCCAGCGCGAGCACGCCCGCCACCACGAGTCCCAGCATCGCCATCTCTTGCTCTCGGTCTCGGCCCTGGCCCGGACATAGCGAACTTCCGCGCGCGCCCGCGACGCCCGCGTCCGGCTCGCGCCGCGCCCGGTCCGTCCCACGACATTGCGCAGGACGCGCGCCGGGGAAGGGCAGAGCTTGGGCGGCAGAGGAGGTCCTCATGACCGCACACACCGCCGACACCCGCCGCCCCGACCTGGACTGGCTCCGGGTGTTCTGCATCGCCGTGCTGCTCGCCTACCACGTGGGCATGTTCTTCGTGACGTGGGACTGGCACCTGAAGAACCCGCAGCTGCTGCCCGTGCTCGAGCCGGTGATGGACGTGCTGCACGTGGTGCGCATGCCGCTGCTGATGCTCGTGTCGGGCGCGGGCACCGCGTTCGCGCTGCGGCGCCGCTCGCTGGGCGCCTTCGCGCGCGACCGGGTGAAGCGGCTCGGGGTGCCGGTGCTCTTCGGCATCCTCGCGGTGGTGCCGCCGCAGATCTACGTGGAGCGCGTCTACAAGGGGCAGTTCCACGGCTCCTTCCTCGCCTTCTGGCCCTCGGTGCTGCGCGGCCAGGCCTACCCCGCGGGCAACACCAGCTGGCACCACCTCTGGTTCGTCGCCTACCTGCTCACCTACTGCCTGCTCGCGCTGCCCCTCTTCGCGTGGCTGGGCCGCGCCGCGGGCCGGGCCGCCCTCGCGCGGCTCGAGCGCGGGCTCGCGCGCCCCGGGGCCCTGCTGCTGCTCTTCCTGCCGCTCGCGGCGCTGCGCATCGCCCTGCGCCGCTACCCGGAGACACACGCGCTCTTCGACGACCCGAAGCTGTGGTCGAGCTACGGCTATCTCTTCCTCGTGGGCCACCTGCTCGGGCGCATGCCGGGCCTCTTCGACCGGCTCGCCGCCCAGCGCCACCTGCACCTCGGCGCCTTCGCACTGCTGCTCGCGGCGCTGCTTCCGGAGGCGGAGTTTCCCTTCCCCTTCGAGCACCTGGCGACCTGGGCCATGGCCTGGAGCGGGATGCTCGCGGCGCTGGGCTACGCGCGCCACCACGTGCGCACCGCGCGCCCGTGGCTGCAGCACGCGCAGGGGCTCGCGTACCCCTTCTACATCTGGCACCAGACGGTCATCCTCGTGCTCGCGTACGGCCTGCTGCGCTGGAGCCCCGCGCTGGGCCCCTGGGCGCGCTTCGCGCTGCTGCTCGCCGCGTCGGGGGGCGTGAGCTGGGCGCTGAGCGAGGCGGTGGCGCGCGTGCCGCTGCTGCGGCCCCTCTTCGGCCTCGGGCCCGCGCGCCGTCGCCCCCGGCCGCTCGCAGAGCCGCTGCCCGCGCCCGCGCCGTCCGCGTAGAGTGCGGGCCATGGCCTCCTCCGCTCCCTCCTGGCGCTGGCCGGCGCTGCGGCTCCGCACGGCGCTCGCCCTGCTGGGCGCCGTCCTGCTGGTGGGCCTCTGGATGGCGACCACGGTCCACCTCGCGATGCGCGCGGAGGGCAGCACGGAGCCCTGGAGCCGCCCGCTGGTGTGGGAGCTGACCGGGACCCTCGCGTTCTGGGCGAGCTGCTGGCTGCCCACCGCGGCGGTGCTCAACGCGCCCGCGCCCGCGGGCCGCTGGGGCCGCTTCCTGGGCATCCACCTCGCCAGCTTCCTCGCCTTCACCGTCCTCAAGAACGCGCTGATGGTGCCGCCGCGCTTCGCCATCTACCGCTGGCTGGGCTGGGGCGAGTACGGCTACCACGCGCTGCCGGTGCACCTGGGCATGGAGATGATGAAGGACGCGGTGGCGTACGTGCTGTGGGCCGGCGCGTGCCGGGGCGTGTGGGTGTGGCGCGAGCGCCAGGGGCTCGCGCTGCGCCAGGCGCAGCTCGCCGCGGAGCTGAAGGAGGCGCGGCTGCAGGCGCTCACCGGGCAGCTGGACCCGCACTTCCTCTTCAACGCGCTCAACACCGTCTCCTCGCTCATGTACGAGGACCTCGCGCGCACCGACCGCCTGCTCGCGGACCTGGGCCAGGTGCTGCGCGCGGGCTTCGACGCGCGCCGCGCCACGTGGAGCCTCGCGGAGGAGCGCGCCCACACCGAGCGCTACCTCGCGCTGCTGCACGCCCGCTTCGGCGAGCGGCTACAGGTGGCGTGGGAGGTGGCCCCGGGGCTCGAGGCGCAGGGCGTGCCGCGCTTCTCCCTGCAGCTGCTCGCGGAGAACGCGGTGAAGCACAACCAGGACCGCGCGGAAGCGCTCACGCTGCGGCTCGCGGCGTGGCGCGACGAGCGCGAGAACGGCGCGCTGCTGCTGCAGGTGGAGGACGACGGGCGCGGCTTCGGCGCGCCCAGCCCCGAGCGGGGCGCGGGGCTGGGCCTGCGCCACCTGGAGGAGGTGCTGCGCCTGCTGTACGGGGCGGGCGCGCGCGTGGAGCGGGGCGCGGGCGCGCACGGGGGCGCGCAGGTGCGGCTGGTGCTTCCGGTCCTTCCGGAGGAGGCGGCGTGAGCGGCCCCTTTCGCGTGCTGGTGGTGGACGACGAGGCGCCGGCGCGCGCGAAGGTGAAGCGCCTGCTCGCGCAGGACCCGCGCTTCGCCCTCGCGGGCGAGGCGGCGGACGGCCACGCGGCGCTGCGCCTGCTGCAGGACGAGGCCTCGCGGCCGGACCTGCTGCTGCTGGACGTGCAGATGCCGGGCCTCACGGGCTTCGAGGTGCTCGAGGCCCTGGGCGAGGCCGCGCCCGCAGTCGTCTTCTCCACCGCGTACGACCAGTACGCCCTGAGCGCCTTCGAGGCGGCGGCGCTGGACTACCTGCTCAAGCCCTACGACGCCGAGCGCTTCCGTCGCGCGCTGGACCGCGCCCACGTGCAGCTCGCGGCGGGCCGGGTCGAGGCGCCGGGCGCGCTCTTGCAGGCGGTGCAGCCGCGGCTCGAGCGGCTCATCGTGCGCCAGGGCGAGGGCTGGGTGCCCTTGCGCCTGGACGCGGTGACGCGGCTCACCGCCGAGGACAAGTACGTGCGCCTGCACGCGGGTGGCCGCGAGCACCTCGTGCGCCAGACGCTCAAGGCGCTGGAGGCGCGCCTGGACCCCGGGCGCTTCGTGCGCGTGCACCGCAGCGAGCTCGTCGCGCTCGAGGCGGTGGCGCGGCTCGAGCCCTGGACGCACGGCGACGGGCTCCTGGTGATGCAGGATGGCAGCACCGTCGTCCTCAGCCGCACCCACCGCGATGCCTTCCTCGCCCGCTGGGGCGTGGAGGGCTGAGCTGAAGGAGCACGCCCATGACGGACCCCCGGAAGTCTGGCCCGGACAACACCGCCCTCCGCACGGCGCTGTGGCGCGCGCTGCACGTGCTCGCGGACCCGCCGCCGCACGTGTTCGAGGACACGGTGGGCCTCGCGCTCGCGGCCCCGGAGGAGGGCTGGCAGCAGCGCCCGGACATGGGCGCGTTCACGCGGCCCTTCCGCGCCTCCATCGTGGCCCGCGCGCGCTTCGTCGAGGACCTCGTCGAGGCGCAGGTCGCGCGCGGCGTCGCGCAGTACGTGCTGCTGGGCGCGGGGCTGGACACCTTTGCCCAGCGCCGCCCGGAGCTCGGTGCGCGCCTGCGCGTGTTCGAGGTGGACGCGCCGGGGACGCAGGCGTGGAAGCGGCGGCAGCTCGTCGAGCGGGGCCTCGCGGTCCCCTCCTTCCTGCGCTTCGTGCCGGTGGACTTCGAGCGCGGTGAGTCGTGGCGGGGGCAGCTCGCCATGGCGGGCTTCGACGCCGCGCAGCCCGCCGTCGTCGCGTCCACCGGCGTGAGCATGTACCTCACGCGCGAGGCGATCGTGGCCACGCTGCGCGACGCCGCAGCGCTCGCCCCGGGCTCCACGCTGGTGATGTCCTTCATGCTGCCCCTCGAGCGCGCCGAGCCCGCGCTGCGCCCGGGCATCGAGGCCGCGGCGCGGGGAGCCCGCGCGAGCGGCACTCCGTGGCTGAGCTTCTTCGAGCCCGAGCAGCTGCTCGCCCTGGCGCGCGAGGCGGGCTTTCGCGACGTGGCGCACGTGTCCGCGGACGCGCTCACCGAGCGCTACTTCGCGGGCCGCACGGACGGCCTGCGCCTGCCCAGCCACTCCGAGGAGCTGCTGGTCGCGACGGCGTAGGGGGCCCGCGCGGCGCCGAGCCCGGACGACGAGAGGCCGGCAGAGGGCTCGCCGGCCTCCTGCTCGCCGCGCGCGCGCCCGCGTCCCATCTTCCCGGCAGGTGGGCCCCTGCGCACGCGGGGGCCCGGGCGCGGGAGGCAGCCATGCGCGGAGCACTGGCCGGAGGTCTGGGCGGCATCGGGCTGGGACTCACCTGGGTGGGGCTCGCGGGAATCCTGGGGCGCTTCGCCATCCCGCTGGGCTTCGTCGTGCTCGCGTGCGCCCTGGCGTCCGCGGGCCTGGCCTTCAGCGAGTCCCACTACCGCCTGCACGCGCCCTGGGGCTTCGCCACCCTGCTCGGCATCCTCGGGCTCACGGCGTTCGCGTGGGGTCCCGCCTGGTACGCGACCCTGCTGCTGCTCTTCGCCGCGGGCTACGCGAGCCTCGGCGTCCTCGTGCACCTGCAGCGCCACGGCCGGCCCCACCTGCCGCACTTCGGACGCGCGCGCGTCCGGACGTAGGCCGGCGCTCAGCGCACGCGCACCCGGTAGGCGCTGCGGTCCGTCCACGCGGACTCGGTGATGCCCGAGACGAGCAGCACGTGGGGCTGCGTATCGCAGGGGGTGAAGCTCCCGTCGCCGTTCTGCGGGCAGAGCTGCCCGTCCGAGCGCAACACCGTGGACTGCACCGCCGGCCCGGAGAGGTACTCCACCTGGTAGGTCTGGCCGGGCGTCACCGCGAAGCGGAAGGCGTCCGTGTCCAGCGCCGTCTCGAGGGTGCCCGAGAGCTCGGCGCCCACCTGCGCGTCCGTGGCAGTGGTGACCGTGTCGCCGTGGTCGTCCGGCCCCAGGTCCTCCAGCAGCACGGTGTAGCGGCCGGTGCTGCGCACGCGCACCACGACCGTGCCCGCGGTGGGCACGTCGATGTAGGTCAGCCCGGGGTCGCCCGGCGCGGGCACCTGGCGCGCGCCCGCGGGCAGCCAGAGCTGCAGGGGCTGCGTGTCGCCCGGCTCGGGCGTGTAGCGGATGCGGTACGCGCCTGCCGCCGTGCCCTCGAAGCGGAACAGGTCCCAGTCGTACAGGTAGTCGCTGCGCCCGGATACGGGGACGCCCGGGACCAGGGGCGTGGCGGTGTCGCGCGTGTCCCCGTGGTCATCCAGCCCGCTGTCCTCGGCCACCAGCGTGTAGTGCTGCCTCCCGGAGGTGCGCACGGTCAGGAAGTACGTGCCGGCCTCGGGGGCGACCCACTGCTGGGTCGGGCCCGCGTTCATATAGAGGCGGCTGCCGTCCGAGCGGGCGAGGTCGAAGGTGCAGCTGCCATCGTCCGCGGTGCAGCGGAGGGTCACGATGCGCCCCCGCTCGAGCGTGAGCGCGAAGACGTCCACGTCACCCGGCGTGTCGATCCAGCTGTCCACGACGGTGTCGAGCGCGAGGGGCGTGGCGGAGGCGGGCAAGTTCCCATGTTCGTCCTTGCCGAGGTCCTCGAGGCCGAGGCTGTAGGTGCCCCCCTGCTGCCTGTTCAGGGGCCGCACGTGCAGGAAGTAGGTGCCCGCGGCGCCGCCGCCCAGGAGGGCGGGCCCGGACGTCCACGTGACCAGGTTGCCCTCCATGTCGCGCACCTCGATGAAGAGCCCGTCGGGCAGGTCCGACTGGGGGCTCACCCGGACGATCTGCTCGGCGGGCAGCGCGAGCGAGAACACGTCCACGTCCCAGCCCCACTCGAGGCGCCCTGTCGCGCTCGCCCCCACGGAGACCGGGGTCGCCTGCGCGGGCGCATCGCCGTGGTCGTCCACGGCCTCGACGAGCCGGCAGGTGTAGGGGACCTGCGGCCCGCTGAACGAGTAGCTCTGTAGCTTCACGTAGGTGCGCTGCGTGGCGGACGCCTCGAACAGGGTCTCGCTGTGCGGCGCCTGCTGCACGACGAGCCCCAGCCGCTGCCCGCTCGCGCTCCAGAAGTCGGGCGCGGGCACCGGGCCGTTCGCGGCGCTGAAGTCGCAGGTGAGGCGGTAGACGCGGTCCCGGACCGCCTCGAAGGCGAAGGCGTCCTCGTCGCCCTCGTAGCTCAGGCTCCCGCTCACGGGCGTGCCGTCGGTGGCGATCGGCTGTGCGTCCTCGAAGGACCCTCCCTGCGGGTCGATGCCTAGGTCCGTCAGCGTGAGCGAGTAGCGGGTCCCGGCGGAGCCGCTCACGGTGAGCGTGTAGCGACCGGTGCTCTCGGCGGTGAAGCGCCCCGGCAGCGCGGCCGTGACGGGCCTCCCGTCCGGGTCCTTCAGCGCGAGCGCGCAGCGGTCCGAGCCATACGCGCTGCAGGTGACCTTCAGCTCGTAGAGGTGGGTGGCCTCGAGCGTGGCGGAGAACACGTCCAGGTCCTCCGGGAGCGAGATGGTCCCGGACGCGCTTCCCGGCACCGCGAGCGCGGTGGCCGTGTCCACCGTGTCCCCGTGGTCGTCCGTGCCGGAGAGCAGCGTGCACTGGTAGGCGCCGGTGGCGCCGTCCGGGAGCCACGAGCTGATGCTGTAGTACAGCGCCCCGGCGAACGAGGGCGTGAACTGGACCGTCAGCGAGGTCTGCCCCACGGCCACGGCGTTGGCGGCAGGCTGGCCCTCGAGGCCATAGAAGGCGAGCGCCCAGTTGCCGGTCGCGCCGGGCAGCTCGCAGCGCAGCTGGTAGGTGCGGCCCGCCACGGACGCCGTCGTGAAGACGTCCCGGTCGCCCACGCGCTCGAGCGTGCCGGAGAAGGGCAGGGGCGAGGGGTCGCGATGGCCGGCGCCCGCCGCGAAGTCGCTGACGTCATCGGGGCCGAGGTCCTCGAACCAGTACCGGAACGTGCCCGTGTCCGAGAGCTCCTTGCCGGTGAAGGCGAGGTAGTAGGTGCCGTTCGCGGTGGGTTGGTAGAGGGCGTCGACGGTCTCCCCCGGCCCCGCGCTGAGCCCGCCGAACGAGTGGAACTGGGAGTCGAAGAGGCGCACCACGCAGGAGGGGAGCGTGAGCGGCTCGCAGCCGATGGCGTACGTGTGGCCCGCCACCGCGGTGAACGCGTAGTAGCGCACCGGGGCATAGGTGCCGCCCCGCGCGAGCGAGTCCACGTGCCGCTCCGGCGAAGACGCGAGCAGGGTGGCCTCCTGCTGCATGCGCGCGTCCTCGTTGCCCCGCGGCGTGGCGCACGAGTAGCCGTCGCAGAGGCACGCCGCGCTCTCGCCCTGGGGCGTGCACACGCCGGGCGCGGGGCACACGGTGGTCTCACAGGGATCGACGCCGCCGCACGCGCCGAGCAGCGAGAGCAACAGGCCTGCGGCGAGCAGGGCGTGCGGACGGTTCAGGAGCATGCGGGGGGAGCCTCGGGGGCGGGGGCGGGGTGCGCAGACTAATCTGCTCTGCCCTGCCTTTGCCAGCCTGGGCCCCTACGCGCCCCCGGCGGCCTCCGCGCGCGCCTGGGCGGGGCGGGTGGCCTCCACGAAGCGCACCAGCCCCTCCAGCTGCCGGTCGTTGAGCGTGCTCTGCCAGCGCGCCTCGCGCAGCCTCTTGTAGGCCTCGGTCGCATCCCACCCCTGGGCGACGAGGATGGCGAGCCCCATCAGCGGCCCGCGCCCCACGCCGTGCTCGCAGTGCGCGTACACCTGGCCGCCTGCCGCGAGCCGCGGCAGCGCCCACGCGACACCTTGTTGCAACTGGGTGACGGAGGGCGCGTAGCGGTCCGGGGCGGGCAGGTGCAGCAGCTCGATGCCCAGCGCGCGCAGCGCCTGCGCGTCGTCCGAGCGCTCCTGACGCACGTCGATGACGTGCGTCACGCCCAGCGCCTTGAGCTGCGGGTAGGCCGCGCGCGGCACGTGCCCGCCCACCAGCAGCTGCGGCGTGACGCGGCTCACGTTGAGCGGGCGGCCCGGCAGCTTGGTCGTCCACTCGATGACGCGCGCCACCGAGCGCAGCACCTGCTTGCGCACCCAGCCGCGCACGCCCGGCACGCGGTGCACGTCGCGGAGCAGCGAGACACTCATTTCCCATCCCCTCGTTTCCCGGGCAGCTCGCCGCGGGTTTGGCCAGGTCCTACTCCTCCAGCGTGACCTCGAGCAGCCCGCTCACGGGCGGCGCCCCCGCGCGCTCGAGCACGGCGCGGTGGGTGTACGTGACGGGGCTGCCCACGAGGGGGCGCACGAGCGCGCCCATCAGCCCGAGGTCCTCCACGGGCGCGCTGCGGTAGACGAACCCCGTGCTGCGCAGGCGCCAGGGCGTGGCGGCCGCGTCGCCGAACTCCGCCGTCCAGCGCGTGGCGGCGCGCGTCCCCTCGCGCCGCAGCGCGAAGCGGGTGAGCGCCTGCGCGCCGCTGCCGTCCGACCAGAAGTACACCGGGCCGTAGCCGCCGTCCTGCGCCTCGCGCCCCACGAGCAGGGGGTGGGGCGCCGTGCCCGGCGCGCGGAAGCGCACCCACGCCTGCGCCAGCTTCGCCGGCGGGAAGGTGGAGTGGCTGTGGTCCACGTAGCCGCTGCCCGCGAGCCGCTCCTCGGGCAGCCCCTTGCGCGCGAGCCGCACCTGCACCGGGCTCCAGGGCAGCAGCACCTCGGCGCGGTAGCGCGCCGCGCCCTGCGAGAGCGTGGCGCCCGGCGGGGTGAAGGGGTGGAAGCCTTGCGCGAAGGTGAGCTCCAGGGTGCCGTCGCCGAAGGCCATGCGCACCGCGGGGTGCTCGCCCTCGGTGGCGCTGCAGGGGCCCACCCGCAGCGCGCGCGCCGCGGCGTCGTAGCCCCACTGCCCCTTGCTCACGCGCTCGCTCGGCGTCCACGCCGGCTGCGCGCTCGCCGCACCGCCGCGCACCACCAGCGCGCGGCACACGCCGTGGTGGCTGCCCGGCCCCAGGTGGGTGAAGGACAGCTGCGTCCAGACGTAGGTGCCGTCCTGCAGGTCGGCAAGGAAGGTGAAGCTCTCGCCGTAGTTGTCGCTCGGAACGGGCTGCGGCTCGAGGAGGCCGGGGCTCGCCGGTGCGGCCGGAGCTGCGGGCGCCCCAGACGCGTCCGCCGCGGCGAGCGCCGCGGCGGGCAGGAGCATCAGCAGCGCGAGCAGCCGCAGGGAGGCCGGCCGCGGGGCGCCGCTAGGCGGCATGGGGGCGCGGCAGCAGCGGGTCGTCGTCGCCCTCGGAGCTGTCGCCGAAGACGTAGTCGCGCTGCAGGGGGAAGTTCCACGCGAGGTACACCGCGGCGCGCGCGAGCCACCAGGCGAGCTGGTAGTGCAGCTGCGGGTGCAGCACGAGCAGCGCCACGCCGCCCGCGTTGAGCAGCATGCTCACCGTGCTCACCAGCGCGTAGCGCGCCAGCTGCGGGGCCACCGCGCCCTCGCTGCGGAAGGTGATGACGCGGTTGAAGGTGTAGTTCACCACCGCGCCCACCACGCAGCCCAGCGCCGTGGCGAAGGTCACGTTGAACTTCGCCAGCTCCACCAGCGCCGTCATCGCGCCGTTGTCCACCGCGGTGGCGAGCGCGGCCGCGACCACGCTGAGCGTGAGCAGCGCGCCGCTCGAGCGGCGGCGCGCCTTGGGGGGCGGGGCGAGCGCGCGGATGAGGTCGCGCAGGCGCGTCATCGCGGTGATGTTGCTGCCCACCGCCACCACGCTCAGGCCCACCACCGCGAGCCAGTGCATGGGGCGCGGGTTGTTGGGGAAGGCGAGCGCCTCGAGGATGGGCGCGAGCGCCACGCCGCCGCCCAGGAAGAGCACGCGCTCGAGCCGCTGCATCGCGCCGCCGCGCAGCGGGATGCCCAGGCCCTCGCCGCGCGCGCGCACGTAGGGCACCAGGCTGGTGCCCATGAACGCGGCGAGCACGGGCAAGAGCACCCAGGTGTCGCGGTAGTACCAGCCCAGGCCGATGAGGATGGCGCTGTCCGCGTAGCGGTCCAGCACGCTGTCCAGCGCGGCGCCCGCGGGGCTCGCCGTCTTGCGCACGCGCGCGATGCGCCCGTCCATCACGTCCAGGATGCCCGCGCCCAGGAAGAGCCAGCCGCCCAGCGCGAAGCGCCCGGCCGCCACCGCCACGCCGCTCGCCGCGGACAGCAGCGTGGCGAGCATGGTGATCGCGTTGGCGGGGATGCCGCTGCGCAGGATGAGCGACCACACGGGCCGGATGACCCAGAAGAAGTAGTGGCGCAGGAAGAAGCCCACCAGCACGGTCGCGCCGCGGCTGACGGTCTCCTTGTCCTCGGGGATGCCCTTGAAGAGGCAGCGCACGCTGAAGGCGAGCAGCCCGACGATGAAGTAGGCCGAGGCGAGGATGGCCGGCGCCAGCGCGGTCCAGATGCGCGCCGAGCGGCTGAGGTCGCCCGTCAACCAGGAGTACAGGGTGTCAATCATGGGTCTCTCCTTCGGTTGCCAGGGCGCCCACTTCGGCAACCCCCCGGCCCTTGAGCAGGGCGGCCAGTGCGTCCACCGCCGTGCAGGCGAGGAGCGCAGCGGCCACTCCCCCCACCACGTCCAGAATGTAGTGATGCTGCAGATAGACGGCGCTGAACCCGATGAGGCCCGCAAACAGGGCTGCAGGGATGCGCCAGCGCTTGCCCAGGTGCCAGACCTGCCAGAGGGCCACCGTGGGGTAGGCCGTATGCAAGCTCGGCATGGCGCCGAACACGTTGGGATTGCGCGAGTAGAAGCCCTTGAAGAAGCCCACGCCGATGAGGGCGTCGAAGCGGGCGGCGCCCGCGGCGCTCCCCGCCACGCTCAGGTCCGCGGGGCCCGGGCCGTGCATCATCACGTACCAGGGCGGGGCGGCGGGGTAGAGCACGTAGGTGATGCAGCCGATGAGGTTCACGGCGAAGAAGGTCCACGCCATGCGCTCGAAGCGCGCGTCGCGGCGCCAGAACAGCACCACCAGCAGGGCGAAGAACTCGAAGAGGTAGGTGGCGTAGCCGAGCCCGCAGAGCACGTCGAGCGCCACGTGGGTGTGGCTCGCGAACCACTCGGCGAGGTTCACGCCGAACAGCGCCTTCTCGTGCGCCACCAGGTCCCCGGTGTGCACCGCGGGGCGCAGGTGGATCCACAGGCGCTGGTTGTCCAGCAGGGTGCCGGTGAGCCAGAGCGCGATGCCGCCCTTGAGGAAGCGGCGCGCGCCCGGGCCCGCCCAGGCGAGCACGCCGAGCAGCGCGTCCGCGAAGAGGTGCTCGGGGCGGAAGAGCCCCGTGGCGAGCACCAGCGCGAGGTGCGCTGCGGCGAGCGCCGTGGCGAGCCACGGCAGCAGGGCCGGCGCGCTGGCGCTCCGGGACGCCTCCCCCGCGGGGTTCTTCATCGGCTCGCTCGAAGAACGCACGGGGGAGGTCACGGAGGCACCAGGCGCGGCGGGTGAGTCGTTGCGGGGGCTGCGACTACTTCGTCGGCAGGGGGAGGTCGTCCCCGTAGTAGTCGAGGCCGAGGTGGGTGATGGGCTCCTCGCCCGCCACCGCGCGCAGGGTGTTCTTCAGCTTCGCGGACTGGATGAAGAGGTCGTGCTCCACCGGCAGACCCTCGAGCGCCATCGGGGTCTTGAAGTAGAAGCTCATCCACTCCTGGATGCCGCGCCACTCGAGGCGCTTGGCCAGGTCCATGAAGATGGCGATGTCCAGCACCAGGGGCGCGGCGAGGATGGAGTCCCGGCAGAGGAAGTTGATCTTGATCTGCATCGGGTAGCCGAGCCAGCCGGTGATGTCGATGTTGTCCCAGCCCTCCTTCGCGTCGCCGCGGGGCGGGTAGTAGTGGATCGACACCTTGTGGCTGATCTTGCTGTAGAGGTCCGGGTAGACCTCGGGCTGCAGGATGGTGTCCAGCACGCTGCTCTTGGTGACCTCCTTGGCCTTGAAGGCCTGGGGATCGTCGAGCACCTCGCCGTCGCGGTTGCCGAGGATGTTGGTGCTGAACCAGCCGTCCAGGCCGAGCATGCGGGCCTTGAGCGCGGGCGCGATGACGGTCTTCATCATCGTCTGGCCGCTCTTGAGGTCACGGCCGGCCACCGGCACGCCCTGCTTCTTGGCGAGCTCCTGCAGCGCGAGCGTGTCCACGCTGGCGTTGGGGGTGCCGTTGGCGAACGGCACGCCCTCCATGATGGCCGCGTAGGCGTAGAGGAAGGTGGGGTTGATCTCGGCGCTGTTCGCGTCGATCGCCTTCTCGAGCTTCTCCAGGGTGCTGAAGATGTCCGGGTAGGGGCGGTAGGTCTCGACGCTCGAGCACACCACCATCACCGCGCGCTTGGCCCCGAGCTCCTTGAGGAAGTCGCGGATGTCCTGGCGCAGCGCCGCGATGCTGTCGCGGTGGGTCTTGGTGTCCTTGATGTGGGTCGCCTGGATGCGGCGCACGAACTCGGGGTTGTGCACGCCCTTCTTGGGCTTGATCGTCTTGAGGAAGGGGCGCACCAGGTCCAGGTGCTCCTTGCTCAGCACGCCGGAGCGCTCGGCCACCTGGGCCGCGTCCTCGGGGATGATGTCCCAGGCGCCGAAGACCACGTCCTCGAGGCTCGCGAGCGGCACGAGCTCGTTGAGCTTCACGGTCTTGTTCTGGTCGCGGCGGCCGATGCGCGCGGTGCCCATCTGGGTGAGCGAGCCGATGGGCTTGCCCTGGCCCTTGCGCGCCATCTCGACGCCGGCCATCAGGGTGGTGGACACGGCACCGAGGCCGGGGATCAGGATGGCCAGCTTGCCCTCGGGGGCGGCGACCTTCTTCTTCGTAGTCATGTCTGCTTCTCCTGCGGGGCGCCTCACGGCCTCCCGCTGTGCGACGTCAGCCGCGTTGGTCTGTGCCGGCCCCACATACTCCCGAGCGCGGATAGTCTCGATTGCGGACTATCTACATCGAACCGCGTCCGGTCACAACCGTTTGTGCGGGGGTCTACACTTTCTTCTTGCCGGGTGCGAATTCACTGCGGTGCAAGGGGAGGCGGACGGCACTCGCCCCTCCGGCGCGGGCGAATACCTCAATGCTCCGCCCCAGAAAAGTGTCACCCACCCCGCAGCAGCCCGGTAAGGCAAGGTGCGCAGGGTGGGCGGGATACTGGCGGCCCTAAGCGGGGCTGCTTGCTCGAGCAGGCGAGGGAGCGTGCCCCGGGCGTACGGGGCACCCCTCAGCCGGTGCGTCGCTCAGTGGGGCGCGGACGTCGTGCCGTCCTCGTGGAAGGTGAGCTTCTCGTTGTCGCCGGGGTCGGCCGGGCGCCCGGTGACGCTCGCCTTCACGAAGCCGGCGAGCTGCACCATGCGGCTGCTGGGCGTGTCCCAGTACTCGGCCTTCTCCACCCGCACGCGCAGGAGCGAGAGCTCCGGGTCCTCGAGCCCCTCGGGGAACCAGGCCTTGAGGGCGGGGGTCCACAGCTTCTCCATCTTCTCGCGGTCCTTCACCATGCTGCAGCGGCCCGAGAGGCTCACGTACTGGTCGCGCTTGGGCTCCGCGTAGGAGAGGTTCACGTGGTGGTCGTGCTCCAGCTCGTCCACCTTGTGCGAGTGCTGGCGGGTGAAGAACCAGAGCTCGCCCTCGAAGGCGTGCAGCTCGTGCGTCCACATGGGGCGGCTGCGCAGGGCGCCGTCCTCCTCCACGGTGGTCATCATCGCGACCTTGATGTCCTCGATGAGCTCTCCCAGGTGCTGCACCGCATCCGTGCCGGACCGCTTCTTCGCCATGGCGCCTTCTCCTTTGCGAGCCTGAGCTGCGAGCGTGGACGGGCGCACGGCGGGCGCCCGCGAAAAGACAGAGACCCCGCTCAGCTTGGCCACGTCCGGCGAGGGGCGCAGGGCGGAGGCTCCGCCCGGCCGCCTGCCCCGCGCGCGGGCGCGGCGCCCCTGCCGCGAGGCCATGACGGGGCCGTGACGCGGCGCCGACCGGACGCTGACCCGGGCCGCCTGCCTGCTGTGCGATAGTCGGGCCCGTCCGTGACGCGCTCCGCTCTCGCCGCCGTGCCCCCTCGCCGTGCCGTGCCCTGCCGGCAGGGGAGCGCCTAGATGCTGCGCCGGCTGATGCCCACGCTGCTGCTGCTGGGCCTGGGCTTCCTCGCGCTCGCGTGGGGGCTCGCGAGCCTGCAGCGCATCTTCCTGCAGGAGGCGGAGGACGCGCGCGCCCAGCTCGCGGGGCGCCGCAGCACGCTCGAGCAGTACGCGCGCGAGGTGCTCGCGCGCACGCTGCAGGCGCGCATGGAGGCGAGCCTCCCCGAGCTGGAGGCCGCGCTCGTGGACCCGCTGCTGCCGGCGGACCACCTCTTCGTCGCGCGCGGAGGACGCCAGTACCTGCCCCGGCTCGTGCGCGCGAGCCCGGGTGCCGAGGGCGCCGCGCGCGAGGCCCACGCCCAGCTCTCCAGCGCGCTCGCGGGCAGAACGCCCCTGCCCGCCGCGGGAAGCGCGCTCGCGCTGCGCCTCGCGCCGCTCGCCGCCGCGCTCTCTACGTCCGATGCAGCGCCGGGCCCTGCGCAGGGCGCGGGCGCACCGCCGCCCCGGAGCGCTCCGGGGCTCTCGGCGGTGGCGTCCAGCGCCGGTGCTGCGGCCGGCCTGGCAAACCCCGAGCCGCTGCTCCTCGCGCTCGGACAGGCGCGCGTGGAGCACCCGCTGCCGGTGCCGCAGGAGCTCGCGCTCGCCCTGCTCGTCGCCGAGCGGCTGCAGCGCGGCGCGCTCACGCCCGCGCCGGTGCGCGCGCTGGTGCGCGAGGGCTACGGCGAGGGCCCCGAGCGCCTCCCCGGGCTGCAGCGCGAGCTCTTGCGGATGCGCGGGCGGCTGGGGGAGGGGGACTTCGCCTTCCTGCGCGAGCGCATCGCGCGCCTCAGCTACGCGCTGCAGGTCCCCGCGGACGACTTCATGGCGCGCGCGTACGAGCAGGGTGCGGGCGCGCTCGTGCTGCCCGAGTCGCTCGGCTCGCCCACGCTGGTGGGCGAGCGCTGGTACCTCGAGCCGCTCGAGAGCGGCGCGGTGCGCGGGCTCGCCGTGGACCCGGCGCGGCTGCTCGAGGCGCTCGCGCGCGAGCTCCAGGAGAAGGGGCTCGCGGGCAAGGACGCGCGGGTGAGCCTGGAGCCGGGCGGCGCGGTGCAGCCGCTCTCGCGCCTCGCGGTGCAGGTGCAGCTGCCCGAGTGGGCGGCGGCCGAGGCGGACATCGCCCAGCGCTACGGCCTGAAGACGGGGCTGGTGGCGGCGTGCGCGGCGCTGGCCGCGGCCATCGTGGTGCTCGCCGGCGTGGCGCAGCACCGCAAGTACCGCTTCGTGGAGCTCAAGAGCGACTTCGTGGCCACGGTGAGCCACGAGCTGCGCACGCCCCTCGCCTCCATCCGGCTGCTCGCCGAGAGCCTGGAGCGGCGCGCGGGGAGCGTGCCCGAGGCGCGCGACTACCCGCAGCGCATCGTGCAGGCGGCGGACGGGCTGCACTTCCTCGTGGAGAACATCCTCTCCTTCAACCGCATCGACAAGGGACGCTGGAGCCCGCGCCCCGCGCGCGTGCGGCTCGAGGAGTTGCTCGGGCCCGTGCGCGAGGAGCTGCACGCGCAGGCGCCCGGCGCAGAGCTGCAGGTAGAGGGCGGGGACGTGGCGCTGCAGGTGGACCCGCAGCTCGCGCGCCTGCTCCTGAGCAACCTCGCGCGCAACGCGTGCACCTACAACCGCCGCAGCCCCGTGCGCCTGCGCCTCGCCGCGAGCCTGCAGGGCGCGCGCGTGCTCGTGGAGGTGCAGGACAACGGCCTGGGCATCCCCGAGGGCGAGTGGGAGCGCGTGTTCCAGGACTTCTACCGGCTCGAGCGCCCGGAGCACGAGGTGCACGGCAGTGGCCTCGGGCTCGCGCTGTGCCGCAAGATCATGCAGGTGCACGGAGGCCACATCCGCGTGCACGCCTCCAGCCCCGAGGGCACCACCTTCCTGCTCAGCTTCCCCGCTCCTTCCCACGAGCTCGCATGACCACCGCCCGCCCCTCCATCCTGATCGTCGAGGACGACCCGCACCTGCGCACCGGCCTGCGCGACAACCTGCAGGACGAGGGCTACGAGGTGGCGCTCGCGGCCAACGCGCGCGAGGCCGAGTCCCAGCTCGCCCAGCGCACTTTCGATCTGCTCATCCTGGACGTGATGATGCCGGGCGAGGACGGCTACAGCCTGTGCCGGCGCCTGCGCGCAGGGGGGCTCACCAGCATGGTGCTGATGCTCACCGCGCGCACGCTGGAGGACGACCTGGTGCGCGGCTTCGAGGCGGGCGCGCAGGACTACCTGGGCAAGCCCTACCGGCTGCGCGAGCTGCTCGCGCGCGTGGCGGCGCTGGTGCGGCGCACGGGCGCGGCCGCGCCACAGGTGATGGCCTTCGGCGGCTTCACGCTGGACCTCGGGCGCCGCAGCCTGAGCCGCGGCGCCGAGGAGATCGAGCTCACCCGCACGGAGTTCGACCTGCTCGTGTACCTGCTGCGCCACCGCGACCGCGCCCTCACGCGCGACGCCATCCTGGATGCGGTGTGGGGCACCGACGTGGTCGTGGACCCGCGCACCGTGGACAACTTCGTCAGCAGCCTGAAGAAGAAGCTCGCCTGGACGAGCGCGAGCCCCTGGGCCATCCACACGCTGCGCGGCGTGGGCTACCGGATGGAGCTCGAGCCGCGCGCCATGACCGAACGATGACGAAGAGATGGCCGGGCCTCCGCACCCGCCCCGCGTGCCTTCCGTAGCTTGGCAGGTGCGTGGACAGCGGCGCCTCCGGGACTCCCACGCAGGCCGCAACCAAGCGGCCGCCCGGGGCGCCCACGAGGACGGGAGGCAGCGGATGTTCCAGTCGGTCATCGAAACCCAGGGCATGCGGCACGGGCGCTTCGGCACGGGCGCCTTCATCTCCTTCGCGGTGCACGCGGGGCTGCTCGCCGGCGTGCTGTGGCTCACGGCGCCTCGCCCGGAGGTGGAGGTTCAGGGGCCCAAGGACCTGGTCATCCACCTCGGTCCCAAGGCGCCGATGGTCGCCAAGGGCTACCGCGACCCCGCTCCCGCGGCCACCGTGCGCCCCAAGCCCCGCGCGGACCGCATCCCGCGCCACGCGCCCACCGCGCGTCCGCCGGAGGCCACGCCCACCGACACGCCCCCGTCGCCGCCCGCCGCGGACGAGGTGCCTGCTCGGGAGGGCGTGCTGGGGGGCGACCCGCGCGGCAGCATCACGAGCTCCCTGACGAACATCCCCTTCGTCCCGAGCAGCGAAGGGCAGCCCACGGGCGAGGACGTGCTCGTCTTCGGCAGCGGGATGACCAAGCCCCGCATGGTCTCCGGCCCCGCGCTCGAGTACACGCGCGAGGCGCTGGAGGCGCACGTGGAGGGCACGCTGATCGTGCGCTGCACCATCACCCGCGAGGGTGAGACGGAGGCCTGCAAGGTGCTCAAGGGGCTGCCGCACCTGAGCGAGGCCGTGCGCAGCGCGCTCGAGGCGCGCCGCTACACGCCGGTGACCTTCCAGGGCCGCCCGGTGAGCGTCTCCTACGTCTTCAACGTGCAGCTGAAGCTGCCGCAGTAGTGGCCCGCGGGCAGCCCCGGGTCCCGGCCTCCGGGACCCGGGCAGCGGGGCGCGCTAGCGGACGAGCGCCGTGATGGTGACGGTGGTGTCCACGTCCGAGGACTCGAAGTACGCGAGCCGCAGCTCCTTGAAGCCCGCGGAGGTCGGCGTCACGTCCACGCGCGTGGTGCAGGACTGGCCCGGGGCGAGCGCGCGGTTGGCGCAGCCGTCCTCGCTCACGGTGAGGTCGCCCACGTTGCCCAGGGTGCGCCGCTGCAGCGGGCCGGTGGGCTGGGTGCCCACGTTGGTCACGGTGAAGACCTGGAAGGGGGCGGGGTTCACGCTGGTGCGGTCGTACACGCCGAAGTCGATGCCCGGCGGCGTGATGGCGAGGAAGGGCTGGTCCGGGCCCTGGCCGCAGAAGCCGTCGGTGCACACCAGGCGGCCGCAGCACAGCCCGTCCTCGCAGCTGTTGGCGGACTTGATGCAGCAGTCGTCGCCCTCGCAGGCGCACAGCTGGGTCTCGTCGCAGTAGGCCTGCAGCGCGGGGGTGAAGCTGCAGGCGCCTGCGCCCAGCCCCAGGGCCAGGCCGATGAGCAGCGCAACGAAGGGGCCCCTCACGGCAGCACCCCCGAGACCACGATGCCCGAGGGCCCGACGCTCACTCCCGACAGCAGGTTCTTCGGCGTGTTCGACTCCTGCACCTTGTAGAGCACCACCGAGCCCACGATGGCGGTGAGGCCGGCGCCCACCAGGATGCCGCCCCACAGCTGCTGCTTGTGGCCCGCGTC
Source organism: Aggregicoccus sp. 17bor-14 (assembly GCF_009659535.1). Lineage (NCBI taxonomy): Bacteria > Pseudomonadati > Myxococcota > Myxococcia > Myxococcales > Myxococcaceae > Aggregicoccus > Aggregicoccus sp. 17bor-14. The sequence continues at coordinate 117,544 of NZ_VJZZ01000006.1, forward strand.
GCGGATCTTGAAGGCGTCCAGCGGCGTGGCCGGGCCGTCCGGGAAGCCCGCCTCGATGAAGTCGCGCTTCTGGGTGGCGTTGATCAGCAGCAGCGTGCCGCCGGCCGACAGGCCGATGCCCACGCCCAGCGGCGCGAGCGCCCACACGCGCGAGGAGGTGGGCCGGTCCAGCCGCGTCTCCAGCCGCAGCGCGAGCTGGTCGGCGAGCCGGGGCGCGAGCCGGACGATGGCCTGCTGCAGCTCGGGCAGCCCGAAGCCGGTGACGAACTCGTCCGCGAGCGCCGTGCCGTCCTTCACCGAGAGCACCTGGATGCGCGCCGCGTAGCCGGCCTCCCCGCGCGACACCTCGCCCGTGAGCACCCCCGAGACGCCCAGCGCCTCGCCGTACTGCGCGAGGCAGGACTTGCTGTGCCAGTCGCACTCGAAGAGCTTGCGCCAGCGCTCCTCGGGCAGCGTGTGCTGCATGCTCGCCGCGCTCTGCACCTTCACGCCCTGACGCGCGAGCTGCCGGTCGAGGTGGTCGGTGATGCCGGCGGCGACGTCCGGGGGCACCCCCGCGGCCGCGAGGCCCGGGGAGGCCAGGTTGGGTTGCTTCGCGGGCGCAGCCGCGAGCAGGGACACGACGAGGAGACTGGAGAGCACGGGGCTGACTCCACGGAAGGTGGGGAGGCGAGCTCCGACTCTAGTCAGCCCTCCGCGCCCGGCGAAAGCCGTTCCCGCCCGGGAGTGTCAGCGCGAAGGACGGTAGAGCGCCGCCACCCGGGCCGCGAGGAAGCGGCGCGGCAGGAGCCGGGGGGCCGCCGCGAGCGCCTGGTTGAGCAGCCCGGGCACCACCAGCGCCCGGCGCGAGACGAGCGCCGCCACCGCCCGCTCCGCGCAGGCGGGCGCCTCCATCACCCCCACCTGTCCGGCCTTGAACTTCGCATCCAGGCCGCTCAGCTCGAGCAGCTCGGTGGCGATGCCGCCGGGGGCGAACACCGTGACGCTCACCCCGTGCGCGCGCAGCTCCTCGCCCAGGCTGAGGCCGTAGCTGGTGACGAAGGCCTTCGAGGCGCCGTAGGCCGCCTGGTAGGGCAGGGGCATCAGGCCCCCGACGCTGGAGACCATCAGCAGGGCGCCCGGCTCGCGGGCCTGCACCATGTGGCGCGCGGCGCGCGAGGCCAGGTCCACCATGCCCAGCACGTTGGTGCGCACCAGCGCCTCCAGCTGCGCGGGCTCCTGCGCGAGCGCCTCGCCGTAGAAGGTGACGCCCGCGTTGAGCACCACGGCGCTCAGGGTGCGCCCCTCCGCCGTCGCCTGCGCGAGCACGCGCTCGGCGGCGCCCCCTTCCGCGAGGTCCGCCGCCACCGCGAGCGCCTGCACCCCGCAGTCCCTCTGCAGCTCGGCGGCGAGCGCGTCCAGGCGCTCGCGCCGGCGCGCCACCAGCACCAGGTTCGCCCGGTGCACGCGCGCGAGCACCCGCGCCATCTCCAGCCCCAGCCCCGAGGAGGCACCGGTGACGAGGACCCAGCGGGAGGCGAGCGCGAGTGGCTTGGACATGCCCACCCCTCTACCTCAAACGCGCGAGCTCCGCCGCCTTGAGCAGGGCCTCGGCCATGGGCAGGCAGCTCGCCTCGCCCTTGCCCGCGATGGCGTACGCGGTGCCGTGGTCGGGGCTGGTGCGCGGCACCGGCAGCCCCAGGGTCACGTTCACGGTGTGCACGAAGTCCAGGGCCTTGGCCGGGATGAGCGCCTGGTCGTGGTACATGGCGAGCACCGCGTCGTAGGGGAAGGGGCGGCCCTTCCCGTCCCCGAAGTGGGCGAAGAGCCCGTCCGCCGGCAGCGGCCCGTGCGCATCGATGCGCTCGCCCCGCGCGCGCGCCACCGCCGGGGCGATGACCTCCACCTCCTCGCGGCCCAGCAGCCCCCCCTCGCCCGCGTGCGGGTTCAGCCCGAGCACCGCGATGCGCGGGCGCCGCCCGAGGCGCGGCCGGAAGGAGGCGTGCAGCAGGCGCAGCTGGGCGAGCAGCCCCTCCGCGCTCAGCAGCGAGGGCAGCTGCGCGATGGGCACGTGGTTGGTGGCGAGCGCCACGCGCAGCCGCGGCCCGTCCATCAGCATCAGCACCTCGCGCCCGAAGGCCTCGGCGAGGACCTCGGTGTGCCCCATGAAGGGGATGCCCGCGCGGCTGATCTGCTCCTTGCTCACGGGCGCCGTGCACAGCGCGTCCACGTGGCCCGCGCGCGCCGCGTCGATCGCCGCGCGCACGTAGGCGTACTGCGCGCGGCCTCCCTCCAGGCTGGGGCGCCCGGGGCGGCGCGCCGGCGCGGGCAGCCGGCTCACCTCGATGCACAGGGGGCCCTGGGGGCGGGCGCCGAGCGCGGCCGCGCGCGGGTAGGCGCCCAGCGGGGCGAGGCGCGCGAGCGTGGGGCCGTCCCCGAACACCACCGGGACGAGCGCGCGGCGCACGCGGGGCAGCGCGAGCGCCGCGGCCGTGACCTCGGGCCCGATGCCCGAGGGGTCTCCGAGCGAGATGCCGACGACGGGGCGCTCGCTGCGCTGCGCGCGGCGCGGGGCGGGCACGGCTAGAGCTTCACCTGCACCACGGCCTTCTGCCGCAGCTCCTGGACGTACTGCTCCACGAACTTCTCGGTCTTCTCGCGGCGCAGCTTCTCGGCGAGCTGCTCCTTCACGTCCTCGAACTTGGGCACGTCGATGGCGCGGCGCTCCTCCACCTTGATGACGTGCCAGCCGAAGTCGGTGCGCACCGGGTCGCTCACCTCGCCCTCCTTGAGGCCGAAGGCGACGCGGTCGAAGGCGGGCACCATCTGGCCGCGGCGGAAGAAGCCGAGGTCGCCGCCGTCCGCGGCGCTGGGGCCCTCGCTGCGCGCGCGCGCGAGCGCCTCGAAGTCCATGCCCGGCCGGCGCGCCTCGGCGGCGATGGCCAGCGCGCGCTTGTGCGCGGCCTCCACCTGCTCGGGGGAGGCGTTCTTGGGCACCTGCACGAGGATGTGGCGGCAGTGGACCTCGGCGTCGCCGCGCTCGTTGCGGGTGTACTGGGCGTACTCGCTGCGCAGGTCCGCCTCGCTGAGCTTGATGCGCGGCTGCACCTTGAGCTGCACCAGCTTCATGCGCGACATCTGGCCGCTGAGCATCTCGCGGTACTCCTGCATGCTCAGGCCCTCGGAGCGGATGCGCTCCTCGAGCTCCTCGCGGCTCTTGAGGTTGTTCTGCTGGAGCACGTCGTCGATGGCCTGGTCCAGCTCCTTGTCGGTGGTGGAGAGGCCCATCTCCTTGACCTCCTTCTCCATCAGCTTCTCGCCGATGAGCTGGTCGGTCACGCGCTTGAGCAGCTTCTGGCGCTCCTCGCCGCGCTTCTTGGGGTCGCGCACGGCGCCCAGCTTCTCGAGCTCGGGGCCGGCGCGCAGCTCCACCTCGGAGAGCGTGATGATGTCCTGGTTCACCACGGCGGCCACCCGGTCCACGACCTCGGCGCCTGCGGGCCCCGCGCCCAGCAGCAGCGCGAGCGCCGCGCCCAGTGCCATCGTCCTCTGCTTCGTCATCCGCTCCATCGCCTTCCTCGTGTGCGCCCTGGGGGCCCTCTCTGGAGGAGCCGGGCTCGCCCGGGCGCAGTGTGTCACGGCCCGCCCGGCTCGGGGCTGGCCACCTTCGCACCGTTCGCGCGCACCTTGAGCGCCTGCAGCACCGGCTCGTTCACCCAGACCTGGGCGCGCGCCTTGAGGCCCTTGAGGTAGTCCTCCTGGGCCTGCAGCCGCTTGTCCTCGAGCAGGCGCGCCTCCACCTGGGGGCGGACCTCTGCCAGCTCGCGGTGGCGCGCAGGGCGGCGCTCGAGGACGCGGAAGAGGTGGTAGCCGTAGTCGGTGCTCACCACGTCGGAGACCTCGCCCACGCGCAGCCGGAAGGCCACCTCCTCGAACTCCGGCGGCATCTGCCCGCGCGCGAAGAAGCCCAGGTCCCCGCCCACCTTCGCGTCCGGGCTGAGGGAGTAGCGGCGCGCGAGGTCCGCGAACTTCTTGCCGCTCTTGAGCTCCTTCTGCAGCCTTCGCGCCTCGTCCAGGCCCTTCACCACCAGCTGCGCGGCGCGCACCTGCTCGGGCTCGTTGAAGTCCGCCTCGTGCGCGGCCCAGTACGCGCGCAGCTCCTCCTCGGTCACGGCGACGCGCGGGTACACGTGCTCGGCGTAGAGCTTCTCGATGGTGAGGCTCGCGGCCGTCTCGGCCTTGAGGTCCGCCATGGACTTCTGCCCCTGGCTCAGCGCCTCGCTGAAGTTGCCCTCGGGGTAGTCGCTGGAGAGCCGCAGCACGCCGCGGTCCACCTCGGCCGCGCTCACCGTCACGTTGTTCTGCCGCGCCGCCTGCAGGAGCAGCAGCTGGTTCACCCGGGTGTCCAGCAGCGCGCGCTTGAAGGGCTCCACCTCCTGCGGGGTGAGCTCGGGCGCCACCTCGTTGGAGAGCTCGCGCTCGAAGTCCGCGCGCGCCACCGCCTCGCCGTTCACCGTGGCGACGGTGTTCGCGTCCGGCGACTCCTGGGCCGCCTTGCGGCAGCCGCCCAGCAGCGCGAGCGCGCCGAGCAGCGCGGCGGCGAGGGGGAGGAGCGGGCGGCGGGAGGGGACCGGGGACATGCGGGAACTCCGGGGGACGGCAGAGACGATGGAACGGGAGACGGAGCCCGATCATACCCGGGTAACACGCAGGCCCTGACAGGGCAACCGAGCGCCCGGCCGAGCTGCGGCGGACGGCCGGCGCCGGCCCACGCCCGGCTCCTGGCCCCCAGGGGACTCCACGCCCGCCCGCCTGCTCCGGGTGTCCACTTCCCGGGGGGGGGTCCTGACCGGCAGGGCGGTTGCAGGCACACAGCGCAACGACACCTCTGGAGGCCCTTGGATGCAGCAGCAGCCCTCACCCGCGGAAGACAGCGACCTGGACCATGTCAGTGTTTTGCCCACAGACACCCTCTTCTATGCCCTGCAGGTGATGCAGGCCCACGGCCGGCGGCTGCTGCCGGTGCTGGACGCGCAGGGGGAGCTGGTCGGCCTGTTGACCGAGGCGCACCTGCTGGGCGCCTGGCGCGCGGATCCGCTGCTGCCCGTCTCCGAGGTGATGGCGCCCCACCCGGCGCCGCGCGCCCCGTGGCTGCCGGGCGAGGGGCCCGAGACCCGCGTCGTGACGGCCGCGCAGGCGCTCGAGGCGAGCGGCGTGGGCGAGGAGGGGGAGCGCTGGAGCCACTAGGCGCCCCGGCGCGCGTGTACAGTGCGCGCCCCCGTGGCCCCTCCCTGGACCGTCTACATGCTGCGCTGCCGCGACGGCTCGCTCTACACCGGCGCGACCGTGGACCTCGAGCGCCGGGTGGCCACGCACCAGGCGGGCCGCGGCGCCGCGTACACGCGCTCGCGCCTGCCGGTGGCGCTCGTGTGGAGCGAGCCCGCGCAGGACCGCAGCGCGGCGCTGCGGCGCGAGGCGGCCCTCAAGCGCCTCACCCGGACGCAGAAGCTCGCGCTCGTGCAGGCCGTGGCGCCGCGTGCGCCTCGCTCGCGCCCGGCGCCGCGGAAGCCTGCCGCCCGGAAGCGCCCGTCCCCGGTGGGGAAGCCGTCGTCGCGGACCGCGAAGCGCGGCCGCCGCAGCTTCTGATGATGCTGGAGAAGTGCACACATGCGGAAGGCAGGCCTTGCCGCGAAGCCGAGGCCTCCCCACTGTGCGCGCCTGTCGTCGTCCTCTGGTCGCAGACCTCTGGAAGGAGCCGTATCCCATGAGCCTCGGAGTCCACTTCGCCCTCCAACCCGCGCAGCTGCAGGCGCTCCGCGCCGCGGAAGGGGAGGACGAGGTGATGGGGCGGGTGCGCGAGCTCGAGGAGACCTGGGACGAGGCGAGCCTCTACGAGAGCCACAAGGCGTGGGACCCGCTGCAGCGGATGCTCTCGGACGGCGGCGTGCTGGAGCTCGCGATGCTCGGCGGACGCAGGCTGCTGCCGGGCGGCCGTGGCTACTCCGTGGTGCTGGTGCTGCCGGACGACGTGCGCTCGGTGGCGGCGGGGCTGCAGGCCCTCACGCCGGAGTGGTTCGCGCAGCGCTTCCGCGACCTCGCCGCCACGGGCTACGTGAGCGCCGGGGACGACGTGGAGGGCCGCTGGCTGTGGAGCCACCTGTGCGGCCTGCGCGACTTCTTCACCCGCGCGGCCGAGAACCACCGCGCGGTGCTCTTCACCGTAGATGCGTAGATGCGCAGTTGCCTAGGCGCGCCTAGACCGGCGGGCGGGTGACGTCGGCGCGCGCCGGGGGCAGGCCGCTGCCTGCGCCAGGGGTCGCCGGAGGGGGCAGGGCGTTGCGCTTCTTGCGCCCGCGCGCCCCCAGCACCAGGCCGAGGACGAGGCCCACGCCGGCGCCCACGCCCGCGCCGATGAGCTCCGCGTGCTGCAGGTCGTGCGCGACCTGGCGCACCACGGCGGGCAGGTCACACTGGGTGGTCGTGGCGTAGGGGCTGGTGGTGTTCCACTCCAGGTACTTCGGAGCCATCCAGCCGGCGATGAAGCCGCCCAGCAGTGCGCCGGCGAGCATCAGGGTGATGACGGTGCGGAGCAGGGACATGGCGCATGCCTCGTGAGCAGGGAGGGAGACTGGGGCCTGGCTTAGCCCAGCACGCCCGGGCGGCAAAGGCCGCCCTACCCATGCTATGGCCACGGTGTGCCGCTCCTGCCACTCGCCACCCTGTTCGCGCTCGCCGCGCTCGTCTGCGCCTTCTTCCTCGTCCGCCACGCCTTCGCGCGCAGCGTGGGCACCGGGATGCTGGTGCTGCTGCTGCCCGCCTACGTGCTCGTGTACGCGTTCAGCCAGTTCGAGCACCGGCGCAAGGGGCTGATCGTGGCGGGCTTCGTGGCCTGCAGCGTGCTCGCGGCGCTGCTGCTGGGCGTGGGGCTCGCGGCGCTGCAGCCCGCGCTCCCGCCTCCTCCGCGCTTCTAGACCCCGCGCGCGACCGGGTCCCAGACGTACTTGTGCAGCTGCAGCTGGAAGCGCACCGGGAGCCGGTCCGCGATGATCCACTCGGCGAGCTCGCGCGGGTGCAGCTTCTCGAACACGGTGGAGAAGAGCAGCCCGTAGGGCTTCTTCAGCAGGCCGTGCTCCTCGATGAGCCGGCGGCTCCAGTCGTAGTCCTCGCGGCTGCCGATGACGAGCTTGAGCTCGTCGTTGCCGTTCATGCTGGTGAGGTTGCGCAGGTCGTTGCGGTCGCACTCGCCCGAGGACGGCGTCTTCATGTCCACGATCTTGTGGACCGCCGGGGGCACGAGCCGCACGTCGATGGCGCCCGAGGTCTCCAGCAGCACGGTGAGCCCCTCGGCGAGCAGCGCCTCCATCAGCGGGTAGACGCCCGGCTGCAGCAGGGGCTCGCCGCCGGTCACCTCCACCAGGGGCGCGTTCATCCCGCGCACCTCCTGCACCACGTCCGCGATGCTGCGCCGCTGCCCGCCGTGGAAGGCGAACTCGCTGTCGCAGTAGCTGCAGCGCAGGTGGCAGCCGGTGAGCCGCACGAAGGCGCACAGCAGCCCCGCGTGCGAGCTCTCGCCCTGCACCGAGAGGTAGGTCTCCTTCACCACCACCGAGTCGGCGGAGGGGAGGCGGCGGGGCTCGATATGGGGGCGCGCGGCGGGCATGGGAGGGAGGCCTTTAACCGCACGCGGGGCGCGCTGCGCAAGCGCTACCCGCCCCTCCGCAGGGCTAGCGGGGAGCCTGCCCCTTGCGCGCGAGGTAGTCGTCGATGAGGCGGCGCGCGATGGAGAGCGGCGGGGGCAGGGGCGGCATCGCGTCCGCGCGGAACCACGCGGCTTCCGCGATCTCCTTCGGGTCCAGCTGCAGCGCGCCGCCCGCGTACTGCGCGGTGAAGCCCACCATCAGCGAGCGCCCGAAGGGCCAGGGCTGGCTGCCGAAGTAGCGCACCTCGCGCAGCTCCACGCCCACCTCCTCGCGCACCTCGCGCACCACCGTCTCCTCGAGCGACTCGCCCGGCTCCACGAAGCCCGCGAGCAGGCTGAACCACTTGCCGGGGAAGTTCGCCCCGCGCGCGAGCAGCACCTCGTCCCCGCGCTCGATGAGCACGATCACCGCGGGGCTGATGCGCGGGTAGAAGACCGCGTGGCAGGCGGGGCAGCGGCGCGCCCGCTCGCCCTCGGCGAGCTGCGTGGGGGTGGCGCAGCGCCCGCAGTAGCGGTGCATCACGTCCCACTCGCTGATGGCGATGGCGCGCCCCACCATGCCGAAGCGCGCCTCGTCCACCGTGCCGTAGAGCGTGCGCGCGGGCGCGAGCCGCAGCGGCGCGGGCAGCTCCACCCCTGCGCGCAGCGGCGCGGTGAAGCAGGCCTGCTCGCCCAGCATGCCGAGGAAGTGCAGGGGGCCGTCCGCGAGGGGCTGCACCTGCGCGAAGGCGGGCAGCTGCGGCGCCGCGCCCTCGGCCTGCGCCACCACCACCTCCATGCCCTGGGCGAGCACCAGCTGCGCCGGGGCGCCGGGAGCGGGTTCGGGAGCCTGGTGACCGGGGACGAAGAGGGCGCTGGGCATGGGCGGCGCGAAAGCTAACGCGCCCCCTCCACCCCGCGCACGGTGAAGGAGCGGCTGCGCGCGGCGAGCACCCCCGTGCCGTGCGCCTCCAGCTGGTAGGCGCCCACGTGCATCAGGGTGAGGTTGGGGAAGGTGGCCCGCCCGTCCTGGGTGTACGCCACCGCGCCGCGCAGGTTCTCTCCGCTCGTGCGCAGCGGCAGGGTCAGCTCCACCGGCACCGAGAGGTCGCGCACGCGCTCGCCCGCCGCGTCCACCACCTCCACGGTGACGACCGGCTCGATGGGCGCCCCGGACAGCGCGTCCGAGGGCTCCACCGCGAAGCGCAGGCTGTGCGCCACCTGCAGCTGGTCCGTCTCGCCGCTGCCGCCCCCGGACCCGCAGGCCCCGAGCCCCAGCGCCCACGCCCCCAGCACGAGCCCCCGCAGCAGCCCGCCTCCCCGCCCTCCGCCCCGATGCCCCACGCAGCCACCTCCGCCCCTCACAGGTGGGCCCGCGCGCGGGAGGCGGCAAACCCCGCCGTCCTCTTCTGGGCGTGCGCCGCGCGCCTCCGTGGCCCAGCGCACAGCCTCCCTGTCCTGCAGAACGTCAGCCCTCTGCCAGCAGGCGCTGCATGTGGCGGTGGGGCACGCCCACCTCCTCGAAGGGCTCGCCGTACACCGCGTAGCCCAGCCGCTCGTAGAAGGGCAGCACGGCCGCGCGCGCGTGCAGGTGCACCCGCGCCACCCCGCGCCGCCGCAGCTCCGCCTCGAGGTGGCGCACCAGCCGCGCCCCCAGCCCCTGGCCCTGCAGCCGCGGGCTCACCGCCATCTGGAAGAGCCGCCCGCCGGAGGGCTCGCCAGCGGCGCTGTCCGGGTGGAAGAGCACGCAGCCCACCACCTCGTCGCCTGCATGCGCGACGAGGTGCAGGCTCTGCGCCTCGAAGGGGAAGGTGACGCTCTCGCGCGGGCGGCCCAGGGGCTCGCGCAGCACGCGGAAGCGCAGCTCCAGCTCGCCCGCGTAGAGCGGGTCCGCGGGGGTGATGAAGCGCAGCGCGAAGGAGGGCGCGTCAGGGGAGGAGGACACGGGCGCGCCTCAGTAGCTGCCGGTGAGCTGCAGGGTGAAGGTGCGGCGGTACTGGGGCACGGCGCTCGCGGCGCTCGGCGCGAGCGAGGGCAGGGCGTACGCGGCATCCAGCAGGTTCTGCACGCCGGCGAAGTAGCGCAGCCGCCCGTAGTCGCCCGAGACGCCGAGCCCCACCAGCAGCGCCTCGCCGCCCTCCGAGCCGCGCCCCCCGCCGCGCGCGCTCTGGTACGTCGCCTGGGTGGCGAGCCGCACGCTGCCGTCCGCCACGGGCAGGAGCAGCCGCGCCGTGGCGAGGTGGCGAGGCCCCAGCGCCGCCACCTCCGCGGGCGCCTCCTCCAGCCGCGCCCAGGTGTAGGAGACGTCCACCAGCAGCAGCCGCCCCGGCTGCCAGTGCAGGCCGGCCTCCGCGCTCCAGTCCCGGGCGCTGCCCTCGGCGTTCGCGAACGCGACGCAGGCCGCCGTGACGCAGCCGTCCTGCGGCGCGAGCACCACCAGGTCGCTGAGCCGGGTGAGGCTCGCGCCCACGGTGAGGCGCAGCGCGTCGTTCAGGTCGTGCGAGTGCTCGAGGGCGAGCGTGGCCGCGTACTCCGAGCCGAGCGTCGAACCGGCCACTGCGCCGGCGCCCGGCGCGAGCGCGGGCGCGTAGAGCTCGCGCGGGCTGGGGGCGCGAAAGGCCCGGCCCACCGAGAGCCGGGTGAGCCCCGCGGCGTAGGGGTGCGCGAGCAGCGCGAGCTCCGCGGACACCGGCAGCCCGTCCACCCCCTGCACGCTGTCCACGCGCAGGCCGCCGAGCAGCTGCAGCCGCGGGTGCAGCTGCACCTCGTCGCGCACGAAGAGGCCGAGCTGCGTGCGCCCCGGCAGCGAGACGGTGTCGGGCGCGGCGTCGCTCTCGGGGGCGAGCCGCTCTCCTTCCGCGCGCAGCTGCCCCTGCGCCTGCACCCCGAGGGTGAGCTGCTGGCGCGCGCCCAGCTGCAGCCCCAGCCGCGCCTCGCCGCCCAGCGCGTCGGTGGCCCCCGCGTCCGTGCTGCGCCCGGCGCCCGCCGCGTAGGCCCAGTGGCCGCGCACGCGGCTCGCGTCGTAGCTCCCGCGCACGCTCAGGCTCGCGCGCTCGCCGAAGCGGTGCTCCCAGCGCGCCTCGGCGAAGGCGCGCACCGTCTGCGCCTGGGTGCCGGCCGCGCCCACGAGCGTGCCGCGCGGGGCGGTGGGGATGTCCTTGCGCCGCGCATCCAGCTGGCCGAGCAGGGTGAAGCTGCCCAGGCGGGCGCGCGCGCTCGCGCTCGCGGCGCGCTCCTCGTCGAGCCCCTCCACCGTGACGCCTTCGGAGAGCGCAGTGAACTCCGCGCCGCGGCTGCGCCCCACCGCCGCGCTCAAGAGGAGGCTGCGGGCAGGGCCGCCCTGCGCCTCGAGCGAGGCGGTGGCGTGCCCGCGCACCCCGCCCAGCGCCGCGAGCGCGCCCGTCACCTCCAGGTGCTGGCCTGCGCCGAGCGAGTCGCGCGGCACCACGTTCACCACCCCGAGCAGCGCGCCCGAGCCGTAGAGCAGGCTCGCGGGGCCGCGCACCACCTCGAGCCGCTCCACCTCGTCCAGGTCCACCGCCAGGTCGCTCCCCGCGTACGCGCGCGCGTCCCAGCCGCCGTTGAGCGGGTGGCCGTCCCAGAGCACCAGCAGGCGGCTGCCCACGTCGGAGGGGGCCTCGAAGCCGCGCACCCCGAGCGAGGTGAGGCGGCGGTCGTCGGTGAGGAAGAAGCCGCTCACCCCCGCGAGCGCCTCCGAGAGCGTGGTGTAGCCGAAGGCGCGCAGCTCCTCCTGGGAGAGCACGGTGGTGGAGGCGGCGAGCGCGTCCATGGGGGTGGGGCGGCCGGTGGCGGCCGCGACGGGCGGCGGCGTGTAGCGCAGCGCCAGGTGCACGCTCGTCTCCTGGTCGCGCACCACCTCCACCTGCTGCTGCTGCGGGCGCACCTCGTTGCTCTCCACCTCCAGGGTGTGCGGGCCCTCGCTCAGGGTGAGCAGCGCGGGCAGGGTGCCCTGCGGCTTGCCGTCCACCTTGAGGTGCGCGCCCTCGCGGCTCGCCGTCACGCGCAGGCGCCCGGTGGGCCCCGCCTCGTGCCCCTCCTCGAGCGCCACCTGCGCCTGCACGCTGCCGTCCTCCGGCACGTCCACCGCCACGCTCGCGCTCGCGTGGCCCGGCGCGCTCACGTGCAGCTGGTGGCGCCCGGCGGAGAGCGGGAACTTCCCGGGCACCCGGCCCACGAGCGCCCCGCCGGGGCCTCCCTCGCGCACCTCGGCGCCCTCGGGGCTGCCCGTGAGCTCCACCTGGCCCACGATGGGCGCGAGCTCGAGCGCCTGCGCGAGCTGGCGCCCCTTCACCGGCACCACGAAGGCCTCGGCCGGGCGAAAGCCCTCCTTGCGCGCGATGAGCCGCGCGCGCACCCCGGGCGGCAGCACCAGCGTGAGCGGCGTCTTGCCGCGCGCGCCCGCCGCGTCCAGCCGCCCCACGTAGAGGTCCGCGCCGCGCGGGTTCGAGTCCACGCGCACCAGCGCCACCTTCGGCCGCAGCCGCTCGAGCGAGCGGCGCACCTCCGTCACGTCGTCGTCATCCAACCCCGAGCCGAGGCCCTCGGGCGACTGCGAGAGCTCGTCGTAGTAGCGGTAGGCCTCGGTGGGGCGCTCGAGCGCCTCGTAGCAGCGCGCGATGTTGAAGAGCACGCTGCGGTTGGGCACCAGGCGGTAGCTGGTGAAGTACTGCTGCAGCGCGAGGTTGAAGTTGCCCTTCGCGTACGCCTCGTTGCCCAGCTCGAAGGCCACGTCCGCCTCGTCCGCGGTGCTGCTCGCGGCGCGCGCGGCCGGGGCGCCGAGCAGCATCAGCAGCGCGAGCGCGAGCGCGGCCGCGAGGGCGGTGGAGCGGGGGGGCAGGGGGGACACGGGGCGCATTGTGCGCCGGGGCTCACCCGGGGGTGCAAGCACGGAGGCGCGGGGGGCGCCGCGCATGTCCAGCGGGAGAACACGCCGCTGTCCGGGTTTGCGCCACCCGTACCGCCAGGCGAAAGCCCAGCAGGGCCCACGACTTGGCCTGCGCGCTGTCAGCGCGCTTTACAGCGCGGGTGCGCGAGGACGCCGCAGCCCCGGGCGCTCAAGTGCGCGGGATTGCACGTGCGCCGGTGCTGCCGCCTCTCTGGCCCACGGGTTGCTCATGGCGCACGCCGCGCCGGGGCGGTGCTCCATCGACGGCGTCTCGAGTCGCTTCACCTGCTTCAACGGCCGAGGACCTCCTCGGGAGGGGAGGGCCGGTGCGCCTCTGGAGCGCGCCGGCCCTCCTCCCTTCTTCCGTCCGCCTCAGCGCCGCGCGCTCAGCGCGTACATCAGCGGCAGCGCGGGCACGTCCTCGGCGAGCGCGTAGCGGCGCGGGCCCACCTCGCGCATCCCGGGCAGCAGCCGGCAGCCGTTGGCGTACGGGTACTCCTCGAAGCGCTCGAGGGTGAGCCCCGCCGCGAGCAGCGCGCCCACCACGTCCGCGAGGCCCCACTGGAAGGAGTGGTCCGGGTGCGGGTTGCGGAAGTCCTTCACCCCCTCCTCGTAGCCCCAGGGCACCAGCCCCTCGCCCGACTGGGCCACGTAGTCGCCCACGCCCGGCGTCTGCACGTGCACGCCGCCGCCGTACGGATGGGTGAGCTGCAGGCGCCCGTCCGGCCCCGGCTCGAAGAGGCCGAGCACCGGGTGGAACTCCACGAGGCAGAAGCGCCCGCCGGGGGCGAGCACCCGCGCGAGCCCGCGCGCCCAGGCGCCGAGGTCGCTGAGCCAGAGGATGGCGCCGTAGGAGCTGAAGGCGAGGTCGAAGCGGCACTCGGGCGCCTCCTGCAGCCAGTCCAGCACGTCCGCGCGCTCGAAGGTGGCGGCGAGGCCCGTGTCGCGCGAGAGCGCGCGCGCCCTGTCCACCGCCACGTCGCTGATGTCCACGCCCGTCACCCTCGCGCCCCGCGCCGCGAGGCTGAGGGAGTCCGCTCCTGCGTTGCACTGCAGGTGCGCCAGGCGCTTGCCCGCGAGCGGCCCCAGCAGCGCGAGCTCCTCGGGAAACAGCGTGCTGCCCCCCTCGCGCAGGAAGCGCGCCTGGCCACCCTTGTGGCTCTCGTGCGCGGCGGTGGCCGCGTTCCAGGTGAGGCGGTTCGCCTCGTGCAGGTCCTTCCTCGCCATGGCCGCTGCCTCCCCCGGGTGCTGCGCGGTTCCGCGCTCCTGCTTACCCGAACGGCGCGCGGCGTGCGCGGTGGCGGCCTACGCGCGCGGCGGGGCCGGCGTGCGGCGCAGGAGCGCAAAGGCTACCGAGGACAGCAGCATCAGCGCGCCGAACACCCCCGTCACGCTGAGCAGCCCGGGGTGGGCGGAGGGCGCGCGCAGGTGCGCGAGCACCTGGAGGCAGAGCGCGCCGGGCGCGCCGAGCAGGTCCCAGCTGTTCCAGCGCAGCACCCGTCCCAGCCAGATGCCGTAGCCGCACGCGACGCAGGTGAGCGCCGCGAGCGCCCACGCGGCCGCCGCGCCCCAGCGCGCCTCCCAGCGCGCGCGCCACACCTCGAGCGAGAGCAGCCCCAGCAGCCAGCCCGTGGCGGCGAAGAGCGCGAGCAGCCCGATGTCCAGCCACACGGGCACGCCGGGGCGCACGCGCAGGTGCACGAAGTCCGTGAGCAGGTAGGGCGCGTTGGGCAGGAAGAGCGCCCAGAGCACGAGCAGCGCCCCCTGCAGCGGCGCGGGCGCGCGCGGCCCCAGCGCCGCGGCGCAGAGGGCAAACGCATACGGCGCCCAGGCGAGCGCGAGGTTCCAGGCGAGGAAGATGAAGCTCGCGCGCTCGCTCAGCCGCAGCCGCAGGAGGAGCAGCGCGAGCGCGGCGGCGCTGCCCAGCAGCGCGGGCAGCAGGCCGCAGGCGGGCGGCGCCGTGCGGGCGAGCGCCCGCGCACGAGCAGGAGAGTCCGGGAGGGGGAAGGCCATGCGCGACCCGGGGAGCAAGGCCTGCGCCAGCGCGTCACCTGTCCGGATGTGGGAATGCACCCTGCCCGCACGGTGCACGGCCCGGCAGAGGGGCCGGCGCGCGCCCTGCGCCACGTGCGCCGCCCACGCGCCGGCGGCGGCGCTAGCGTCTGCCTCCGGCATGGCCCACGACTCCACGCGCACTCCGCCGCCCCCTGCACCGAAGGAGGGAATAGACCCGGGCCCCGGAGGTTCGGGCGCCCACGGCGGCGCAGGGCGCGCCGGCACACGAGGGGCGAGCGCACACTCCATGCTGCGGCGACTGGTCGACGTACGGGGCGAGGAGGTCCGGGCGATGCTCTGGAGCTTCGCCTACTTCTTCTGCCTCATGTGCGGCTACGCCATCCTCAAGCCGCTGCGCGACGCGATGCTCGTCGCCGGGAGCATGAAGCTGCTGAGCACCTCGGTGACCTTCAGCATCACCTTCGGCGCGATGCTGGTGGCGGTGCCGCTCTACTCGGCGCTCGTCGCGCGCTACCCGCGCCACCGCGTCATCCCGTACGTGTACGGCTTCTTCCTGCTCAACCTGGTCGCCTTCTACGCGCTGATGGAGGCAGGCGTGGCGCCGCGGGCCGTGGCGCGCTCCTTCTTCGTCTGGGCCAGCGTCTACAACCTCTTCGTCGTCTCCGTGTTCTGGAGCTTCATGGCGGACCTGTTCGTGAGCGAGCAGGGCAAGCGCCTCTTCGGCTTCATCGCGGCGGGCGGCACGCTGGGTGCCATTCTCGGGCCGCTGCTCACGGCGCGGCTGGTGAAGCCGCTGGGGGCGACCAACCTCCTGCTGGTTTCCGCGGCGCTGCTCGTGGTCGCGATCGTGTGCGTGAAGCGGCTCACCGCCTGGGCCCACGTGGCCAGCGAGCGCCGCCCGCCGCTCGTGCCGCGCAACGAGGCGCCGGTGGGCGGCGGCGTCTTCGCCGGCTTCCAGCTGATGCTGCGCTCGCGTTTCCTGCTGATGCTGGGCCTCCAGGTCCTGCTCTACACCGTCACCTCCACGTTCCTGTACATCCAGCAGCTCCAGCTGGTGGCGACGCACGCGAGCGACACGGCGGGCCGCGTCCAGGCCTTCGCGAACATCGAGTTCTGGGTGCAGGGCCTCACGCTGTTCCTCCAGGTCCTGGTCACCGGGCGCCTGCTGGACCGGCTCGGGCTTGTGACGGGGCTCCTGCTCACGCCTGTGGTCACGGCACTGGGCTTCCTCGCCCTCGCGGTGTCGCCGTCGCTCGCGATGCTCACGGTCTTTCGCGCCCTGCGCAGCTCGGTGCACTACGCCATCGACCGGCCCAGCCGCGAGGTGCTCTTCACCAGCGTGGACCGCGAGGAGCGCTACAAGTCCAAGAGCTTCATCGACACGGCGGTGTACCGCGGCGGCGATCTCGTCAGCACCTGGCTGCAGACGGGGCTCACGGGGCTGGGCCTCGGGCTCGCCGGGCTCGCGCTGCTGGGCACGCCGCTCGCCGTGCTGTGGGGCGTGGTCGCGGTGTACCTCGCGCGCCACCAGGCCCGCGCCGCGCGCGCGCACCTCACCGTGGACCAGGTGGAGGCGCAGGAGGCGTCCGCCGCGCGCTGAAGGGCCGCCGCACATTCACGAGGGGAGAAGCCATGACGAAGCTGAGCCGCAGGCAGGTGGTGCAGATCGCGCTGGTCGCCGGGGCCGTGGTGGCCGCGGGCTGCACGGCCGGGAAGAAGTCGGGCGCGGCGGACGCGGGCAGCAGCACCGCTGCCGCGAGCGCAGGCAGTGCCCAGGCGAAGAGCGCGCCCTTGCGCATCCTGATTCTCGGCGGCACGGGCTTCCTCGGCCCCGAGCTGGTGGAGGCGGCGCAGGCGCGCGGCCACCACCTCACGCTCTTCAACCGCGGCAAGACGCGCCCCGGCCTCTTCGCGAAGGACGAGACCATCGAGAAGCTGCAGGGCGACCGCGACCCGAAGAATGCGCCCGGGCTCGAGGCCCTGAAGGGCAAGCAGTGGGACGCGGTCATCGACACCAGCGGCTACGTGCCGCGCATCGTGGGCGCGAGCGCGGAGCTGCTCGCCCCGAACGTGAAGCAGTACGTGTTCATCTCCACCATCTCGGTCTACGCGGACCTGAGCAAGCCGGGGATGGACGAGAGCGCGCCGCTCGCGACCATCGCCGACGAGACGAACGAGAACGTCCCGGAGAACTACGGCGCGCTCAAGGCGCTGTGCGAGAAGGCCGCGGAGCGGGCGATGCCGGGCCGCGTGACGGTCATCCGCCCCGGGCTCATCGTCGGGCCCGGGGACCCCACGGGCCGCTTCACCTACTGGCCCCTGCGCGTGAAGCGCGGCGGCGAGGTGCTCGCGCCGGGCACGGGGGAGGACCCCGCCCAGGTCATCGACGCGCGCGACCTGGCGAAGTGGACCATCCACATGGTGGAGCAGAAGGCCATGGGCACCTACAACGCCGTGGGCCCCGCGCAGCGCACCTCGATGCGCCAGATGCTGGAGCAGGTGAAGCAGGGCGTGCCGAGCGACGCGCACTTCACCTGGGTGCCGGCCGCCTTCCTCGAGAAGCAGAACGTGACGCCCTGGCAGGACATGCCGATGTGGATTCCCGCCGAGGGCGACACCCTGGGCGCGAACACCATCATCAGCCAGAGGGCGATTGCGCAGGGGCTCACTTTCCGCCCCATCGCCGAGACCGCGCGCGACACGGTGACCTGGTTCGAGGGATTGCCCCCCGAGCAGCAGGTGAAGTTCAGCAGCCGCGCCGGCCTCAAGCCCGAGCGCGAGCAAGAGGTGCTGAAGGCCTGGCACGCCGAATCGCAGCGGTAGGCGCAGCGTTGGGGGGCACAGTCCCTCGCCGTCAGCCCATGGCGCCTTGCGCCGCGCGCTGACGCCGCGTCCGCCTCAGGGCGCGGAGCCCCTGCCCTCCAGGTGCGCACGCACGCTCTGCACCGGGTGCGCGACCCCGTAGAGGGAGTCGCCCTGGTGGCCGCCCCCGAGGTTGACGCCGACGACCTCGCCCTTCGCATTGACCACGGGGGCACCGCTGGTCGCCCGCAGCTCCAGCGTCGGGTCCTCGAAGGTGTAGGCGAGCGTCGTCCGCTTCGACTCCACCACCCGCGCGCGATGCAGGTGCGTGCCGACGGAGCGGCCGCCGCGCACCTCGGCCACGAGCCACACGTCGTCGCCGACCTTGGGGTTCTGCGTCGCGAGGGGCAGCACCCGCGATGCCGCGCTCTCCGGAGCGATGAACGCCGCGAGGTCCTTCGAGTTGTCGCCGGGAGGCGCGCCGTGGGCTGTCGCCGGCAGCACCAGCATCGGCCCGGCGGCAGGGACTCCGCCTGCGCGTGCGGCCAGTGCAGGCCCTGGGGCCGCCAGGCGAAGCCGTCGTCGCCGGTGGAGGCGAGGCCCCGCCTGCGACCCGGTAGGGCTCCGGAATCCCGCAAGTGGTGACGGCTGCCTGCCGTGCCGCCCAGTTCCACACAGCGGGGTCCGCGCGCGGGAGATTGCATCCCCGCCCGCGGGCAGAGGTGAAACGGTGGACCCAGCGGGCCGACCTCCTCGCGGAGGACGCCGCTCGACACGCACGCACTCGCTCAACGGGAGACGACGATGGCCCAGAAGAAGAAGGCGCAGGCGAAGAAGGCTCCGGTCACGAAGCGCGCGGCTGCGACGAGCGCCCGCGGCGCTGCGGCGAAGGGTGCGGGGGCGAAGCGCGGTGGCACGGCGGCGCGCAGCGCGTCTCGCACGGGTGCGCCTCGCGCGGGCGCTGCTGTGACGGCGCGCACCGGTGCAGCCGCGAAGCGCGCGGGCGCCCGCAGCGGCCGCGTGGAGAACCTCTCCGACCGGCGCGTGGGCCACACGCCCGAGCCCGCCCCACGCGGCGGCGGCCGCGTAGAGAACCTGCGCGACACGGCCCGCCGTGCGGCGCCTGCGACTGCCACCACCACCACCACTCGGCGCGGTGCGGGCGTGGAGAACCTCGCGGACTCCGGCCTGCGCATCCGCGAGACGGCGCCCGCTCGCGAGGACTTCCGCGTGGAGAACCTGTCGCGGACGCAGCGCCCCGCGCGCCCCCACCCGGAGCGCGAGAGCCGCCGCTCGGGCGTGGAGAACCTCTCGGAAACGCAGACGCCCGCCGACCCGCGCACCGCCGTGGTGACCGTGCCGGACGCGGGCACGGAGGACCTCACCCGCACCACGCGCCCGGTGCGCGAGCGCAGGACCGCGACGGAGCGCGGCAGCGGCATCGAGAACCTTTCCCGCACGACGACGCCCGCCGCCGCAGGCCCCGTCACCACCACGGTGCCCGCGGGCGTGGAGAACCTGCAGGAGACGGCGCGCCGGCGCCGCACCGGGCGCAACCCCCGCTAGCCGCATCGGCGGTGCGAGAGCGCTTCCAGGTCGGCTTCGAGAAGCCCCGAGGCCCCGGAGGCGCTCGCCTCAACCGCCGATGAAGGGGCGCAGGTGGCCCCCCAACCCCGATGCTCGCCTCGCCATACCAGCGGCGCCACTGCGGGGAGAACGGCGGGCCTGCGGGCGGCAGGGCAGCCCCCCCGCAGGGCCGCACCGCGGAGGGGTTCAGGCCGCCTGCCTGCTCGTCCTTCCGCGGGCCCGCTGGCGCTCGTGCCCGAGACGCTCGCAGCCCTCGACGGTCACCCGCGGACCTTCCGGAGGCCGCAGGGGCGCGGGGTGGGGGAGCCCGGGTGTAGACGGGGCGCATGGACCGCCGCACGCGCACCTTCTCCTCCCCCGACGGAACCCGGCTCGCGCTCACCGAGCTCGGCCGCGGCCCTCCGCTGCTGTGCCATCCGGGAGGGCCGGGCCGCGCGTCCGTGTATCTGGAGGACCTCGCGGGCCTCGCGGAGGAGCGGACGCTGCTGCTGCTGGACCCGCGCGGGACGGGGAGCAGCGAGATGCCGGCGGACCCGTCCACGCTGCGCTTCGACCGGCTCGCGGACGACCTCGAGGCCGCTCGCGCGCACCTGGGCCTCGCGCGGATGGACGTGCTCGCGCACTCCGCGGGCGCCGTGGTCGCCGAGGTGTGGGCGGCGCGGCACCCCGATGGCGTAGGCGCGCTGGTGCTGGTGACGCCGAGCGACCGGCTGCAGGGCGGCCGGCACGCGGACGTCCCTGCCATCCGCGCCTCGCGCGCGGGCGAGCCCTGGTACGCGGACGCCGCAGCGGCGGAGCGCGCGCTCGCGAGCGCTCCGCCCGAGGCGCAGCAGCCGCTCGTGCGCCGCACGCGCCCCTTCTTCTACGGCCGCTGGGACGCGCGCATCCAGGCGCACGCAGCCGGGGCGGAGGCGCAGTCCAGCGCCGCCGCGGAGGAGGGCTACGGGCGCGACGCGGGCGGTGTCGACACCGCGGGGCTCGCCGCGCAGCTGGCGCGCGTGCGGGCGCCGGTGCTCGTGGTGGGCGGGGCGCGCGACGGCATCACCGGCGTCGCGTCCGTGCACGCCGTCGCGCGCTGCTTCCCCTCGGCTCGCGCCCTCGTCCTCCCCGAGGCCGGCCACTTCCCGTGGATCGACGCGCCGGAGGCCTTCCGCGAGGCGGTGGGCCGCTTCCTGCGGGACGCGGTCGCCCGCGCCTGACCCGGGCCGCGGGGCAGGGAAGCGTCGACTCCGGACTCGCTCACCGCCCAGCGCACCTCATGGGGCCTCCGCTGCGGACGCGTCCGCATCACTCAGCAGCGGGATGTGCCGCTCCCGCAGCGCCGTGCGCACCGCCGCTTCGCCGCCGCGCGCGTAGGCGGTGTACAGCACCACGCCCGGCACGAGGGCCTGGACCCGGTGGTGCATCCAGCGCAGGCGGGACCCGGGCAGCGGCGCGCCGGCCTCCGCCTGCGCCAGCTGGTCGAGCAGCGCCTCCACCTGTCCAGCGGCGGGGTCGGTGAGGACGTAGTCGTGGTCGGACAGGTGGTGGATGACGGCCTCGGCAGGGGCGGGCGCGGCCAGCTCGAAGCCCTGTCCGCCTTTGCGCAGCAGCCCCGCCTCCACGGGGTCCACGCCGGCGAGGAGGGCGCCTGCGCGCAGGTAGTCCACGACGTGCGCGGCGGAGGGGCCCAGAGGCGCTTCGTGCGCCGAGGCGAGCACGACGACGAACGCGGCGGGCAGCTCGCGGTGGAGCGCCTCGGCGACGATGAACGCGTGGTGGGACGCGGTGCCGCCCACCCGCGGCTGCGTCGTCAGGCCTCCGTCGGGCTGCCACTGCAACACCCACGGCTTCATCGCGTCATGGAGGATGGCGGCGGCAGCCACCCAGTCCGAGCGCAGGGTCCCGGGCGCAAAGCCGTACACCCGCTCGTAGTCCTGCACGAGCGCGAGGCCACTGCGGGTGTTGAAGGCGGTGTGCTCGGCGAGACCGCCCGGGTAGCCATGGTGGCCGTGCACCGCCTGGCCCGGCGCCGAGAGGAAGGGCTGGGGCGCTGCGGGCGCCGGTGGCAGCGGCGGAAACAGCTGCTCGAGCGTGACCGCGGCATCCAGCAGGCCCTGCTCCACCAGCTGCGCGCGCACGCGCTCGCGCGCCTCGGGCAGGGCGAGCCGCTCCGTGAAGGTCGGCCGCGGGTTCTCGAGCAGGCCCACCGTGGCCTCGCGCAGCGCCTTGTCCCGCAGGCCGCGCGCAGTACGCAGCAGGTCCGCGTAGGCGGTGCGCGCCGTGGGCGAGGTGCGCGCGAGCGCGAGCGCCCGTGCGTTGCCCGCCTGGGCAAGCGCAGGGGTGGTGGAGAGCAGGCCGGCGCACAGCACGAGCGCACGGGAGAGGGACGATGGCGCTTGCCGCATGGCGGGGGCTCCGGACGACGCGTGGGGACTCGGGGCCCAGCAGGGCCCGACGCGCCGACATACTCCACCGACGCGCAGGACAACCAGCGGTCCGCCTCACCCGTGCGCTGGCGCGCGCGCGCGTACCGGCGGCGCAAACGCGCGCAGCAGTGCATCCACCAGCGTGCGGGTCACCCTCCGGTCGAGCGGCGCGCCGGTGAAGAGGAAGCGGTAGAAGAGCGGGCCCTGCAGCGCGTCCAGGGCGAGCTCGAGGTCCAGCCCGCGCCGCAGCTCGCCCCGTCGCACGCCCCGTCGCAGCGCGAGAAGGAAGCCCGCGCGTCCGGCGGCGAAGAAGCCCTCGCGCACCGTGCGCGCGAGCGGCGCACTGCGGGCCATGCCCGCCACCAGCCCCGACAGCAGCTCGCCCGTGGCCTCGTCGCGGTACAGCCCGAGCTGCCCGTCCATCAGCCGCAGCAGGTCGTCGCGCAGGCGCCCCGTGTCCGGCACCGGCAGGGCGCTCACCAGCCGCTCGAGCGCCTCGCAGACGAGCGCCTCGCAGGTCTTCCACCGCCGGTACACGGTGGCCTTGCCCACGCCAGCGCGCCGGGCGACCGCGTCCATGCGCACCCGGTCGTAGCCCACCTCGCGCACGAGCGCGATCGCCGAGGCCAGGATGGCCTGGTGCGCCTCCTCGCTGCGCGGCCGGCCTGGCCGCCGTTCCTCTCCGCTCGTGCCCATCTCGCCGGCCAACGGTAGCCGCGGGGATATACGGAACACAACCGTCTCGAAACTCCTTGAGGCCTCGCCCGGGCGTGTGTTCGATAGGGGCAAGGCATCCCGGAGGAGCACCATGAGCAACGCGACGAGGGAGGAGCTCCTGGCAGCGCGCGAGCCCGAGGGCCCCGCGCCGGTGGGCGTGTGGAAGCTATTGCGCGGCCACCGCGAGGACCCCCTGCAGCGCTGGACGCACGTCCGCGACACCTACGGCGACGTGGCGCGCTACCGCTACGGCGTGGGGACGAACTACCTCGTCACCCACCCGGACGGGCTCAAGCGCGTGCTGCAGGACAACGCGGGCAACTACACCAAGCGCCACCCCACCTACGCGATGATCCGCCGCCTCGTGGGCAACGGGCTGCTCACGAGCGAGGGCCCCTACTGGCTGCGCCAGCGGCGGCTCGCCCAGCCGGCCTTCCACCGCGCCCGCATCGCGGCGATGGCGGAGCGGATGGTGCGCGCGGCCGAGCGCACCCGCGACGCGTGGGAGGCGCGTGCCGCCTCCGGCGCCCCCTTCTCCATGCTGGAGGACATGTCCGCGCTCACCCTGCAGGTGGTGGGCGAGGCGCTGTTCGGCACGAGGCTGGCGGCGAAGACGGAGCAGGTGCGCCAGGCGTGGGACACCCTCAACGCCCAGTTCGTCGAGCGCTACAACCGCCGGCGCTTCCTGCCCCCGGTGCTGCCCACCCGCTCGGACCGCGCGTTCCGCGCCGCGCACCGCGCGTTCTTCTCCATCGTCGACGAGCTGGTGCAGGCCAAGCGGCGCGAGGGCGGGGCGGGGGAGGACCTGCTGTCCATGCTGGTGTCCGCGCGCGACGCCGACACGGGCGAGGCGATGAGCGACGCGCAGCTGCGCGACGAGGTGGTGACGCTGCTGCTCGCAGGACACGAGACCACGGCGCTCGCGCTGGGGTGGGCGTGGGCGCTGCTCGACCAGCACCCGCGCGTGGCCGAGCGGCTGCGCGACGAGCTCGCGCGCGAGCTGCAGGGCCGCTCACCCACCTTCGCGGACCTGCCCCGGCTCGCCCACACCCGGCACGTGGTGGACGAGGTGCTGCGCCTCTATCCGCCCGCCTACATCTTCTTCCGGCGCGTGGAGGCGGACGACGTGGTGTGCGGCGCGCGCGTGCGCAAGGGCGGCACCGTCGTCGTCGCCCCCATGGCGCTGCACCGCCACCCCGCCTACTGGGAGGACCCGGACGCCTTCCGCCCCGAGCGCTGGGCGGACGAGGCCGCCGTGCAGCGCCGCCCCCGCTTCGCCTACCTGCCCTTCAGCGCCGGGCCCCGCCAGTGCATCGGCAACACCTTCGCCCTCACCGAGGCGGTGCTGCTGCTCGCCACGCTCGCTCCGCGCTTCCGCCCCCGGCTCGTCGACGGGTACACGCTCCGCCCCGAGTACCTCACCACGCTGCGGCCCTCCGGCGGACTGCCCATGCGCCTCGAGCGCGCGGCGGTCGGGGCGGGCCCGCGCCCGGAAGAGTCGCGCGTCGTCGGGTGAGTGCCCGGGTGGGCGCGGAGAACGCGTGCGCCGACCCCACGGGGGCGCTGAGCAGGGAGAGCAAGCGGGCACGAGGCGCCCCACCGCAGGTCCGCTGGGACTCGGGCCTGCGGGCCCGCCACCGCTCCCGCGTGCCCGGCCGGGCACGTCGCCGCCCTGGCAAGTGGTCGTAATTGCTCTGGGCTTCGCGCAGCGCAGGACGCGCGGCGAGGCAGCGGGCTGCGCGTCCGGCCGTGGGCGCGGGACTTGCTGCGGGGTACGCGCGTGACGCTCTCGCCGCTGCCCTCCCGCAGCGGCTCCCCTGCCGCCGCGGCCCCGCTCCCCCTTCGAGTCATGACGCTCAGCCACCGCCTCTCGACCAAGCTTCTCGTCACCCTCTGCAGCGTCATCGCGCTGACGCTGGGCCTCGTGGTCCTCGTCGTCAGCCGGCAGTCCTCACGCGTCGCGGAGGAGGAGGCGACGCAGGCCGCGACCGGGCTGGCGAGGGACGCCGCGGCGCAGGTGCACGCGCGGTTCGAGCGCTCGGTGCTCACCTCCCGCACGATCGCGCAGTCCCTCGCGGCCCTGAAGCTCGCGGGCAACACGGACCGGGAGCTCGGCTCCGCGATGGTGCGCCGCACCGTCGAGGAGACGCCGGAGATCCTCGGCCTCTGGTTCATCTGGGAGCCGAACGCCTTCGACGGCGCCGACGCGAAGTTCGCGAACAAGGGCTTCGTCGATGCCACCGGCCGCCACATGGCCTGGTGGAACCGGGGCAGCGGGAACATCCAGCAGGAGGTGGCGATGGACTACGAGAAGCCCGGTCCCGGCGACTGCTACCTGCTGCCGCGCGCCACGAAGAAGGAGACCCTCCTCGAGCCCTACTTCTACACGACCGCGGGCAAGACGGAGCTCATCACCGGCATCTCGGTGCCCATCCTGATGGACGGCAAGTTCATGGGCGTCGTCGGCGAGGACATGCCCCTGCGGCAGACGCAGGCGCTCGTCGCGACCATCAAGCCCTTCGAGAAGGGCTTCGCGACGCTCACCTCCAGTCAGGGCAACCTCATCGCGCACCCCAACGCGGAGCTGCTGGGCAAGCCGCTCGGGGACTCGGCCGCGGACGCGCTCGTGAAGCGCGCGCTCGCCAGCCGCGAGACCCAGGTCGGCCGCGTGCACTCCGACGTGCTCGGCGCCGAGGCCATCGCGGTCGTGGTGCCCTTCGTCGTCGGCCACTCGGAGACGCCCTGGGCCCTCACCGTGTTCGCGCCGCTCGAGACCGTGCTCGCCCCGGCGCACCAGCTGCGCACCTTCACGCTCGCCCTGGGGGTGCTGGCGCTGCTCGCGCTCGCCCTCATGGTCCTCGTCGTCGTCCGCCGCGTCACCCGCCCGCTCGAGCGCATCTCGGAGGTGGCCACGCAGATTGCCGCGGGCAACCTGACCGAGCAGGTCGAGCACCGCTCCTCCGACGAGATCGGCGCGCTCGCGGAGGCGTTCCGCACCATGAGCGAGCGGCTCGCGCAGGTCATCGGCGAGGTGCGCAACGGCGCCAGCGCCCTCTCCTCGGCGTCGGGTCAGCTGTCGCAGACCTCCCAGGCGCTCTCCTCGGGCACCAGCGAGCAGGCGGCCTCCTTCGAGGAGGTGACGGCGAGCCTCGAGCAGATGCGAAGCTCCATCGACCAGAACGCCACCCACAGCGCGCGCGTGGATACGCTCGCCCTCAAGGGTGCGAACGATGCGGCGGAGAGCGGCCGCGCGGTGGCCGAGCTGGTGGAGGCGATGAAGCAGATCGCGGGCCGCATCACCATCATCGAGGACATCGCGTACCAGACGAACCTGCTCGCGCTCAACGCCGCCATCGAGGCGGCGCGCGCAGGCGAGCACGGCCGCGGCTTCGCGGTGGTGGCCTCGGAGGTGCGCAAGCTCGCGGAGGGCAGCCAGCGGGCCGCGCGCGACATCGTCGAGCTCGCCTCCCAGCGCGTCGCCCAGGCGGAGCGCACCGGCGGGATGCTCGAGGAGCTGGTGCCCAGCATCCAGCAGACGAGCGCGCTGGTGAAGGAGGTGGCGGCCGCCAGCACCGAGCAGTCGCAGAGCGTGGGCCAGATGAACCGGGCCGTGCTGGGGCTCAACTCCGTCACCCAGCAGAACGCGTCGGCCGCCGAGGAGCTGGCGGCCACGGCGGAGGAGATGGCGAGCCACGCGCAGAGCCTGCTGCAGCTCATGTCCTTCTTCCGCACCGCGGAGGACGCCGGCAGCGCGCGGCCGGGCGGGCCCGTCGTGCACCTGCCCGTGCGCGCGCAGCGCCCTGCGGTGGCACCCACCCCGGCCCCTTCGCCCAGGCTCGAGAGCCGCTAGGCAGGGCGGCGACAGGGGCCGCCGGGCGCGCCTGCGCGCGCTCCGGGACCTCGTGGCCATGCGCCTGGCGGGCTGAGCCCGGCAGCACCGGGCAGGCCGGTGAGCGGTTGCTCCTGGCGCCAACAGAGCTCCTCGGTGTTAGGACGAACGCCTGGGGCGTAGACCCCACCCTGGGGAGGACGTGAGATGAGCACCGAGAAGGCGATTCTGGCGGGTGGCTGCTTCTGGGGCGTGGAGGAGCTGTTGCGGCGCATGGACGGAGTGATCTCCACGCGCGTGGGCTACAGCGGCGGCGACGTGCCGAACGCGACCTACCGCAACCACGGCACGCACGCCGAGGCGGTCGAGATCGTCTTCGACCCCGCGCGCCTGAGCTTCCGCACGTTGCTGGAGTTCTTCTTCCAGATCCACGACCCGTCCACGCGCAACCGGCAGGGCAACGACATCGGCACGTCCTACCGCTCGGCCATCTTCTACACCTCGCCCGAGCAGCAGCGCATCGCGCTGGACACCATTGCGGACGTCGATGCCTCGGGCCTGTGGCCCGGCAAGGTGGTCACCGAGGTTGCTCCCGCGGGTGCGTTCTGGGAGGCCGAGCCCGAACACCAGGACTACCTGCAGCGCTACCCCGACGGCTACACCTGCCACTTCGTGCGTCCGGGCTGGAAGCTGCCGCGCCGCCAGGCCGCGAGCTGACCCCGGCCTCGGCCGGTGCTCGCGCCCGCCGCGCGCGTGGCCACTCCGGCCCCGCGCGGGGGCCCGCGGCCGTGCGGCGCGCGGAGGGAGCCGCTACTTGCCCTCGGCGCCGGCGATGTCCGGGGGCGTGTAGACCGCCTTCGGGTCCACGGGGGAGGCGTAGGTGCTGTTCCACAGGTCGAGGAAGAAGGCGTCCAGCTGCCGCGCGAACGCGGCGCCCTCGACCACGAGCCCCACGTTGCGGCTGCCGTGGAAGTAGCTGCGCTCCCAGTTGTTCGTCCCCACCCAGCCCTTCTCGCCGTCCACCACCAGGTACTTGGAGTGCACGACGCGGGCGAAGGGGATGTGGCCACTCGAGTGCTGCGGGATGGTGACCAGCTTCACGGTGAGGCCCCGCTCGGGCGCGTGCAGCGCCTGCAGCCCCTCGATGGTGCCCTTGCGCTTGCCCCAGTCCGCGAGCAGCAGCTCCACCTGCACGCCGCGCAGGGCGGCGCGCTGCAGCGCGGACTCGAGCACCTCCCAGTTCCCCTCGCGCGAGCGCGCACGGTAGGTGAGCAGCTGCACGCGCACCGTGCGCCGGGCGCCGTCGATGAGGCGCACCAGCTGGGGCAGGTCCCACGCGCTGCTCGCGGGCACCTGGCCCTCGGGGCTCGCCACGGGCAGCACCCGCACCCGCTCCCCGCCGAAGCGCGCCTCCGTCCACGCGGCCGCGGGGCCCGAGGCGGACGGCAGGGGCTCACCGCCCGCCTGGGCCCAGTCGTAGGCGAACACGTCGGAGAGCGGGCGCACCGCCGCGGGACCGCTCAGGCGCAGCCCCAGCTCCTGGATGTGCTCGAGCGAGCGCCAGTCGAAGTTCTGGCTGCCGAGGTAGCCCTCGCGCCCATCGACGACGAAGTACTTCGCGTGCAGCACGCCGCCCTGCAGCTTCTCCCGGTCCCAGCGGCGCAGGCTCACGTTCGGCTGCGCCTGCAGCCGCGCCACCGTCTCCGGGTAGGTCCGGGCGAACTTCTCCTCGGTGAGGATGCGCACCCGCACGCCCCGCGCCGCCGCGGCCTCCAGCGCCCGCACGCTCGGCTCGAGCGCGCTGCCCTCCCGGTTGGAGTTGGACAGGTAGAACTCCGCCACGTCGAGCGTCCGGGTGGCCCGCGCGAACAGCTCCGGCCACACGTCCTTCGCATCGCGCAGCGCCGCGTGGTTCAGCGGCGTCTCCACCGGCGCGCTCTCCACCAGCTCCAGCTCCAGCTCCAGCTCCGGCGGTGCGGCCTGCGGCCCCGCGGCGGGCGCGCGCACGCCGGGTGCGGCGCAGGCGAGCGCCAGGAGGAGTGGGACGAGGCGGGCAGGCGAGTGTCGGACGGGTTGCATGGTGCGCCTGTCCTGACAGCGACCGGATGCGTCGCGCAAGTGGCGGCCGTTGCGCACCTCGCCCGCGCTTCGAGGCGAAAGCACCTCGAGGGGGAACCTGGCCCGTTCCGTCCCCGGCCAGCCAGGCGGCAGCGCCGCCCCCCACCCCGCGGCGCAGTTCCCAGCGCCGTGCCCGCGGGTGACACCGCGCCGGACCCGGACGTCGAATGGGGAGGACGGGCAATGGACGAAGGCACCTCGCGCGGACCCGAGGCGCTCGCGCGCAGCACGCTGCTGCGCCAGCGGGCGGGCGCGGCCCTGGTGGATGCGTTCTGCACGGGGCTCACCCGCGGCGGCCGGCTGCTGCCGCAGTCCCGCAGCGAGCTGCACGCCGTCGAGGTGCTGCGCGACGTCGCGTACCTGCCCGATGGCGGCAGCGCCCACCGGCTGGACCTCTACCGCCCCCGCGGGCCGGGCGGCCCGCGGCCCGTGGTGCTCTACATCCACGGGGGCGCCTTCCGGGCGCTCTCCAAGGAGACGCACTGGGTGTTCGGCGTGGTGTTCGCGCGCCAGGGCTTCGTCGCGCTGAACCTCAACTACCGGCTGGCCCCCGCGCACCCCTTCCCCGCGGCACTCGAGGACGTGGCGGCGGCGTACTGCTGGGCGGTGCAGCACGCGGCGCACTACGGGGGGGACCCCGCGCGCGTCGTAGTGGCCGGCGAGTCGGCGGGGGCGAACCTCGCGCTGGGGCTGGCGCTGGCCACCTGCTACCGCCGTCCGGAGCCGTGGGCGCGCGCCGTCTTCGACACCGGCGTGGTGCCGCGCGCGGTGCTGCCCGCCTGCGGGGTGCTGCAGGTGAGCGACCCGGAGCGCTACTGGCGCACGCAGCCGCGCAGCTTCTTCGTGCGCGACCGGCTCTCCGAGGTGGGGCAGACCTACCTGCGCGGGGCCCGCGTCCCGGAGGAGGGTGGGCTGGAGCTCGCGGACCCGCTGCTGGTGCTCGAGCGGGCCGGGGCGCCCGCGCGCCCGCTGCCCGCCTTCTTCGTCGCCTGCGGCACCGCGGACGTGCTGCTCGAGGACTCCCGGCGGCTCGCGCGGGCGCTGCAGCAGCTCGGCGCACGCTGCGAGGCGCGCGACTACGCGGGCGAGCCGCACGCCTTCCTCGCCTTCGTCCACACGCGCGCCGGCGCGCGGCGGCACTGGGAGGATGCGTTTCGCTTCCTCGCCCAGCAGCTGCACTGAAGCGCGCCCCGGGGCCTCACGCGCGCCGGGCCGCCTCCTGCCGCCAGGCGCGCAGCGTCTCGCCCACCGCGGTGCGCAGCTCCTGCGCCGAGGAGAGCGGGGCCAGCGGCGCCTCGGTGAAGGGCAGCCAGCGCGCCCCGGGGCCCGCCGCCGCGCACGGCCCGGGCGCGAAGAGGGGCACCCGGCCCAGCTCGAGGGTCGCCCCCGCGTTGCTCACGTGCAGGGGGCGGCCGGTGGAGTGGCCAGGAGCCCGCAGCGTCCGCGCGCTCGGGCGGTGGCGGTGGCCGTGCAGCACCCGGTCCGCCCGGCCCAGCAGCCGCTGCAGCAGCGCCGCGCCGAGCGGCAGCTCCTCCAGCCTGCCTGTCCCCAGGCGGCAGGCGAGGCGCTCGCCGAGCGACTCCGTGGGCAGGGGCAGCGGGTGGTGGTGCATCAGCACCCAGACGCCGTCGCCGGGCCGGGCCGCGTCCACCGCGCGCTCCACCGCGTCGAGCTGCTCGGGCGTGAGCAGCCCCTGGCACTGCCAGTAGCTGTGGTTCTGCGGGCCGGTGGTGTCCACCCGCACCAGGTGCAGGCCGCGCGCGCGCACCGCGTCCACGCGCCGCCCGCCCATGAAGCCCTCGCCCACCGCGGGGCCCACGCGGTCGTGGTTGCCCGGCACCAGCGTCACCCGCCCTGCCTCGAGCAGCGGGGCGAAGAGCCGCTCGAAGAGCGCGAGCTCCTCCGGGCGCCCCCGGTGCGTCACGTCCCCGGTGACGACCACGTGCGCCACCCGCGCGGCGAGCAGCGCGGCCACCAGCTGGCGCGCGGTGTCCACGCGGGACGCGTCGGCGCCGAGGTGCAGGTCCGAGACGTGCGCGACGAGGCCCGCCCTCACCGGCATGCCCTCCGCATTCCTGGCTGCACCGGCGTGCAGGGCGCGCCGCACGCTGCACAGGAGTGGAGCCGCCCGCGCATGGCCTTGCCTCCGCTGAAGCGGAAAGAAACCCGGGGCCGGAACGGTGGGGCGCGACCCTCGGCGTGTCCACCCCGGCCTGCGGGACGGCCCGGGGGCGCTCAGGGCTTCTGCGCCTTCACCAGCACGTAGTCGATGTAGCCGCGGCGGTAGGCCTCGTAGGCGAGCACGTCGATGGCGAGCCCGCCGGCGGCCGCCCCCAGCCCGCGCCGCGCGCGCATCTCGCGCAGGTTGCGCAGGGTGCGCTGCTCCCGGAAGTAGCCCGGGTAGGTGAGCGCCCCCACCCGCTGCACCTGGACCGCGGTGAAGCCGGTGCGCTGCAGCTTGTGCACGTAGTCCTCCTGCGTGTCGCAGTTCTCCCAGGGGATGTGCCAGCCGCGGCAGATGAGCTTCAGCACGAGCCGGTCCGCGCGGCTGCCCTGGCGCAGCTCGCGCTGGGCGCAGTAGTCGGCGAGCAGCAGCGTGCCGCCCGGCTCCAGCACCCGGAAGGCCTCCTGCAGGAAGCGCTCGCGGGTGTCGAAGTGCACGGGTCCCTCCACCCCCAGCACGTGGGTGAAGCAGGCGGGCGCGAAGGGGAGCGCCGTCGCGCTGCCGTGGTGCAGGTGCACCTGCCCCTCGAGCCCGGCCCGCGCGACCCTGCGGCGCCCCGCCTCGACGTGGCCCCACGTCACGTCCACCGCGTGGATGACGCGGGGGCGGAACTCGCGCGCGAGCAGCACGTCCTGCGCGCCCGTGCCGCACGCCACGTCGGCCAGCACGCTGTCCTCGTCGAGCGCTCCCCAGTGCGCCAGCCGGCGCACCAGGTTCTCCGCCGCGGCCTCGTAGTGGCGGACGCCGTCCTCCCAGAGGCCGAAGTTCAGGTAGCCCCCGTGGTAGTCGCCGTAGCGCTCCACCCCGTGCGAGTAGAAGTGCTCGACCGCGCGCTCGTGCGTGCGCTGCGGCCAGCGCTGGCGGTCCGGGCCCGCGTCGTCCGGGATGACGTCCATGTCGTGTTCCTCCTGCGGCACCCTGCGCGGCGCCCTCCGGGCGGGCAGGCGCCCGGGCGGGAAATCTGCGCACGGGGGGCACGGCCGGAAGTCCCCGAGGTCCTCCCGTCCACAGGTACAGGACACCCGGGGCCATGGCGGCGCGAGCAGCCGGCCGTGCGCCGGGCGGCCGGCGGCGGCCCTGCACGTTGCGCCGATGATGCGCGCGGGCCACGGCCCTATCGTCGGCCCATGCTCCCGCTGACCGAGCTACCGCCCGCGGCTGCCGCGGGCATCCCCCGGCGGCGCTTCCTGCAGGGAGGTCTGCTGGGCGGCGCGCTGCTCGCGCTGGGCGGCGGCGCGCTCGCGCTGGGCGGCGGCGCGCTCGCGCTGCGCTCCACGCGGCTCGTCCCCGTGCCGCCCGAGGGACTGCGCGTGCTGACCCCCGGGCAGTACGCGGTCGTGGACGCGTTCGTGCGGCGCATGGCGCCGCCGCGGCCGGGCTTCCCCCCGCACGAGGTGGTGCGCACCGCACTCAACGCCGACCGCATCCTCGCCGCCACGGAAGCCGGAGCGCAGGAGGACTTCCGGCGGCTGCTCGACCTCTTCGAGAGCGCGCTGGCCGGGCTGCTCCTCACCGGGCGCACCACGCCCTTCACCCGCCTGTCCCCCGAGGCGCAGGACGCCGTCATCGCGGACTGGCGCGACAGCGGCCTCGCGCTGCGGCGCACCGGCTTCCAGGCGCTGCGCGCGCTCGCCGCGGGCGCCTACTACGGCTCGCCCCGGGTGTGGCCCGCGGTGGGCTACCCCGGGCCGCCCGCCGCGCTGCACGACCCGGCCGCGCCCGTGTGGAAGGGCGGGGGCGCGCCCCGGCCGGGAGGTGGGCTCGGAGGTGGGCCGTGAGCTGCGCGGAGGCGGGCCGCATCCACACCGGCGACGAGGTGGCGCAGGACCTCGAGCGCACCTGCGACGTGTGCGTGGTGGGCTCGGGCGCCGGCGGCGCGGTGCTCGCCCACGCGCTGGTGGAGCGCGGGCTGTGCGTGGTGATGCTCGAGGAGGGCGGCTACCACACGCGGCGCGAGTTCGACATGCGCGAGGACCACGCCTTCCCGCGGCTGTACCAGGACCTGGGCAACCGCGCGACGGACGACCTGTCCCTCACGATGCTGCAGGGGCGCAGCGTGGGCGGAGGCACCACCGTCAACTGGTGCGTGTGCTACCGCACGCCGCCCAAGGTGCTCGCGCTGTGGCGCGACGTGCACGGGGCGGAGGGCCTGTCCGAGGAGGCGCTGGCGCCGCACTGGGACTGGCTCGAGCAGCGGCTGCACATCGCCGAGTGGCCCATCGCCGCCGCCAACCGCAACAACCGCCTCCTGTGGGACGGCCTGGGCGCGCTGGGCTACGAGCGCCACAGCCTCAAGCGCAACGTGCAGCGGTGCGTGAACAGCGGGTACTGCGGCATGGGCTGCCCGGTGGACGCGAAGCAGGGCATGCTGGTGACGCTCATCCCGGAGGCGGTGGAGCGCGGGCTGACGGTGTTCGCCAACGCGCGGGTGCTGCGGCTGGAGACGCGGGGGCGGCGCGTGGAGGCGGTGCACGCGCAGCTGCTGGATCCGGAGACGGACAGGCCCACCGGCCGCCGCCTCACCGTGCGCGCGCGGGTGACGGCGCTGTGCGCGGGGGCCATCAACAGCCCCGCGCTGCTGCTGCGCTCGGGGCTGGACGGGGGCGGGCGCGTGGGCCGGCGCACCTTCCTGCACCCGGGCATCGTGTCCGCCGCGCTCTTCGAGGAGCCGGTGAACGCCTGGTACGGCGCGCCCATGAGCGTGGGCAGCCGCCAGTTCGCCGAGCGCGGCGACGACCGGCTGGGCTACCTGATGGAGACGCCCCCGGTGCACCCCATGCTCGGCGCGATCGCGCTGGGCGGCTTCGGGCTCGCGCACCAGGAGGCGATGGAGCAGCTCGCCCACGTGCAGGCCGCGCTCGTCATCACCCGCGACGGCGTGGTGGAGGGGGACGAGGGGGGCACGGTGGCCCTGCGCGAGGGCGGCCGCCGGCTCTCCATCCAGTACCCGCTGCGCGCGCACCACTGGGAGGCGCTGCGCCACGCGCAGGTGGAGCTCGCGCGGGTGCAGCTCGCCGCGGGCGCGCGCGAGGTGCGCTCGCTGCACGCGCGGCCCGTGGTGGTGCGCCGGGCGGAGGACCTGCCGCTGCTCGAGCGCGCGCCGTGGGAGGCGCTGCGGGTCAAGGTCTTCAGCGCCCACCAGATGGGCGGCTGCGCCATGGGCGGCGACCCGGCGCGCAGCGTCGTGGACTCCCGGCTGCGCTACCACGGCCTGGACAACCTCTTCGTCGCGGACGGCAGCGTCTTCCCCACCAGCGTGGGCGTGAACCCGCAGCAGAGCATTTTCGGGCTCGCGCGCTGGGGCGCCCAGCACGTCGCGGCCGCGGTGGGCGCGTAGCGCTCGGCGCGGGGCCCGGGGCTGCGCTTTTTCCGGAAAGGGCTGTTTGTTCGCGTTTCGCCACCCGTGCGCTAAAGCCGGGGACTCACGGCGGCGCGGACTCTCCGCCGCCTGCTCACGAGGGAGTGGATGCAGGTGCGAGGCGCAGTGAAGGCGTGGGTGGTGGGCTGCGTGCTGCTGGGCGCGCAGGGGGCGGCGGCGCAGGACGGAGAGCAGGAGGCGCAGGGGCGACTCGCTGCGCGCTGGTCGGTGGGCGCGGGCATCGGCTACTCCGGCTTCACCCTGGTGGGCGGCCCCTTCCTCTCCTCCAGCACCCTGGGCACGCTCGGAGGCGTGAGCGGGCTGGCCGGGCGCACCTCGCTCGAGTACCTGCTGGGCGAGAACCTCGCGCTGGTGCTCGGGGGCTCCGGCTCCTACGCGCGCTCCACCCTCGAGTCGTCGGACCCGGGGGTGGTGCTGCCCGAGCCGCAGACCGCCTATGGCTTCACCGCGAGCGTAGGCCTGCGCGGCTTCGTGGCGAGCGCGGGCGCCACCCGCTTCTCCGTGTACGGCCTGCTCAACGCGGGCGGCGCGCGCAGCGAGGCACCCTCTTCCAACACGGCACGCGACGAGCGCATGCGCGGCGTCTTCGTCAGCGCCGGCTTCGGCGTGGAGCACCCGCTGCTCGAGCGCCTGAGCCTGCGGGTGAGCGCAGACATGCTCAGCGTGGGCCGCAACAGCTACCGCCGCACCTCCGTCGCTTTCGAGGGGGCTCCGGAGAGCGAGCTGCGCAGCGCCGTCACCAGTGCGACGCTCTACCTCGCGCCCAGCCTCGAGCTGCGGCTCGCGTTCTAGCCTCTGAGAGGAGGCGGGGGCCGCACCTTGGCCTGGACGCGTCCCAGGCCCGTTCGCTCCATGCTTTCTCGCTGCTCACAGTCGCGGGGCCGCCGCATTGACGGCTCCACTCCCGGCGAATGGAATCGCAGCGGGGCCTTTGGCTTCCCCCTCAGGAGGCGTCCCATGCGGCTCTCCGCATCCATCCCTGCGCTGGCAGTGGCGCTGCTCTCTGCGCTCGTCGTGACCGCGTGCGGGGAGGGCCCGACCGCGACCGTGTCCGGCACCGTGAGGACCTCCACCGGAGCCGCCATCGCGGGCGCCTCGGTGACGAGTGGAAGCGTGACCGCGACCACCGACGCCGATGGACGCTTCGAGCTCCAGAGGCTGCCCGTCGGCCGCGTCACCCTCAGCACGAGCGCTCCGCGCTTCGACGCACGCTCCGAGGACCTCAGCCTGGTCGAGGGGAGCAACGCCCACGACGTCGTGCTGCTGGACCAGACGCTCTTCACGCACGGGGAGGTGCGCGCCTACCTGCCCCTCGGCGTCGCCCAGTACAGGGCGGCGATCGTCTTCCTGCCGGGCCTGAAGGACCCCGCCACCGGTAACCCCTTGGACTCGCGTGACCTCGTGAGTGGGACCTGGAAGGGGAAGTGCAGCATCTGGTGCTCGCCCTCCGTGATGGAGGAGGTGAGGCAGCGCTCCCTCGCGCTCGCCGGCGGGCAGGTGGCACTCGTCGGAACGACGACCCTGGTCGAGCAGCCGGCAAGCTACGAGACGCTGCTCACGGCGCTCTCCGCGCTGGGCACGCAGAGCCTTCATCCGGAGCTCGAGAGCATTCCCCTCCTGTTCGTCGGGCACTCGATGGGCGGGTGCACCGCGTACGGCTTCAGCCGTGCGCACGGCGCCCGGGTGGCCGGGTTCATCACCATGAAGGGCGCCTGCCACGACCTGGGCCCCGCGCAGGCCGCGGCCTCGGTGCCGGGCTACTTCCTCGTTGGAGGAGCGGACGAGGACTACCGGCGCGAGAACATCACCGCCGTCTTCGAGGCCGGCCGGGCGGCCGGGGCGCCCTGGGCCGTCTCGGTCGATGCGCTGGGCCACGACCCGATGGCCGACCTGGAGCAGATGTTCGACTGGATGGACACCGTCCTCACGGCCCGCCTGCCGGAGAGCGCGGGGGCGCCGCTGCGTGCGGTGACGGAGACGGCCGGCTGGCTCGGCGACCGCGAGACCGGCGCGATCTCGACCTATGCGTGCTACGGCTCCACGCCGTCGAGTGCGAGCTGGCTGCCCTCCGAGGAGACGGCGCTCCACTGGCAGGAGACGGCGCAGGGAACCGGCGTCGTCAGGAGCTGCTCCCGCTGAGCGCGCTCGGCGCACCCGGAAACACAGGGGCCTGCCGCGGCCTGGAATTTACCCCCCTCGAAGCGGTTCGCTCCAGATCCATGCCCGCGCACGGTGCTCGGCATGCGAAGAGACCGTGAGGCGGGTGGCCGATGGCGCTCAATCGACGCGAGTTCGTTCAACTGGCCGCAGCGATGGGGGCCTCGCTGGCGTGGGGCGGCTCGGCTCGAGCGTCCACCACCGGCTGGCAGGAGCGGCGCGACCTCTATCCGGAGGGCGTCGCGTCCGGCGATCCCGATCCGAGCAGCGTGATCCTCTGGACCCGGCGGCCGTTCGAGTCGGGCCGCCAGCGTGTGCTCACGGTGGAGGTCGCCGAGGACAATGCGTTCCAGCGGGTCGTGGCCAAAGCGCCCGCGCCGGTCTCGGCGGAGTCGGACTGGACGACGCGCGTGCTGGTCGGTCGGCTGAAGCCTGCGCGCGTCTACTGGTACCGGTTCACCGATGGCGAGGGGAACGGGAGCCGCATCGGCCGGACGATCACCGCGCCGTCGGCCAACGATCCACGGCCGGTCAACTTCGCCTTCGTCAGCTGCCAGAGCGTCAACGAGGGCAAGCTCAACGGCTATCGCCGGATGATCTTCGAGGACGAGCGCGCCGCGCCCGCCGACCAGCTCGGCTTCGTCCTCCACCTCGGCGACTTCATCTACGAGGTCGTCGAGTATCCCGACGAGGTGCCGACGCGCTACGACCGCACCATCTACGACGTCGGCCGGATTCCCGATGGGGGTCAGAGCAGCAACTTCCACTACCCGCTCACGGTCGAGGGCTATCGGGTCGTCTACAAGGGCTACCTTGCCGATCCCGACCTCCAGGACGCGCGGGCGCGGTGGCCCTTCGTCGCCATCTGGGACAACCATGAGTTCTCGTGGCAGGGCCGGCAGAGCATCGTCCAGGCCGGGGGCGCGCCGCGGCCGGGCCAGACCGTCAAGGTCGCCGCGAACCAGGCCTGGTTCGAGTACATCCCCGCGCGCGTGAAGGCGCCGAGCGGCTCGCTCGACACCTTCGGCGCGGTGGCGGTGAAGAACGTGCCGATCGACGCGTGGGACGACAGTGGTCTCGGGACCGAGCCCAACAACCTGAAGGCCATCCACAGCCTGATCGCCTACCGGTCACTGCGCTACGGCCAGCACCTCGAGCTCCTCCTCACGGACCAGCACAGCTTCCGCGGCGACGACCCGACGGACGCGGAGGGCGTCGAGAAGATCTACGACCCGGCCTTCAACGGGATGTTCTCGGAGCCAGCGATGCTCGCGCTCGACGCCGGCCGCACCTTCAACGGCGGCAAGCCGCCCGCCGAGCTGCGCTTCGGCGACACGCGCATCCCGAACCCGCGAAAGGACTCACCGCCGCGCACCCTCCTCGGGACCCGTCAGAAGAAGTGGTTCATGGACCAGCTGCGCCGGTCCAGGGCCACCTGGAAGATCTGGGGCAACTCGCTGGGGGCCCTCGACGAGCGGGCCGACCCGCAGAACCTTCCGGATGGACTGACGAAGCAGAAGTGGCCGGCCCACACCTTCGCCCAGTTCGGCAGCGGCGACTACGGCAGCGCCTACCACGAGCGCGGCGAGATCTACGACCTCGTCCGCGACGCGAAGATCACCGGCTTCGCGATCGTGTCGGGCGACCGGCACAGCTTCTGGGCCGGCTATGCCGCCGCCCTGTTGCCACCCGCGAAGTTCGAGCCGGTCGGGCTCAGCTTCGTCGGCGCCTCGCTGGCCAGCCCCGGAGCGATGGAGTCCTTCGAGCACAAGCTCCCCAAGGACCATCCGCTCCGCGCGCTCTTCCTCGCCGATCGGCCGGGGGGAAAGCCCGAGTGGACCTACAACATGCTGCTGAAGCACGGCGTCCGCTCGTGCCTCGAGTACGCCCGGAGCTTCGACCTGAAGCGCGCCCACGCCGTCTCCAACCCGGAGCTCTCCCCGCACCTCGAGTTCGTGGACATGGGCGGTCACGGCTACGCGACGGTGCGGCTCACCCGCACCGAGATTCGGACCGAGTTCGTCTGCATTCCACGCCCGATCACCCGCAGCGACCGCCCCGATGGCGGTCCTCTTCGCTACCGGGTCGTCCACACGGCATCGCTCTGGAAGCCGGGCGAGCGCCCTTCGCTGCGCCAGCAGGTCCTCGAGGGCGATCCCGGCCTCTCGATCTGAGCTCCGCGGCCTGCCTGCGTGCGCACCCGCGGCGCTGCTACTTCCCGCTCTCTGCGTGCGAGCGCTCCACGTGTGTCCCGGCGGAGGCAGCGGTGGACGGGCTGGGCTCGTGGGTGGAGGAGCTGGCGGGTGGCTCGGCCACGGGCGGAGGCGGCGGGGCGGGTGGCGCCATCGGCGCGGAGGCGGCCCCGGCCGACGGTGACGGTGACGGTGCGCTCGCGGGCGGCGGCGTGCTCGGCGCGAAGGCCGGCTGCGCGGCCGGCTCGCTCGGCCCGTGGCGCTCGGCGGGCGAGGGCGCGTGGGCGCTGCCCGCTGCGCTGGAGGGCGGGGGCTGCGCGGGCGCGACGGCGCTGGGCTCGGCCACCGGCGCGGCCCCGCCCGTCCCCTGCGCCTCCTCCGCGTCCAGGTCCAGCGCGCGGCGGTGCTGCTCGGCCCGCGAGAGGCCCTCGTCATCCGCCGGGTCGCCGCGGCGGGGCGTCGAGTTCTCGGCGGGAGGCGGCGGCATGGGCAGCGTCACCGCAGTGGGTGCCGGCGGGGTGGAGGGGCGCTCTGGGGCCTGCGGCTCCCGCTCCCTGCGGGGCTTGCCCACGGGCTCCTCGCGCGTGGTGCGCTGCGGTCCCCACTCGCCCCCGAGCGCGCTGGGCGGCTGCTCCACCACGGGCCCTGTCTCCACCCGGGCCACGCGCCCCTCGGCAGGAGGCTGCAGCCCCACGGTGGGCACGCGGGCATCGTCGCGCACCGCGATCTCCGAAGGCTCCGGCCCCACGGGCCAGGTCCTTCCGCCCTGCGCGGGGGCGCGCGGCAGCGGCCGTGTCAGCCCGGTGTAGTGCCGGTCGTGCGGGAAGAGGTGGCTCGAGACGAAGGGGTCGGTGAAGTCGCGCGCGGAGGTGAAGCACCAGCGCGGGGGCCAGTCCCAGGCGGGCGGCCCCAGGGGCGCCCATCCCACGATGCCGCCGCCGACGCGCCACGCCACCCAGGCGGGCGCCCACTGCGTGCCCGGCACCCACAGCCAGCCGAGGCTCGGGTCGAAGAGCCAGTAGCCGTAGTGGAAGGTGGCCCAGCCCCAGGACCAGTCACTGAGGAAGACCCAGCCCACGGGGGCATAGGCCCAGCGGCCGCGCGAGGCGTAGGGGATGAAGTCCGCGCCCACCTCGTGCTCGGAGGGCCGCCACACCGTTCCGAAGGGCTCCACGTCGAGCCAGTCCCCGTACGGCGCGAGCTCGGTGACGAAGGGCGCCGCGGGAGCGCGGAGGCGCCGCGTGAACGAGTCCTCCGCCTGCGCCTCCCTCGCCATCCCACCGCCGCCCAGGAAGAGCAGCAGCGCCACTGCGCTCACATCCACCGCGTGCCTCATGGCGGGCCTCCACTGCGTCCCATAGCGGCGAGGGCCCGGCGCTGCGGCGCCGGCAGGCCGGGAGCGCGCGCGCCCGCTCGGGGGGACAGGGGCCGCCGCTCGCCCGTGCGGCTGGACGGGGCCCGGCGTGCAGCCGCGAGCCTGGCAGGACGCGCCTGGACGCGGCTACGCGAGCTTGCGTGCGAGCTCTGGCCCGAGCTCCGGCGCGGCCGCCTCGGCCATCTCGACGCGGTTGCGGCCGTGCTGCTTGGCCCGGTAGCAGGCCTGGTCCGCGCGTGCCACCAGCGCGTGGGGGTCCGCGTCGCGGTGGGCCGTGCCGGCGGTGCCGAGGCTCAGCGTCACCGTGAGGGGGTTGGCGACGTACTGCTGCACCAGCGGCACCGCGGCCACGGCGGCCCGGACGCGCTCGGCGAGGTGCGGCGCGTCCGCCGGCGCCGTGTGCGGCAGCAGGATGACGAACTCCTCGCCGCCCCAGCGGAACAGCAGGTCGTGCTCGCGCATCACGCTCTGCACGCGGCGCACGAGCTGGCGCAGCACCTCGTCGCCCATCTCGTGGCCGAAGCTGTCGTTGAGGGTCTTGAAGCGGTCGACGTCGAAGAAGATGACCGACAGGCCGAGGCCGAGGCGCTGGCTGCGGTCGAGCTCCTTCTCGAAGGCCGGGTAGAACGCGCGGCGGTTGAGCGCGCCCGTGAGCGCATCGTGCCGGCCCACGTTCTGCTCGCGCTCGCCGTGGCGCGCGATGGCGCTCGCGAAGGTGGTGGTGGTGACGATGGCCACCAGCACGAGCAGCGCCATGAAGTAGAGGATCTCGCGCAGGCGCGGCAGCAGCAGCTCGCCGCTGGGCGTGCGGGCGTCGGCCGCGATGTGCAGCGACTGCGTGATCATGCCCACGCCCTGGAACACGATGGCGGTCATCAGCAGCACGATGACCACCACGAGCCCCACGCTGCGCGTGTAGCTGAAGGCGTAGCGCGGCGGCAGCGGGAACTGCCGGTCCACCCAGCCGCGCACCCGCGGCCCGAAGACGCGCAGCAGCGGCGGCGCGAACACGCACATCTGCAGGATGTCGCCGATGATCCATCCCTGCCAGATGCGCTCGCCGGCGAGGAGGTCCAGCCCCCTCGCGTCGATCCAGATGAGGCCCGCGAGCGAGCTGGCGATCGCGGCGATGGTGGCCACCGCCACGAAGCGCCACACGTCGCGCCGCCGCTGGAGGTCGGGGTGCACGTCGAGCACCACCATCGAGCCCCAGACGATGACCAGCTCCACGGGCGTGGCGAATGCGAACAGCGCCGCCACCTGCCAGGGCAGGCCCGCGTAGAGCGCGCTCACCAGGGTGGAGAGGTAGGCGGGGATGCTGCCCCAGGTGGGGCCCAGCCACAGCGCGAGCAGCAGCGTGACGAGCAGCGGCGGGTAGAAGCTCACGCTCACCGTGGCCCCGCCGACCGGCACCGGAATGCCGCTCCAGTCGAAGTGCGCCTCGAGCAGCGCCGTCACGATGGCGAAGAGCCCCACGGTGACCCACGCCAGCGCCACGCGCCGCACACCCGCGTGGCGGCCGCTCTCGCGCACGAGCGCGAGTGGCCACCACGCCGGTCCCTGGTTCTGACCGAGCGGGGCTGGGGTCACGACGGCTCCATGGCGAGGACCGCCCGACTATAGGACGAGCGCGGGGGGCAGGGCCAACGGCCGGGGTCCGGAAGGACCCACGCCGCGACGCAGCGGCGAGGGCGCTCTTCCCATGCGGGAGGCGAGTTCGACGGAGACAAGAGTGTGTACCCCCCTGGAGACGGCGGCCGATTCCTTTGGGCCCCGGCCGCAGTCTACGTGCGCATGAATCTACCCCACTCGATGCGCGCCCTCCAGCAGCTGTCCCTCACCGGCCCGAGCGGCCTGGTCGTCCTCGAGGCCACGGCGACCGGCAGGGCGCGGGGGCGCTTGCCTTCGCGGGGCGGGACGGCAAGCGTGCGCTGCCCGCTGCGCCGCGCCCCCCAGGAGCCCCGCCTTGCCCTCCCGTTCCCCCCGCCCGTGGGCGCCGCTCATCGGTGCGCTCCTCCTGTGCTGCGTCTCCCTGCCTGCGCGGGGTCAGGCGCGCCCGGCTGCCGCGCCCGGGCGCCTCGCGCTGCGCGCCGCGAGGCTCTTCGACGGGCGGAGTGACCGGGTGCTGCCGAACGCGGTGGTGCTCGTCGAGGGTGCGCGCATCCGGGCCGTGGGCACGGGGCTCCCCATTCCCGCGGGGACCCGGATCATCGACCTGGGCGACGTGACCCTGCTGCCCGGGTTGATCGACGCGCACTCGCACCTGCTGCTGGAGGTGGGCCCGGAGGAGGGCGGTGACCCGCTGCTCGCCACCGTGGCCCAGCGCAGCACCGCCGAGCGCGCGCTGCTGGGCGCGAAGCTCGGCCGCGAGATGCTCGAGGCGGGGGTCACCACGGTGCGCGACGTGGGCAACTCCGGGGTCAACGGCGACGTGGCGCTGCGCAACGCCATCGGGCGCGGCTGGGTGCAGGGCCCGCGCATCTCCGCCTGCACCCGCGCACTCGCGCCCCACGGCGGGCAGCTCCCCGCGCTCCAGCCCGCGGCCCAGTCCCTCGTCGAGCAGGAGTACGTCACCGTCTCCGGGGTGGAGGAGGCCCGGCGCGCCGTGCGCCAGGCAATCGTGGACGGCGCGGACTGCATCAAGGTCATCGTCGACAACGGGCACACCCTCCTGTCGCTGGAGGAGCTGAAGGTCATCGTCGAGGAGGCCCACCGCATGAAGCGCCCGGTGGCGACGCACACCACCACCGAGGAGAGCGCGCGCCTCGCGGTGCAGGCGGGCGTCGACTCCATCGAGCATGGCTACGTGCTCCCCGAGGACGTGCTGGGGCCCATGGCGCGCAAGCACATCTTCCTCGTGCCGACGGACGGCCCGGCGGAGGTCTGCGACTCGCTCGCGGCGCCCACCGGCGATGCGCAGCGCCAGCGCGCGAGGCAGGAGCGCTGCAAGCAGGCCTTCGCGAGGGCGCATGATCGCCTCCGCCGTGCAGTGGCCGCCGGCGTGCGGATCGCCGCCGGCTCGGACCTGTACGACGTGAGGCCCGGGCTGACGCGGGGGCAGGCGAGCGTGAGGTGGATCACCGCCTACGCCGAGGCGGGCCTCCGGCCCGTGGACATCCTGCGCGCGGCGACGCTGAACGCCGCGGAGCTGCTGCGCGTGCAGGACCAGGTGGGCTCGCTCGAGCCGGACAAGCTCGCGGACCTCGTCGCCGTCGCGGGCGACCCGCTGAAGGACATCCGCGCGCTGGAGCAGGTGCGGCTCGTGGTGAAGGACGGGCAGGTGGTCCTGGACGCCCGCTGAGCGAAGCGCAGCGCCCTCTCTTGGGAAATCCCTTTCCCTCCTGCAGCCCGCCGGCGCTCCAGGCGTGCACCAGCGCACACCCGTCCTGCCCATTGGATTGGCCCGCGGGTTGAAAAGGCCTCCACCGGCCATGAAGCGCACGTCCGTCCTCCTGTTCGTCGTCGTCTCCGGTGTCCTGCTCGCCGCCTGTGGGGCGCCTGCCGCTCCCGAAGGCGCCCCCGCAGTGCCCCCGCCGGCGCCGCTGCCCACCCCCTCCACCTCGCCCGGGGACGGGGTGCCGCCGGAGGCGCAGGACCTCCCGCCGCTCCCGCCCGGGCCTCCCGGCGCGTGGCTGCCGGAGCGCGACGCGCAGGGCTGGCCGCGGCTGCAGGCGGAGCTCGCCCACTACCGGCTGGACCTGGCCCCGGCGGACCTGGAGCTCCTCTACACGCATCTGTGGGACGAGGACCTGCAGGTGCCCGGACGCTTCACCGCCTACGGGCGCACCTGGGCCGTGCAGGTGTCCCTGCGCGGGCAGTCCACGCGCAAGGCGCCGAAGAAGAGCTTCCAGGTGCGCTTCGACAAGGACGACCGCTTCATGCAGCGCAAGCGCATCGAGCTGCTCGCCGAGTACGCGGACGCAGGCGCCCTCTCGGAGAAGCTCTGGTACGACACCGCGGGCCTGCTGGGCCTGCAGGCACCGCTCGCGCGCTTCGTCACGCTGGAGGTGAACGGAGAGCAGCTGGGGGTGATGACCGAGCTGGAGGCGGTGACGAAGGACTTCCTCGTCGCGCACGGGCTGGATGCGGACGGGGACGTGTACCGCTGCGGCATGTACAACTGCGACCTCACCGAGCAGCCTCCGCCCTACAGCTACCAGGAGCCCTGGGACAAGCGCACGAACGAGGACGCGCCCTGGGACGGGCTGAACGCGCTGCTCTCCCAGCTCAACCGCACGCCGCCCCAGGACTTCGCCGCGTGGCTCACGCGCCGCTTCGACGTGGAGGGCTTCCTCACCTGGATGGCGCTGGATGCCTTCATCGCCAACGACTACCAGACGGATGCGCGCAGCTTCCTGGTGTACGAGCCGCGCACCGGCCAGTGGCGCTACGTGCCCTGGGACCTGAACAACGCCTGGTCCCACCTGCGCCGCGACCAGCCCGCGGACCAGCGCCCCTGGGTGGGGCTCCCGGTGCCCAGCTTCACCGCGTGGGACCCCACGGCCTACGAGCTCGCCGAGTTCCGCCAGGGCCTGGGCGCCACGGAGATGCGCCCGGCCTGGTGCACCCTGCGCACCCGCATCCTCATGGACCCCACCTTGCGCGCCCGCTACGCGGAGCGCCTGCGCACGCTGCTCGCGGGGCCGCTGAGCGAGGCGCAGCTGGGCGCGCGCATCGACGCCACCGCGGCGCTGCTCGCGGGGCCGCTGGCCGAGGACCCCTTCGCGCTGCCCGACTACACGGCCGCGAGCGCGCCCTTCCTGCGCCGCTTCGTGCGCGAGCGCCGCGACTTCCTGCAGCAGCAGCTCTCCGCGCTGGAGCAGATTGCGCAGACCGGCCCGCTGAAGCTGGACCGCGCGGGGCGCGATGCGCAGGGCCGCCTCTTCGTGCAGGTGCTCAACACGGGCGCGGAGCCCGTGTCGCTCGGGGGCCTCTACCTCACCGGCGCGCTGCGCGACGTGAAGCAGGCGCCGCCCCTGCCCGCGCTCACGCTGCAGCCGGGCACCTGGGCCACCTTCTGGGAGCGCCCGGCCGAGGGCGAGCTCGCGCTGGGCGCGCAGGTGGACCCGCAGCGGCCCGAGCTGGGGCTGTACACCGCGGACGCGCACCACCCTCTGGACCTGCTGTGGCTGCCGCCGCAGGCGCCCGGCGAGGCGCTCGCGCGCAGCCCCCGCGGCGCCGAGCACTACGTGCGGCTGACGGACGGCGCCGGCACGCCCTGAGGGCCTGCGCGAGCGGCCAGGCAGTCAGGCGGCGCGGAGTTGACCCTGCCAACGCGGCCAGGGACTCTCCCGCGCCCGCAGTTCACGTCCGTGCCCGCAGCCACCGTGGACCGCAGCGCGGAGCTGCCGTGGGGCGGGCGGCTGGATGCGCAAGCTCGCGGACCTGATCGCAGTCGAGGCTGACCCA
This sequence comes from Aggregicoccus sp. 17bor-14, assembly GCF_009659535.1. NCBI lineage: Bacteria > Pseudomonadati > Myxococcota > Myxococcia > Myxococcales > Myxococcaceae > Aggregicoccus > Aggregicoccus sp. 17bor-14. Next base: position 162,320 of record NZ_VJZZ01000006.1, read on the forward strand.
CTCGAAGCCAGACATGCGGCAGAGGGGCGGCGCTCGCGACGAGGGAGGGACGGGGTGTTCGGGACACCCGTGATCGCGCCGCGCCGGTGGGTGCTTCGGCACCCGAGCGGGTCAGCTTCGCGCCGGCGATGTTGTAGGCAAAAAAGCACTTTGTCGCTCAATCCCTCTCATTTTGAAGATGCGGATTCGACGCGAGCCCCATTGCGCTTCGGTAAAGTTTGGTGTTGAGTTTGTAACCAGGGTGCCCGAGGGCACGCTCCCTCGCGGTTTCCTCCCCCCGCGAGCCGGTAATAACAAAACAGCCAAAGAGAAGGCACGACCATGCGCGTTGGCATTGGCAAGCTCAGTACTGCTGCACTTTTGATGATTTCAACCGCCGGCTGCGGCACCGCGGGCGATGACTCGCAGGCGCCCGTCGCTCAGCAGGCCACCGTCGGCAAGGCGGCCCAGGCGCTCGGCAACCAGGACATCTGCCTCTCTGCTGCGCCCATCGTCGGGCCCGCGCGGAAGATCTTCCAGCTCAACGACCACCTCATCGCCTTCTACGACGGCCGCAACACCGAGCGCCTGACGCCGGACGCGAACTGGGTGGACGACGCGGCGAACAAGCTGGGCGTCGCCACGTACGCCATCTACAAGGGCAACGAGGCGATCGTCTTCGACACCTTCCCGACCATCGACCAGGCCCGGTGGCAGCGCGCCACGCTCGAGTCCATGGGCATCACGAAGTTCACGGTCGTCACCAGCCACTGGCACAACGACCACATCGCGGGCAACGAGGTCTACGCGGACAGCAAGATCCTCATGACCGCCCGCGGCCTGCAGTTCATGACGGACAACAAGGCCGACCTCGAGGCCGGCACGTCCCTGTTCGGTCCGCCGGCGATCAACCCGGTGGTGCTGCCGAACGACACCTACGTGGGTGAGCGCACCCTGCACGTGGGCGACATCACGGTGGAGCTGCACCAGCTGAACGTCCACAGCCCGGACGAGACCGTGATCCTGCTCCCGGCCGACCGCATCCTGCTCTCGGGCGACACCACCGAGGACAGCATCCCCTACCTGGTCGAGTACGCCGACCTGAAGCTCCACATCACCGGCCTGAAGGCGATGGCCAAGTGGACCTCGTTCGATCGCATCCTGCCGAACCACGGCAACCCGGACCGCATCCAGACCGGCGGCTACGACAAGAGCTTCATCGACGCGACGCAGACGTACATCACCAACATGGTGAACGGCGCCACGAAGGCCGGCTTCCTGGACGCGCCGGTGGAGGAGTTCGCGGGCAAGGCGCTGCGCTCCTGCGACGTCAGCCTGTACGACGGTTACCTCGACGTGCACGAGTACAACAAGCAGGGCGTGGCCGCCGTCTGGGGCATGAAGCACACGCGCACCGCGCCGTAAGGCCTTTGCACGTCGTCGTGCTGTGAGCGACGCCCGTGGGCCCTCCAGGCCCGCGGGCGTCGTCGTTCTGGGGGCTCAGTGCGCCGCGGCCAGCCGCGAGCCCGCGGCGCGGCGGCACTCGGCCTCGCGCCGGCGCGCCGCTGCGGCCTGCTCGAGCTGACCCGCGCCCTCCAGCAGCCCGGCCGCGCGCGCGTACAGGTCCGCGGCCTCGGTGGGCAGCATCACGTCCTCGTCCACGCCGGCCGCCTGCATGAGGAAGGGCACCGCGCGCTGCGACTCGCCCGCGGCGAACCAGTGGTGCGCGACCCGCACCGGGGGCGCGGCGCGCGTCACCAGCACCTCGGCGAGCCGCGCGTGCAGCGCGCGCGCGAGCGCCGGCGGCGTGCCCGCCTCCACGGCCTCGTGCACCAGGTCGTGCGTGAAGCGCTCGGAGCGCAGCACCTGCGCCTCCTCGAGCTCCGCGGCCGCCTCGCCCACGTCCACCAGGCTCGCCTCCAGCACCGCCGAGGCCAGCGTGAGGGTGAACTGCGTGCCCGCCAGCGCCGCCACGCGCGCAAGCCGCAGCGCCGCGGGGCTCACGCGCTGCAGGCGCTGCTGGATGAGCGGGGCCACCTTGCCGGGCGGCGGCAGGCGCTCGGGCCAGCCCGTCTCGTGCGCGCCCGTCTCCAGCAGGTGCTTCACCGTCTCCACGACGAAGAGCGGGTTGCCGCCGGTGTAGCGCGCGAGGCGCTCCGCGTGTGGCACCAGCGCCGGAACGCCCAGCCCCTCGAGCAGGCGCGCGACGCCGCGCGCGTCCAGCGGCTCCACGTGCACGTTTCGCGAGAGGCCCGCGAGCTCCATGTTGACCAGCTGCTGCTGGTGCGCCGGGCGCAGCTCGCCCGCGCGGTACGCGATGAGGATGGGCGGCATGCTGCCCGGACGGCCCAGCGGGAAGAGCTCCCCCAAGCAGAAGCGCGCCATCGTCACGCTGCCCGGGTCGTAGTACTGCATGTCGTCCACGATGCAGGCGCGCAGGTGGTCGCACCCGGCCACGTAGAGGTCGCGCGCGGCGCGGAAGAAGCGCACCTGCTCGGCCTCGCTGCGCAGCGGCCCCGGCACCGGCTCGTCGGGCGCGAGCAGCTCGGGCACCACGCGGCCCAGCTCGCGGCGCGCCCACGGCTCCAGCTGCACGTCCGGCCGTGCGGCCAGCAGCAGGCGGAAGTTGCGCGTCTGCGAGGCGTAGGGCACCTCGCGGTCGTCCACGCGCCCGTCGAAGCTCATCCAGCGGCCCTTGGACTCGGCGAAGTCCTGCGCGAGGCGCGACTTGCCCGCCCCTGGCGCCCCGGAGATGTAGAGCACCTGGCCCCGGTCCCAGCCCTCGCTGAGCGCGCGCCAGGCCTCCTCGCGGCCGGCGAGCACTGGCGGGCGCAGCACCGAGGGCGGCAGCGCGCGGCGCGCGGGCGACGGGGGCGCGGCCACACCGAGCAGCCGCGCGCCGCGCTCGATGGTGCGCGCGAGCGCGCGCGTCTCCTCCATCGGCTCCACGTCCAGCGCCTGCGAGAGCGCGCGGCGCAGCCGCTCCCACGCGAGCAGCGCCGCGGTGCGCCCGCCCAGCTGGTAGTGCAGCCGCATCTGCGCGCGGCCCGCCTCCTCCGAGGCGGGCTCCGCCTGCGCCCACTCCTCCGCGAGCGCGAGCGCGGCGCCGAGCTCTCCGGCCGCCTCCAGCCGGGCCACCTCCGCCTCCCGCGCGGTGCGGCGCCAGGCGCGCACCTGCTCGCGCGCCTCGTCCACCCACGCGGCGAGCTCGCCCACGTCGTCGAAGGTCTCGCTGCCCAGCAGCTCGCCCGGCGCCGCGAGCACCTCGGCGTGCCTTCCTGCGCGCGCCGCCTCGCGCAGCAGCAGCACGTCCAGCCGCGCGTCCGCGCCCAGGGCCAGCGTGTCGCCCGCGTCCGCCACCAGGTCCGCCGCGCCCGCCGCGAGCCGCAGCCGGCGCAGCAGTTGGCGCAGGTTCGCGCGCGCCGCGGTCTCCGCCGTCTCGGGCCACAGCAGCTGCGCGAGCGCTGCGCGCGGGGCGGGGCCCTCCAGCGCCAGGCGCGCGAGCAGGGCCGCCGTCTTGCGCTCCAGGCCCTTGGCGGCGTGCGGCAGCTGCAGCCGCGGCGCCTCGAGCAGCAGGACGTTGAGGCGGCGTGCGTCGGCGGCGGGGAGGCGGGGGAGGTCGTCGCTGGGCATCGGGGCGAGGGCGGGGGAGAGCGCCGCAGTGTAGCCGGGGCCCGCTGCGGGATGCTTGCCTGGTTGCCCGGGCTCTCGGGCCGCGGGTGAGGCCAGGCATCCCGGAGGCCGGGGCGCCGGCAGCCCCTCTCTCCGGTGCTCTGCGCTCAGGCACGCTTCGCGGCGCGCTTCGCCTTCGGGCGCGCCTTGCTCGCCCGTGCCTTCCTGGCACCGGCCTTCTTCGCCGCGGTCTTTTTCGCCGCGGTCTTCTTGCGGGGCGCGCTGCCCCTGACGAAGGTCACCGCCTCCATGTTGTGGCCGTCCGGGTCGAGCACGAACGCGGCGTAGTACGTGGGGCTGTAGTCGCGCAGCCCCGGCGCGCCGTGGTCCTTGCCGCCGGCCTCCAGCGCCGCGCGGTGGAAGGCGTCCACCGCCTTCCGGTCCTTGGCAAGGAAGGCGATGTGCGTGGGCGTGCCGACGTCGCCCTTCGACACCCAGAAGCTCGTGTGCCCGCCTTCCATGAAGCCCACGGCCTCCGGGTAGTCCTGCGTGACGCGGTACCCCAGGGGGGCGAGCGCCTTCTCGTAGAACTTCCGACTGGCCGCGACATCGCTGCATCGGAGACTGACGTGCTCGAGCATGTGCACTCCTGCGGTGGGAGAGGGGCGAGAATGCAGGGACTCCCGCGGCGCAACCACCTCGAGCTCCTGGAAATTCAGCCTTCTGGACCGAAGCCTTGCTCGCGTTTGCGCGTCGCCGGGCGCCTTGTCGCCGGCGCTACAGAGCCTGCAAGCCCCGCCATGGACTCGCCACGTGCCCGCGCCCTAACGTCCGCCCCATGAAACACCTCTCCCTGGTCCTCGCCCTCGGCCTGGGCGGCTTCAGCGCCGCCGCCCAAGCCCAGACCTTCCCGCCGGGCGTCGACCAGGCCGGAATCGATAAGTCCGTCACGCCCGGCGATGACTTCTTCGCCTACGCCAACGGCGCCTGGGTGAAGGCGACGCAGATCCCCGCCGACCGTTCGTCGTGGGGCATTGGAGAGCAGCTCACGGAGAAGACGGCGGCCGAGGTGGCCGAGCTGATCAAAGCGGCGCAGACCGCGCCGGCGGGCAGCGAGGCGCGAAAGGTCGGCGACTACTACGCCGCCTTCATGGACGAGAAGACGATCGAAGCCCGCGGCCTCGCGCCGCTGAAGCCTGCGCTGGCGCGCATTGCGGCGATCCGCAACAAGACCGACCTCGCCCGCGCGTTCGGCCAGGGCCTGCGCGCCGACGTGGACGCGCTGAACAACACCGACTTCTACACCGACAACCTGTTCGGCCTGTGGGTCGAGCAGGACCTGCACAAGCCCGGCGTCCATGCGCCCTACCTGCTGCAGGGCGGGCTCGGCATGCCGGATCGCGAGTACTACGTCGCCACCAGCGACCGGATGGCCAAGATCCGCGACGCCTACAAGGCGCACCTGGCCACCGTGCTGACCCTGATGGGGCATCCCGATCCGCAGGGTACGGCGCAGCGCATCTTCGAGCTCGAGACCAAGCTCGCCCGGGCCCACGCCACGCGCGCCGAGTCCGAGGACGTCAAGAAGGCCGACAACCGCTGGGCCACGTCGAGCTTCAAGACGCGCGCGCGCGGGCTCGACTGGACGACCTTCTTCGCCGCCGCTGGCCTGCAGGCGCGGCGCGAGTTCTACGTCTGGCACCCGAAGGCGGTGGCGGGCGAGGCGGCGCTGGTCGCCTCCGAGCCGTTGGAGACCTGGAAGGATTACCTGGCGCTGCACCTGGTGGAGCATCATGCGGCCTACCTGCCCAGGGCCTTCGCCGACGAGCGCTTCGCCTTCTATTCGAAGACCCTGCGCGGCGTGCCCGAGCAGCGGGTGCGCTGGAAGCGCGGCGTCGACGCGACGAGCGACAGCCTGGGCATGGCCGTCGGCAAGCTCTACGTCGCCAGGTACTTCCCGCCGTCGTCCAAGGCCGCCGTCGAGCAGATGGTGAAGGCGCTGATGGCCGCCTTCGACAAGCGGATCGATGGCCTCGACTGGATGGCGCCGGCGACCAAGGCCGAGGCGAAGCGCAAGCTCGCCGCGCTCAAGGTCGGCGTGGGCTATCCCGACCACTGGATCGACTATTCGACCCTGACGGTCCAGGCCGACGACGCCGTCGGCAACCTCGATCGCGCCGAGCTCTTCGAATATCGCCGCAACCTGGCGAAGTTCGGCCATCCCGTCGATCACGGCGAGTGGGTGATGAACCCGCAGCTGGTCAACGCCGTGAACCTGCCGGTGCGCAACGCGCTGAACTTCCCGGCGGCCATCCTGCAGCCGCCCTACTTCGATCCGGCCTCGCCGGCGGCGGTGAACTTCGGGGCGACGGGCGCCACCATCGGCCACGAGATCAGCCACAGCTTCGATGACCAGGGCGCGCAGTTCGACAGCCAGGGCTTGCTGCGGAACTGGTGGACGCGGGCTGACTTCGCCCACTTCGAAGCCTCGGGGAAGGCGCTGGCCGCGCAGTTCTCGACCTACAGGCCGTTCCCGGACCTCGTGCTGAACGGCGAGCAGGTGCTGAGCGAGAACATCGCCGATCTCGCCGGCCTGAACGCCGCCTATGACGCCTATCGCATCGCCAACGGCGGCAAGGCCGGCCCGGCGGCTCGGGGCCTGGACGGCGACCAGCAGTTCTTCCTCGCCTTCGCCCAGAGCTGGCGCTCGGAAACGCGCGAGGCGACGCTTCGCCAGCAGGTCATCACCGACGGCCACGCCCCGGATCAGTACCGGGCGCAGACCGTGCGCAACATGGACCCCTGGTACGCCGCCTTCGACGTGAAGCCCGGCCAGGCGCTGTACCTCGAGCCCAAGGACCGCGTGCGGGTCTGGTGAGTGGGCCCGCACACGGCCTGAGGCGCTCGCGTCCTCGACAGCGCGGGCCGGGTGCCGCACGGCCCGCGCAGGCAGGTGCGCGAGGATGCGGCGCATGAAGCTCGAGGGCTCCTGCCATTGCCGCGCGGTGCGCTTCAGCGTGCAGTCGAAGCACCCGTACCCGTTCATGCACTGCTACTGCTCGGTGTGTCGCAAGACGCAAGGGGGCGGGGGCTCTGCAATCAACCTCTCGGGTGACGCGAAGACGCTGAAGGTCCGCGGCAAGGAGCACCTGCGCGTGTACCGCGCGCGCATCAAGAACCCCGAGGATGCGCGGGCGCACCGCAGCACCGGACAGCGCAACTTCTGCGGCGAGTGCGGCTCGGCGCTGTGGCTCTACGACCCGACGTGGCCGGAGCTCGTGCACCCCTTCGCGTCCGCCATCGACACGGCCCTGCCCATCCCGCCCGAGCGCGTGCACATCATGCTGGAGTTCAAGGCGCCCTGGGTGGTGGTGCGCGCGGACCCGCAGGACAAGCGGTTCAAGCGCTACCCGCGCGAGTCCATCGCGCAGTGGCACGAGCGCCACGGGCTGTAGCTGCACCGGGGGGCGGGACGAGTCGCCGTGCTAGATGTCGCAGCCGTTCGCAGTGACACGCGTGAGGAGTGAGCCCATGGCCGCGAAGAAGAAGCGCAGCGCCCCCGCCGCGAAGAAGACCGCCACGAAGCGTGCGCCGGCGCGCAAGACGGTGGCGAAGAAGGGCACGGCCGCGAAGAAGCGGGCTCCGGCGCGCAAGGTCGCAGCGAAGAAGGGCACCGCGGCGAGGAAGAGTGCTGCGGCGAAGAAGGGCGCCCGCAAGAGCGCCGCACCGAAGGCCGCTCCGATGCGCCGCGCGTTCGACGCGGTGAAGGGCGTGCTCGAGGCCGTGACGGGCGCGCCCGCGCTGCTCGCGGAGACCGTGAGCCGGGTGACGCACAGCACGAAGCCGCTCGCGCAGAAGCTGCGGCTGCGCGAGGGGATGCTCGCCACCGTGCTCGACGCGCCGGGCGACGTGAAGGCGCTCCTGGGCGAGCTGCCGGTGGGCGCGGGCATCAGCACGGAGCTGGGCTCGGGGGAGCCGCCCTTCCTCCTCGTCTTCGTGCGGAACCAGAAGGAGCTCGCGCGGCGCATGAAGGAGCTCGCCGTGCGCCTCACGCCGAAGACGCTGCTCTGGTTCGCCTATCCGAAGCAGTCCTCGAAGGTGGACACGGACCTCACCCGCGACCGCGGCTGGGAGGCGGCGACGCGCGAGGGGCTGGAGATCGTGGCGCAGGTGGCGGTAGACGCCACGTGGGCTGCGAGCCGCTTCATCAAGCGCCGGTAGGGCCTGACTCGCGCAGCGCCCTGGCGAGCCGCGCGCACGCCTCTTCGATGCGCTCCGCGGTGAGCATGTCCGCGGCCTGCGCGTCGAAGGCGCCGCGGCCGCGCAGGCGCTCGGGCGTGTCCGCGTAGCGCGGCACGAGGTGCAGGTGGAAGTGGCGCAGCACGTCTCCGATCGCGAAGGCGTACGCGTGCTCGGCGCCCAGGACCTCGCGCTGGGCGCGCATCACGCGCGCAGCGAGCGGGCCGAGCGCGGAGGTCGCCTGCGCATCCAGGTCGTAGAGGGCGCGCGCGTGGCGCTCCGCGCTCAGCACCACCCAGCCGGCGAGCGGGCTCGGTCCCGAGAGGCCGTGCAGCACCAGGCCGCCCTCGCGCAGCAGCACGCCGCCCGGCGGGCGCAGCGCTCCACTGGAAATCGCGCAGCCGAGGCAGGGGTCGTTCGGGTCCGTGGCCATGTGGCAGAGCGTAGTGCCCGGATGCCCTCGTCCCGACCGCTTTGCGCAGGGGCGCAGCTTCGCCCTGCACCCTCACCCCGACCCTCTCCCAGGGGGAGAGGGAGGACACGGCTGCCTCCCTGCTGTCTATCCAGGCCTCGAACGGGTCCCCGCCGGTGTCAGGGCCGGGCGATACTCAGGGCTTCCCCCTCTTGTCCTGATCGCTCCAGCTCCGGAGCCCGGGCGCACGAGGGCAGCGAGGTCGGGAGCGCGCGATGGTCCGGAGGGCGGCAGGCGGCGGCGAGGGTAGGGCGGGCCGGGGCGGCGCGGCGACTGCGGGCGCAGGCGGCGGTGGCGGCGTGCTCGCCGTCGTGGCCGAGAAGCCCTCGGTGGCGCGAGACCTCGCGAAGGCGCTCGGCGCCGAGCAGCGCGGCGAGGGGCTCTACCGCGGCAACGGCTACGTGGTGACGTGGGCCATCGGCCACCTGGTGGGGCTCGCGCAGCCGCACGAGATGCGCCCCGAGTGGAAGAAGTGGAGCCGCGCGGCGCTGCCCATGCTCCCCGAGGACTGGCCGCTCGTGGTCTCCAACTCCACCGCGGACCAGTTCCGCATCGTGCGCGAGGTGATGAACGCGCCCGACGTCGAGGCCGTCATCTGCGCCACGGACGCGGGGCGCGAGGGCGAGCTCATCTTCCGCTACATCTACGAGGCCGCGCGCTGCCGCAAGCCGGTGCGCCGCCTCTGGGTGTCCAGCCTCACCGACGGCGCCATCCGCGAGGGCTTCCGCCGCCTCAAGGACGGCCGCGAGTACGAGCCGCTCGCCGACGCCGCCAAGGGACGCAGCCGCGCCGACTGGCTCGTGGGCATGAACCTGAGCCGCCTCTACACGCTCGCCTACCGCGACGCGCTGGGGGACACGCTCTCGGTGGGCCGCGTGCAGACGCCCACGCTCGCCATGGTGGTGGAGCGCGAGCTCGCCATCCGCAACTTCGTGCCCCAGGACTACAAGGAGGTGCTCGCCACCTTCGGGCCCGCGCAAAGTCAGACCGGCCGCTACGAGGGCGTGTGGTTTCGCAGCGGCCCTCAGCTCAAGCCCAACGAGTCCGCGGCGTCCGATGCGCGCGAGGCGCGCCGGCTCCCGTCGGACGGCGCCGAGGCGAAGCGCATCGTCGAGCGGGTGAAGGGCGGCCGGGCCGAGGTGGAGAGCCTCACCGCGGAGACGCGGCGCATGGCGCCTCCGCTGCTCTACGATCTCACCGAGCTGCAGCGCCACGCGAACCGCCTCTACGGCTTCAGCGCCCAGCGCACCCTCGAGCTCGCCCAGGCGCTCTACGAGAAGCACAAGCTGCTGAGCTACCCGCGCACCGCGAGCCGGCACCTGTCCCAGGACGTGGCCGCGACCCTGCCCTCGGTGGTGCAGGCCATCCGCGCGCCCTTCGAGACCCAGCTGGCCCCGGGCACGGGCACGCGGCCGCTCTCGCGCCGCTACGTGGACGACGGCAAGGTGACCGACCACCACGCCCTCATCCCCACTGCGGTGTCCCCGTCCAGCGCGAGCCTCTCGCCCGACGAGCGCCGCATCTACGAGCTGGTGTGCCGCCGGCTCCTCGCCGCCTGGCACGAGGACTTCGTGTGGCAGGTGACCACCGTCATCACCGCCGTGACGTCGACCGAAGGCGCGCGGCAGGAGGTGGACCGCTTCCACAGCCAGGGCACGCTGGTGCAGAGCCAGGGCTGGAAGGTGCTGGACGTGGGCGGGGGCGCGAAGCCGCCGAAGGAGCGCGCCGCCAGCAAGGGCAAGAAGCCCGAGAGCGCGAAGGACGCGGACGCCGGGGAGCCGCAGGAAGACGACTCGCAGGAGCTGCCCGTGGGGCTCGCGCAGGGGCAGCGCCAGCACGTGCACGACGTGCGCGCAGTGGACAAGCGCACGCGGCCCCCGGCGCGCTTCACCGAGGCGAGCCTGCTCACCGCGATGGAGACGGCCGGGCGCACGCTGGACGAGAAGGCCCTCTCGGACGCGATGCGCGAGACGGGGCTGGGCACGCCGGCCACGCGCGCCGCCATCATCGAGACGCTGCTCGAGCGCGAGTACCTGGTTCGCCGGGGCAAGTCGCTCGAGGCGACGGACAAGGGCATCCAGCTCATCGGCGTGGTGCACCCGGACGTGAAGAGCCCGGCGATGACGGGCGCGTGGGAGGCGCGGCTGCAGCGCATCGAGCAGGGCAGCGGCGAGCTGCCGGCCTTCCTGCGCGACATCGAGGCCTACGTGCGCGAGGTGGTGGGCCACGTGCCCGCCGGCCCTGCGCGCGCAGTCACACAGAGCGCCCCCCGTCTTCCGGTGGCCCACGACGCGCCCCCGTCCCGAGTGTCCCCTCTCCCTCCGGGAGAGGGTCAGGGTGAGGGAAGGGGACGCAGCTCCTCGCCTACGTCCCCTGTGGGACAGGGTGCCGGACGCAGCGCCGTCACCGCACCCACCCAGCCGGGCCTCTTCGCGCCGACTCCCGTGCGCAACACGCTGGCCGCTGCCACTGCCGCCCCGCGCCGTGCGAGCCTGCGCGACATGGCCCAGAACGCCGCGCAGGGTGACCTCCTCAATCCCCAGGCTCCGAGCCCGCGCGCCCGGCGCGAGCCCACGCCGCCGGACCAGCTGCGCTCGCTGCTCCAGTCGGCCTTCGGCTTCCCGGACTTCCGTCCCTACCAGGAGGCGGTGTGCCGCGCGGCGACGGAGGGCCAGGACCTGCTGCTGGTGATGCCCACGGGCGCGGGCAAGAGCCTGTGCTACCAGCTGCCGGGCCTCGCGCGGGCGGGGACCACGCTGGTGGTGAGCCCGCTCATCGCGCTGATGGAGGACCAGGTGCTGCGGCTGCAGAGCCTGGGCTTCGCGGCGGAGCGCATCCACTCCGGGCGCGAGCGCGCGGCGAGCCGCCAGGTGTGCCAGGACTACCTGGAGGGGAAGCTGGACTTCCTCTTCATCGCGCCCGAGCGGCTCGGGGTGCCGGGCTTCCCGGAGCTGCTCGCCAAGCGCACCCCCGCGCTCGTCGCCATCGACGAGGCGCACTGCATCAGCCAGTGGGGCCACGACTTCCGGCCGGACTACCGGCTGCTGGGCTCGCGCCTGCCGCTCCTGCGCCCCGCGCCCGTGGTGGCGCTCACCGCCACGGCCACGCCGGACGTGCAGAAGGACATCGTGCAGCAGCTGCGGCTGCAAGGCCATCCCGGCAGCGCCGGAAATGCGCGCACCTTCATCCACGGCTTTCGCCGCACGAACATCGCGGTGGAGGTGCGCGAGCTCGCCCCGAAGCAGCGCCCCGAGGCCATCCTCACGCTGCTCGCGCAGGAGGAGCGCCGGCCGGCCATCGTGTACGCGCCCACGCGCAAGCACGCCGAGGCGCTGGCGGAAGCGCTCGGAGAGCGCTTCCCCGCGGCCGTGTACCACGCGGGGCTCAGCGCGAGCGCGCGCGACAGCGTGCAGGCGGCCTTCCTGGGCGGGCGGCTCGAGGTGATCGTCGCGACCACGGCCTTCGGCATGGGCATCGACAAGGCGGACGTGCGCACCGTGGTGCACGCGGCGCTGCCGGCGAGCGTGGAGGGCTACTACCAGGAGCTGGGGCGCGCGGGGCGCGACGGGCTGCCCAGCCGCGCGGTGCTCTTGCACTCCTTCGTGGACCGCAAGACGCACGAGCACTTCCACAAGCGCGACTACCCGGAGCCCAGCGTGCTGGAGCGCGTGTACCTCGCGGCCCGGGCCGAGCCCGAGCCCGAGGAGCTGCTCTACAGCCGCCTGCGCATGGAGCAGGAGCTGTTCGCCAAGGCGCTCGAGCAGCTGTGGATCCACAAGGGCCTGGAGCGCGGCCAGGACGGCACGGTGGCCCGCGGCAATCCCGGCTGGCGCGCCACCTACGTGGAGCAGCGCGAGCGCAAGCTGCGCCACCTGGAGGACATGGGCAAGTACGCCGAGCGCGCCGCCTGCCGCATGCAGCAGCTGGTGGAGCACTTCGGCGACAGCCAGGACAGGGGCGGCCCCTGCGGCATCTGTGACGTGTGCGCGCCGGAGGACTGCGGCTCGCTCTCCTTCGTGCCGCCCACCGCCCTGGAGGCGGACGCGCTCGAGCGCATCCTCGAGGCGCTGCACGAGCGCGACGCCCAGGCCACCGGCCGCCTGCACCGCGAGCTGTTCGCGGACGCACTGCCGCGCCGCGCCTTCGAGCGGCTCGTGGGAGGCCTGGTGCGCGCAGGGCTGGTGCGCCTCTCGGACGACGCCTTCGAGAAGGACGGCAAGACCATCCCCTTCCAGCGCGCGCACCTCACCCACGAGGGGCGCGAGGCGCGCGGCCTGCTCTCCAACGTCTCGCTCACGGCGGAGGCCGCGCCCGAGGCCAAGGGGCCCCGGAAGCGCGGCCGCGCCCAGCCCAAGCCCACCTCGTCCAAGTCCACCTCGCGTCGGGCGCGCCGGGGGGCGCGCGCGAAGGCCGAGGCGGGCTCGGGCTCGGGCTCGGACTCGGACGACGCCGAGTACGCGCAGGCCGCGCCCCGCAGCCGCTGGCGCCGCGAGCCGGTGTCCGCGAGCACGCCCGCGCCGCGCAGCCGCACCAGCGCCGCGGCGCCGCTCAAGTGGGGCGCCTCCGCGGGGCTCGCCGAGGCGCTGCGCAGCTGGCGGCTCGCCGAGGCGCGCGAGCGCGGGGTGCCCGCCTTCCGCATCTTCACCGACCGGGTGCTGCACGCCATCGTCGAGGCGCGCCCCCGGGACGTGGCCTCCCTGCGCGCGCTGGACGGGGTGGGGCCGCAGCTCGCCTCGCGCTACGGCAAGGCGCTGCTCGCGCTGGTGGGCGAGAGCGGCTGAGCGGGAGCCGCCGAAGCCCCTCGCCCCGGACTACGCACCGGAGGGTGGGGGGACAGCGGCGGCCGGAGTGTGGCATGGTGGTGGCTCGCGCGTCGCAGCACGGGGGAACCGCGTCCATGCAGAGCCAGGCCAGCACGGCAGTTGCGCCCAGCAGGCACATCTTCGGCCATGCGATGGAGGGGCTGCTGCGGGTGCTGGGCCCCGAGCCCACGGACGAGGACCTGCGCGTGCTCCACCGCCTCGGGATGTCCCTGGACGCGCTCGAGGTGACGTACCCGCTGGAGGCGCACCTCGCGCTGCTGGACCACCTGGTGCAGAGCCGCTGGGCGCAGCTTCCCGGGGACGAGGGCTACGCGGCGCTGGGCCGCGCCACGGTGGAGGCCTACGAGGGCACGCTGATGGGCCGGGTGCTGCTGCAGATGCTGCGGGTGCTGGGCCCCGAGCGCGTGCTGTACCGGCTGACCAAGACCTTCCGCAGCACGAACAACTACACCGAGACGCAGGTGCGCGAGGTGGGCCCGCGCCACTTCGAGGTGTGGATCAACGTGGCCCTGCGCCCCGGCTTCGTGCGCGGGCTGCTCGAGCAGGGGCTCTGCTTCGCCGGCGCGCACGGCGTGCGGGTGGGGCAGATGGTCGGGCGCGACGGCTGCGCGGTGTACTACGTGCGCTGGGACGCGCCCGAGCCCCTGCCGGCCTGAGGGCCCCTCCCGCAGGCGTGCGGCAGCGGGCGTCCGGCACCCGTCTTCGCGCCCGCATTTCGCTCGATTTTCCCCCGCGCCCGCACCATCTCTGCCCCCACACGCGGGGAGGCAGACATGGCAGCGCAGCGCACGGTGAGGCTGGGAGCGACGGGGCCCGAGGTGTTCCCCCTGGGGCTCGGGTGCATGGGGATGAGCGGGATGTACGGCGCGGCGGACGAGGCGGAGAGCGTGCGCACGATCCACGCCGCCCTCGACCGGGGCGTCACCCTGCTGGACACCGGGGACTTCTACGGCATGGGGCACAACGAGCTGCTGGTGGGCCGTGCCCTCAGGGAAGCCGGCCGCCGCGAGCGGGTGCAGCTCTCCGTGAAGTTCGGCGCGCTGCGCAGCCCGGACGGGGGTTGGGGCGGCTACGACGCGCGCCCCGCGGCGGTGAAGAACTTCTGCGCCTACAGCCTCAAGCGCCTCGGCGTGGACGTCATCGACATCTACCGCCCCGCGCGCCTGGATGCAGCGGTGCCCATCGAGGACACGGTGGGCGCCATCGCGGACCTGGTGAAGGCGGGCTACGTGCGCCACATCGGCCTGTCCGAGGTGGGCGCGGAGACGGTGCGGCGCGCCGCGCGCGTGCACCCCATCGTCGATCTTCAGATCGAGTACTCGCTCGCGACCCGCGGGCCGGAGGCGGACATCTTCCCCTGCCTGCGCGAGCTGGGGATGAGCGCCACGCTCTACGGGGTGCTCTCGCGCGGGCTGCTCACCGGGAGCAAGCCCCAGGCGAAGGGGGACTTCCGCGCGTTCCTGCCGCGCTTCAGCGGCGAGGCGGGGGCGAGGAACCAGCAGCTCGTGGAGCGGCTCGCGCGCTTCGCCGGGGAGCGCGGGATGACCTCCGGGCAGCTCGCCATCGCGTACGTGCTCGCGCGCCAGCCGGGCTTCGTGCCGGTGGTGGGGGCGCGCAAGGTGGCGCAGCTGGAGGACGCGCTGGGGGCGCTCGAGCGGCCGCTCTCGCCGGAGGACGTGGCGGCGCTCGAGCGCCTGGGCGCGCTGGAGGGCTCGCGCTACGGCGCGCAGCAGATGCGCGACCTGGACAGCGAGCGCGGCGGCGGCGCTAGGCCTTGAGCTTGTAGCCGCGGCGCAGCAGCGTGTACGCGACCGCGGTGGCCACCACCGCGAGCGCGACGAGGATGGCCCCGCCCAGCAGCGGCGGGAAGGCGCTGCGCCCCAGCATGCCGTAGCGCAGGCCTTCCACCATGTAGACCACCGGGTTGAAGAGGCTCACCTGGGCCCAGGGGCTGGGCAGCTCCCGCACCGAGTAGAAGACGCCGCCCAGGAAGGTGAGGGGCAGCATCACGAAGGTGGGAAAGAAGTTCACCTGCTCGAACTTCTCGGCCCACATGGCCGCGAGCAGCCCCAGCATGCTGAACACGTAGGAGGCGAGCAGCAGGAAGAAGAGCACCGCGGGCGCGTGCGCGAGGCTCACGCCGGTGAACAGCGCCGCCACCCCCCAGGTGAGCAGGCCCACCATCAGCCCGCGCACCATGCCGCCGCCGATGAAGCCGAAGAGCAGCTCGAAGGGGCCCAGGGGCGCGGCGAGCAGGTCCACCACCGTGCCCTGGATCTTCGTGATGAAGAGGCTCGAGGAGCTGTTGAGGAAGGCGTTGTTCGCGATGCCCAGGAACACGAGCCCCGGCACGATGAAGGGCAGGTAGGGGTGCCCGTCCACCTCGTGCACGCGCCCCGCGAGGCTGTAGCCGAAGACGACGAAGTAGAGCGAGGTGCTGATGAGGGGCGAGAGCACGGTCTGCCCCGGCACCCGCAGGAAACGGCGGACCTCCTTCGCGAGGAGGGTCTTCATCCCGAGCGTGTTCATGGCGCGTACCCGTGCGCCTAGCACCCCTCGCGCCGCGCTACCAGCGTCTGCAGCCGCTCGCGCAGCTTCGGCAGCTCGAAGGGTTTGGTGAGGAACCCGCCGGGCGGCAGGCCCGCGAGGAACGCCTGGGCGCGCGGGCTGAAGGCGCCCCCGGTGACGAAGAGCATGCGGGAGGCGAGCGCGGGGGCGAGGCGGCTCACCTCCGCGTGCACGTCCGGGCCGGCCATCTCCGGCATCATCACGTCGCAGAGCATGGCGTCGTAGTGCTCGCCGGAGGCGATGCGCGCGAGCGCCTGGCGGGGGCTGGTCTCCGTCACCACCTCCAGCTCGCCGCTGAAGAGCCGGCGCACCAGGGCGCCCACGTGGACCTCGTCGTCCAGCACCAGCACCCGTCCGCGCAGCGCGGGGCGCGCAGGGGGCGGCGCGGGCAGGGCCTGGGGCGCGCTCGCGCCCCCTTCCGCGCAGGCGGGCAGCAGCACCCGGAAGGTGGTGCCCAGGCCCACCTCGCTCTCCAGCTCGATCTTCCCGCCCAGCGCGGTGACGATGCCGTGGCAGATGGCGAGCCCCAGCCCCGTGCCCTGGCCCACCGGCTTGGTGGTGAAGAAGGGGTCGAAGATGCGCGAGCGGTGCTGCGGCGCGATGCCCACGCCCGTGTCCTGCACCTCCACCACCACCCAGGGCCCCGCGCTGCGGGTGCGCACGTGGATCTCGTGCGCCGCGACGCCGCTCGCCGGGGGCAGCCCCTCGGGGATGGCGTGCGCGGCGTTCACCAGCAGGTTCACGAACACCTGGCCGAGCCGCGCCTCGTTCGCCCACACCGCGGGCACCTCGGCGAGCTCGCGCACCAGGCGCGCGCGGTGGCGCACCACGTTGCCCGTCATGGCGATGCTGGACTCCAGCGCGCGGCGCACGTCCAGCCGCCCCTTCTGCGCCTCGTCCGCGCGGCTGAAGGTGTGCAGGTCCTTCACGATGAGCCGCACCCGCTCGGCGCCCTGGCTCGCCTCGCTCAGCGCCTGGCGCCCCTCGGCGAGGCGCGCCTGGGCGGCGGGGTCCGCGAGCGCGCAGGAGAGCTCGCGCAGCTCCTCCTCGAGGAAGGCGAGGTTGCCGATGACGAAGGCGAGCGGGTTGTTGATCTCGTGCGCCACGCCGGCCGCCAGCGTGCCCACGCTGGCCATGCGGTCCGCGAGCAGCAGGCGCTGCTGCAGCTTGCGCCGCTCGGTGAGGTCGCGCCCCACCAGCATCACCGCGGGCCCGCCCTCGAAGCCGCGCAGCTGCAGGGGCGCCACCTCCACCACCAGCTCCTCGCCGTCCGCGCGGGCGAAGCGCAGCTCGCTCATCGCGCGCTCGCCCGAGGCGCGCTGCGGCAGCTGGGCGGCCTGCTTGCGCATCCGCTCGCGGTCCGCGGGGTGCACGAGCGCGCCCACGTCCTCGCCCACCAGCGCCTGCGGGCTGCCGCGCCCCAGCAGCCGCGCGAGCGCCGCGTTCGCGTACAGCACGCGCTCCGCGCGCAGGATGATCACCGCGTCCGGCAGCAGGTCGATGAGCTGGCGGAACTCCTGCTCCTTGCGCCGCAGCTCGTCGTGCGCGCGACGCTCCTGGGTCACGTCGCGGAACACCAGCACGCCCCCGGCCACCTGGCCGCGCGCGTCCCGCAGGGGCGCGCCGCTCGCCGCCACCGGCACGCGCTGGCCCGCGCGGTCCCGCAGGCTGGCCCGGTCCGCGAGCTCCACCGGGGCGCGCGCGCGCATCGCCCGCTGCACGGGGCTCTCCAGCGCCTCGCCGCTCAGCTCGTCCACGAGTGGGAACACCTCGGAGAGCCGCTGCCCCTGCGCGAGCGCGAAGCGGAGGCCGGTGAGCGCTTCGGCGGCGGGGTTCATGCGGGTGACGCGCTCGTCGGGGTCGGTGACGATGACGCCCTCGGTGAGCGAGCGCAGGGTGGCGGCGAGGCTCTCCTCGCTGCGCGCGAGCGCGTCCTGCGCCTCGCGCCGGGCCGTCACGTCGCGGTTCACCGCGAGCACGCCGAGCGGGCGGCCCGCGGCGTCGCGGCGCAGGCTCCAGCGGCTGCTCACCACGAGGCGCCGGCCGTCGCGCGCCGTCTGCCCGAGCTCGCCCTCCCAGCGCCCCGTGCGGTGGAACTCCTCGCGCAGCTGCTCGGGGGACGCGGGGAGCTGCGAGTGCAGCAGCTCCTGGCTCAGCTGGCCCAGCGCCTCCTGCGCGCGGAAGCCGTAGAGCTCCTCGGCGGCGCGGTTCCAGTAGGTCACCCGGCCGTCCAGGTCCGTGCCCATGATGGCGTCGTGGGCCGCCTCGAGCAGCTCCGCCTGCTGCATCAGCGTCTCCATGGCAGCGGTGGCCGCGGAGGTGTCCTCCAGCTGGCCGAGGTAGTGCAGCGGGGCGCCCTCGGCGTCGCGCACCAGGGACATGGTGAGGCGCGCGAGCAGGGGCCGCCCGCTCTTGTGCAGGTAGCGGCGGTCCACCTGGAACGAGGTGCGCGTGCCGTCGTGCAGCTCTCGCACCCCCGGCAGCTCCCAGCCCTCCAGCTCCGGCCAGACGAAGCGGCCTGCGGACTGCCCCAGCACCTCGTGCTCCTCGTAGCCGAACAGCTCGCACACCGCGCGGTTCACGCGCAGCAGGTGCCCGTCCGGGTGGACGAGCACCAGCCCCAGCGGAGAGTGCTCGAAGGTGGAGCGGAACAGCGCCTCGCTGCGCCGCTGCTCCTCCAGCGCGAGCGCGAGGCCGCCCACCGCGCGCAGCCGCGCGAGCGCCATGCCCGCCCCGTGCGCGAGCAGCTGCAGGGTGCGCAGGTCGCGCTCGCCGAAGGCGTGGGGCAGGGGGCTGGTCACCTCGAGCACGCCGCCGCGCGTGCCGTCCAGCACCAGCGGCGCCGCGGCGAGGCTCGCCACCCCGCGCGCCGCGGCCCGCGCCCTGTCGATGAGCCCCCCGTCGGTCCGCGCGTCCGCCCGGCAGTCGCCCAGCAGCAGCGGGGCCTCCAGCTGCTTGCCGTCGGCGACGAGGGGCCGCAGGTCCTCCGGCACGTCGCCTGCGCAGCGGGTGAGGCAGCCCTCGCCCTCGCGCAGCGTGACGAGCGCGGTGGCGGCCCAGGTCAGCTCGCGCGCGCCCTCGGCCACCTCGAGCATCAGCCCTCCGGCCGACAGCGTGGGCTGCGCGAGCGCCCGCAGCGCCGCGTCCAGCAGCGTCAGGTGCGCCACCGCTTCCGCCGGGCCCCGCGCCGCTCGCGCTCCGTGCAGCAGCGGCGGTGCTGCGCGTCGCTGCTCGAGCAGCGCCATCACCTGGCGCGCGAGCGCCTGCAGCGCCTCGAGCGTTGCGGCCTCGAGCGTGCGCGGCCGCACGTCCAGCACGCACAGCCCGCCCAGGGTGTGGCCGTCCGGGCTGCGCAGGGGCACGCCCGCGTAGAAGCGCACGTGGGGCTCGCCGGTGACGAGCGGGCTGCGGGCAAAGCGCAGGTCCTGCGTCGCGTCCTCCACCAGCAGCGGGGTGCCGTCGCGCGGCAGGTAGTGGCAGAAGGCGAGCTCGCGCGGCACCTGCGTCACGCAGGTCCCGTGGCGGGCCTTGAACCAGCTGCGCGTCCCGTCCAGCAGACAGATGAAGGCGATGGGCGCCGCGCACAGCGCCGCCGCCACGCGCGTGAGATCGTCCAGCGCCGCGTCCGGCGGCGTGTCCAGCAGCGCGTAGCCGTGCAGCGTCTCGAGCCTGCGCTTCTCGTCGTGGAGGGCCGCTGCGGTCATGGACGCGCGCGACTGTAGCAATGGGTGTTCCAGCCCCTGATGCGGGCCAGCTGCGCTCGCCTGCCCGGGATGCGAGCGGCTGCGGGGCAGCGGGGCGGGTGCGGGTGACCCACGTGGGTAGAGGGATACCCGCCTGCAGCGCCGAGGTGCGCCGCAGAGGGCTCGAAGGGAAGCCGGGAGGGACGGAGGCGGGAGGCCTGCGCCCAGCGCGTCAGGGCGCCGGCCTGCGAGGCGCCCCGGGGAGGCGCGAGTGAAGGGGAGAGGGGTGTCGGGCCGAGTGCTGTGCGGCCCTGAATACAAACCTCGGGACTTCTGAAAACTCCCGAGGTTTGTCATCAGGAGCGCACCGGCCTGCCCCGGCCCAACCCGCACGCGCGTGCTTTTCGGCGACCGAAGCGCGGGGACGTCGAGCCGGCTCGCCGCGCCTGCTGCAAACCGGTTCTCTCCCGAGCCTCCCCGGAGCGCCGCGCAGGCCGACGCCCGCGCGCGCTCGGCACCCACGACAGGAGCCCGTCCCGTCCGGCTTCCTATGAGCGCGCGTGACGTGCTCGCCTGGGCGCTGGGAGCCGAGCCAGACCCTACGCGGCGGGACGGCCGCGCAGCACCTCGAGCATCACATCCTCGAGCCGCGAGTGTCGTGTCTCCACGTCCGCCACGGGGACGCCTGCGGCATACAGCGCGCGCAGCAGCTCGCCCGCCGGAGCGCCGCCGCTGCGCTCGACGTAGGTCAGCGTGCGCCCGTCCGGGGCCAGCGTGGCGCCCACGCGTGCCGCCGCCTCGGGAAGCGTGGGCAGGGCGGAGGAGAGCTGCACCACCAGGCGCTTCTCGCCCATGCGGCGCAGCAGCGCGGTCTTCTCCTCCACCAGCAGCAGGCGGCCCTCGTTGATCACGCCCACGCGGTCCGCGAGCTCCTCGGCCTCCTCGAGGTAGTGCGTGGTGAGCACGATGGTGGTGCCCTCGCTCGCGAGCTTGCGCACGTAGGTCCACAGGTCGCGGCGCAGCTCCACGTCCACGC
The DNA here is from genome assembly GCF_009659535.1 of Aggregicoccus sp. 17bor-14. NCBI lineage: Bacteria > Pseudomonadati > Myxococcota > Myxococcia > Myxococcales > Myxococcaceae > Aggregicoccus > Aggregicoccus sp. 17bor-14. The sequence goes on from NZ_VJZZ01000006.1 coordinate 182,732, forward strand.
CCGCGGTAGGCTCGTCGAGGAAGACGAGGCGCGGGCGGTGCACCAGCGCCTTCGAGATGAGCAGGCGTCGCTTCATGCCGCCGGACAGCTGGCGCGTGATGGCGTCCGCCTTGGACTGGAGGTTGAGCGCGGTGAGCACCTCGGTCACGCGCGCGTCGTCGCGCGGGCGGCCGTAGTAGCCGAGCTGGATCTGCAGGCTCTCCTTCACCGTGAAGAAGGGGTCGAAGTTGATCTCCTGCGGCACCAGCCCCACCTCGTAGCGCGGGCGCACCGGGTCCTGGTCCAGGTCGTGGCCGAAGACGCGGATGGTGCCGGTGGTCTTCTTCACCAGCCCGCACACGCTGCCGATCATCGTGGTCTTGCCCGCGCCGTTGGGGCCGAGCAGGGCGAAGATCTCCCCCGGCGCGATGGTGAGCGACAGGTCCTGCAGCGCAGTGAACTTGCCGTAGCGCTTGGAGAGGCCGGAGATCTCGAGGGCGGGCGTGACGGGGGCGGAGGACATGGCGCCCGTTGCTCTAGCATCGCCGGGGCGCGCGCACCGCTCGAAACGCGCGGCCCGTCTCGGCGGGTCAACACGACCGTTTGCCGCACACCCTACGGAGCCTGCGCCCCGGAGGCACTGCGCGTGTCTCCCGGGGCCAGCGCGCCCGCGGCGACGAGTGGGAACGACAGGTCCTCGAGGTCGGACTGCGAGAACGCCAGGGATGCGTGCGCGCCATCCACGACACGCAGGGTCGGTCGAGGCAGCGGCGGAGCAGCGGCGAGGACCGTGGAGCTGGTGGGCCACACACCGGTCGCCGCTTGCGCCGCGCGCGCCCTGGCGGCCGCGAACAGCAGGGCGAGCTGCGCGTGCTGGCGATCGATGCGTCGGGCGAAGGCGGCGAAGCCGGCGTTCTCGCCACAGAGAACGTCGCGCTCCACGGGGTTGTACGAGCGCTGCTCCTCGGCACAGAGGGCCTGCAGCCGCGAGTCCCGGGCGTCCGGAGGCAGCGCCGCCGCGGCGATGTAGCGCTCTTTGATGCCGGAGAGGCGGCGCGCGTGCTCCCAGTGCCAGAAACGCCGGAGCAGCGACGGGTCCGCGTCGAAGTCCATCCCCATCTTCGAGAGGGCGAGGGCGCGCGCTCCATCCGGCAGGGCCCGCAGGTGCGCCTCTCCGAGCCAGCGGCTCTCGAAGGTGATGCCCGCCCACAGGGCCTCGCCCCTCATCGTGTCCGCGAACGACATCCAGCCGACCGACAGCCGCTCCAGCGCGGGCAGTGCGCGCTGCAGGTCGGAAAGGGGGGCCTCGGTGAGGGCCGTGGCGCAGGCGCGGTAGCCGAGGTTCAGCGTGCTCACCGAGATGAGCTGTGCGAGGAGCGTGGCCTCGGAGCCCAGGTCACGCGAGAGGGCGATGACATCGAGGCAGGTGTCCAGCGCCTCGGCGGCTGCACCTGCCTGCAGCTGCTGCTGCATGGAGAGCGCGCTCAGCCTCGTCGCGTGCTGGAGCGCCAGCCCCACGTCTCCTTCGCGCGGGAGGTCCGGGTCGTCGAGCGCCCCGAAGCCCGGCGGGACGCCTCCGCGCTCGGCGCGTGTGGCCCGGAGTGCCCGGCGCGCCAGCTCGCCGCCGCGCTCGAGTGCATCGCGGCAGGCCTGGGGGAGCTGCTCGAAGGGCCGCTTCCCCTCGCGCACCTCGCTGCACGCCTGGGTCGTCTTCTCGTCGAGCGCCCGGTAGGCCTGGGCGTCCTTGCCGAGCGGCGCGAGCAGCGGCGCCACGAGCGCTCCGAAGCTCCCGGCCATGGGTGGCTGTCCGTGGGAGGGACGCGCGAACGGCTGCGCGACGTGAGCCTGCGCCTCCGCCGCGAGCTGCTCTCCCCGCCGCTCGCGCCGCCACAGCTCGGCGCCGCCGGCGACCGCCATGCCTGCGAGCACGAGGAGCGAGCAGAGCAGCAGGCGCGGGTGGCGGGTGCGGAAGGCCATGGCACCGGCAGTGTGTCACGGACGCCCGCCGCGCGCCCCACCGCCAGGGCCCTTGCGCCTCCCCCGCCGCCACGCTATCCGGCTGGGCTTTCCCCCACTCTCGAAAGACCCATGGCCCAGAACTTCATCTTCACCATGCAGGACCTGCGCAAGGTCAAGGGCGGCAAGGACATCCTCAAGGGGATCTACCTGTCCTTCTACCCGGGCGCGAAGATCGGCGTCATCGGCCCCAACGGCTCGGGCAAGTCCACCCTGCTGCGCATCATGGCCGGCGTGGACACCGAGTTCTTCGGCGTGGCCAAGCCGGACCCGGGCGCCAAGGTGGGCTACCTCGCGCAGGAGCCGCAGCTGGACCCCTCGCTGGACGTGAAGGGCAACGTGGAGCTGGGCCTCAAGCACGTGCGCGACCTGATGAACCGCTTCAACGCGCTCTCCGAGAAGTTCGCCGAGCCGATGGACGACGCGCAGATGGAGAAGCTGCTCGCCGAGCAGGGCAAGCTGCAGGACGCCATCGACGCGGCGAACGGCTGGGAGCTGGACCGCACCCTGGAGATGGCCATGGACGCGCTGCGCCTGCCCCCGGGAGACGCGGACGTGACCAAGCTGTCGGGCGGCGAGAAGCGCCGCGTGGCGCTGTGCCGCATCCTGCTCGAGAAGCCGGACCTGCTCCTGCTCGACGAGCCCACCAACCACCTGGACGCCGAGAGCGTCGCGTGGCTCGAGCAGGCGCTCAAGGAGTACAAGGGCACCATCGTGGCCATCACCCACGACCGCTACTTCCTCGACAACGTGGCCGAGTGGATCCTCGAGCTGGACCGCGGCGAGGGCGTGCCCTGGAAGGGCAACTACACCAGCTGGATGGAGCAGAAGCAGCAGCGGCTCGCGCTGGAGGAGAAGACCGAGAGCGCCCGCCAGAAGACCCTCAAGCGCGAGCTCGAGTGGGTGCGCGCGAGCCCCAAGGCGCGCCAGGCGAAGAGCAAGGCGCGCGTGGCGCAGTACGAGGAGCTGCTCAACCAGACCCAGGACAAGCGCGACGCCACGGGCGAGGTGGTCATCCCGCCCGCCCCGCCGCTGCGCGGCCTGGTGGTCGAGGCGCGCGACGTGAAGAAGGGCTTCGGCGACCGGCTCCTCTTCGAGAACCTCAACTTCCGCCTCCCGCCCGGCGGCATCGTGGGCGTCATCGGGCCCAACGGCGCCGGCAAGACCACGCTGTTCAAGCTCATCACCGGCGTGGAGAAGCCGGACGCGGGCGAGTTCCGCGTGGGCGATGCCGTGAAGCTCGCCTACGTGGACCAGAGCCGCGACGCGCTCGAGGGCGACAACAGCGTGTTCCAGGAGGTGAGCGGCGGCCTGGACTTCATCGACCTGGGCAAGGGCGGGCAGATCCCCAGCCGCGCGTACCTGGGCGGCTTCAACTTCAAGGGCCAGGACCAGCAGAAGCGCGTGAAGGACCTGTCCGGCGGCGAGCGCAACCGCGTGCACCTGGCCAAGATGCTCAAGAGCGGCGGAAATCTCCTCCTGCTCGACGAGCCCACCAACGACCTGGACGTGGAGACGCTGCGCAGCCTCGAGGACGCGCTGCTCGGCTTCGCCGGCTGCGCGGTGGTCATCAGCCACGACCGCTGGTTCCTCGACCGCATCGCCACCCACATCCTCGCGTTCGAGGGCGACAGCCGGGTCTTCTTCTTCGAGGGCAACTACCAGGACTACGAGGCGGACAAGAAGAAGCGCCTCGGCCCCGAGAGCGTGCAGCCGCACCGCATCCGCTACCGCCCCCTCACCCGCGCGTAGAGCCCGGTGAGCGACACGCCCCCCGGCCCCGGCCTGCGCATCCCCGCGCTCGCGTCCATGCTGGACGCGATGCGCCAGGGGCTGTGCGCCGTGGACCGCGAGGGGCGCGTCACCTTCGTGAACCGCGCAGCCTGCGCGCTGCTCGGAGTCACGCCCGCGCAGGTGCTGGGCCAGGGCGTGCAGCGCTTCCTCGTCGCGCCCCCCGCGCCTGGCGAGGAGGCGGCGCGCGCGCGGCGGCTGAGCGGCAGCTTCGGCCAGCGCCAGACGCTCAAGCTCACGCGCGCGGACGGCGCGCCGCTCACCGTGGCGTACGTGGTGGACCCGCTCGTGGAGGGGGGCGAGCGCGTGGGCGCGCTCGTGTCGTTCGAGGACGTGACGGAGCGCGAGCGCACCGAGGGGCAGCTGCGCGAGGCGCAGCGCACGCTCTCCACGCTGATGGCGAACCTGCCCGGCATCGCGTACCGCTGCCAGAACAACCGCGACTGGACGATGGAGTTCATGAGCGAGGGCACGCTCGCGCTCACCGGCTACCCGCCCGAGCGCTTCCTGGGCCCCGGCGGGCTCTCCTTCAACACGATCATCCACCCGGAGGACCAGGCCGACACCTGGGAGCGGGTGCAGGCGGCGCTCGCCCGGCGCGCGCCCTTCCAGCTCACCTATCGCCTGCGCTGCCGCGACGGGAGCGAGCGCTGGGTGTGGGAGCAGGGGCGCGGCGTGTGGAGTGCGGACGGGCGGCTGCTCGCGCTCGAGGGCTTCATCACCGACATCACCGAGCGCAAGCAGATCGAGGCGCGGCTGGTGGCGAGCGACCGCATGGCCAGCGTGGGCATGCTCGCGGCCGGGGTGGCGCACGAGATCAACAACCCGCTCGCCTACGTGCAGGCGAACGTGGGCTTCGTCTCGGACGTGCTCGCGCGCGAGGGCAGGGCGCTCGCGCCCGCGCTGGTGGAGGAGGCGCAGCAGGCCCTGCAGGAGGCGCGCGAGGGCACGCAGCGCATGCGCGACATCGTGCGCGACCTGCGCACCTTCAGCCGCGTGGACGACGCCGTCCTCGCCCCGGTGGACCTGGAGCGGGTGCTGGACAGCGCGAGCAGCATCGCCTCGAACGAGGTGCGCCACCGCGCGCGGCTGGTGCGCGTGCGCGGGGGCGTGCCGCAGGTGCTCGCGCACGAGGGGCGGCTGGTGCAGCTCTTCGTGAACCTCATCGTGAACGCCGCGCACGCGCTGCCCGAGGGGCAGGTGGAGCGCCACGAGATCCGCCTGCGCACCGCCGCCGCGCCCACGGGCGAGGCGCTGGTGGAGGTGCAGGACACCGGCAGCGGCATCGCACCCGAGCTGCTGCCCCGCCTCTTCGAGCCCTTCTTCACCACCAAGCCCGCGGGCCGCGGCACGGGGCTCGGCCTCTCCATCTGCCAGGGCATCGTGGCGGCGCTGGGCGGCAGCATCGAGGTGCAGAGCGCGGTCGGCCAGGGCAGCACCTTCCGCGTGCGCCTGCCGGCGGCTCCCGCGGCGAGCACGGCCGAGCCCGCGCCCCCGTCTCCCGCCTCGGCCCCCGCGCGCCGCGGCCGCATCCTGATCATCGACGACGAGGCCCTGGTGGGCGCGGCGCTGCGCCGCACGCTCGCGCGCGCGCACGAGGTGCACGTCACCACGCGCGCGGACGAGGCGCTGGCGCGCCTGGCCTCGGGCGAGCACTTCGACCTCATCCTCTGCGACCTGATGATGCCGCACATGAGCGGCATGGACTTCCACGCCGCGCTCGCCGAGCGCTTCCCCGTGCTGCTGCCGCGCGTCGTCTTCCTCACCGGCGGCGGCTTCACCCCGCGCGCCCGCGCCTTCCTCGAGGCCGTGCCCAACGCGAAGCTCGACAAGCCCTTCGACCCCGAGGCGCTCCAGGCGCTGGTGCAGGCGCGGCTGCAGGGCGCGTAGGCGCACTCCCCCGCGCTCGTTCGCCCGCTGGGCCGCCGGGCCGGGGAGCCGTGGACGCCCGTGCGGGGGGCTGCGTACCTTTGGCTGCCTGCTTGGAGGCGCGAACGTGAACGTCGTCTTCCTCTCCCCGCACTTCCCGCCGCAGTACCCGCACTTCGTCTCGGCGCTGCGCGAGCGCGGGGTGCGCGTGCTGGGAGTGGGGGATGCGCCGCAGGACTCCCTGCCGGGCGAGCTGCGGGGCGCGCTCGCCGAGTACTACTACGTGCCGAGCCTCGGGGACGCGGACGCACTGCTGCGCGCGGTGGGCTACTTCACCTGGCGCCACGGGCGCATCGCGCGCATCGAGAGCCTCAACGAGAGCTGGCTCGCGGTGGAGGCGGAGCTGCGCGAGGCCTTCCACGTGCCGGGGCTGCTGCCCGCGGACCTCGAGCGGCTGCGCACCAAGGCCGGCATGGCGCGCGTCTTCGAGGAGGCCGGGGTCCCGCACCCGCCCACCCTGCGCGTGAGGGACCCCGCGGGGCTCAAGGCCTTCGCCGCGCGCGTGGGCTACCCGCTGGTGCTCAAGCCCAACGTGGGCGTGGGCGCGGCGCAGACCTTCGGCGTGGCGAGCGACGCGGAGGTGGACCGGGCGCTCGCGGGCAGCGTGGGCGACCGCGTGGCGCAGCCCTACGTGAAGGGCACCATCGTCACCTACGACGGCATGGTGGACCGCGAGGGCGAGCCCTTCTTCTCGCTCAGCCACGAGTACAGCGACGGCGTGATGGAGACGGTGAACGAGGCGCGCGACATCTCCTTCTGGAGCCTCAAGAGCACCCCGCCCGAGCTCGAGCGCCTCGGGCGCGCCTGCCTGCGCGCGCTGGGGCTGCGCGAGCGCTGGTTCCATCTCGAGTTCTTCCGGCTCGCAGACGGCTCGTACGTCGCGCTCGAGGCGAACCTGCGCCCGCCCGGCGCCTTCATGACGGACATGATGAACTACGCCTGCGACGTGGACGTGTACCGGCTGTGGGCGCGCCTGGTGACGGGCGACCTGATGAAGGGCTTCAGCTACACGCCGCGCTCCCACATCTGCCACAGCGCGCGCCGCGCCGAGCGCGCCTACCGCCTGGACACCGGCGAGCTGCTGGGGCGGCTCGGGGACCGGCTCGTGCTGCACCGCACGCTGCCCTCCGTGTACCACGCGGCCATGGGCCACGAGATGTACCTCACCCGCCACGCGGACCTGCAGGACCTGCGCGAGTGCGTGCGCATTATCCAGGCTCGCGCCTAACCAGGCGCGCGCGTGAGCCCATCGCCCCAGCGCAGCTCGTAGAGGGTGTGCGCCTCGCCCAGCTCCAGCGCCCGCGCGCGCGGCTCCTTCGCCCCGGCCTCGCGCAGCAGCGCCTCGAGCACCCCCTCCAGGTAGCCCGGGGTGCCGAGCGCCGCGTTGTGCCACAGCTCGAAGTGGCAGGGCCCGCGCTCGAGGACCTCGACGCGGCTCCAGTTGTCCGTGCTGGCGAGCAGCTGCGGGATGCGCAGCACCGTGCGGCGCGGGCCCAGCATGCGGGTGAGCACCCCGATCGCCCGCCCCACCAGCGTGTGGCTGTAGCCCTCGGTGGTGCGCGCCCCCAGCGCGCGGAAGGCCTGCTCGGGGGGCTGGCCCGGGTACAGCTCCTCGATGATGGCCCACAGGCAGTGCAGCCACACCGGGAGCGGGTAGGCGGGCAGGAGCGGCCGCTCCACGTCCACCCCGATGCGCTGCAGCCGCGCGCGCAAGCCCGGCGGTACCTGCCCCTGCAGCCCGTGGCGCAGGAGCCCCTCCACCACGCTGCCGTAGGTGAGGCGCTCGCGGGGCTCCTTCCGGCCGCCCGTGCCCACGGCGCTCACCCCGCCCAGCGCAGCGAGAAGCGCGTGTGGCCGTCGCCGCGCTCCAGCTCCTGCACCTGTGGCTCGCGCGCGCCGGAGAGCCCGAGCAGCGCCTCCATCAGCCCCTCCGCGTAGCCCGGCATGTCGACCTCCGAGTTCATGCGCAGCTCGTAGTGCGCGGGCGCGAGCTCCAGCAGCTCGGCGCGGGTGTAGTTGTCCCCCGAGGCGAGCAGGTGCGGCAGCCGGTGCACCATGCGCCGCGGCCCCATCATGCGCGCCACCGCGTAGAGCGCGTGGCCCACCACGGTGTGGCCGTAGCCCTCCGCGTGGCGCACCGCAAGTGCCCGCAGGGCCCGCTCCAGCGGCTCGCCCGGGTACAGCTCCTCGGCCACCGCGCGCAGGCAGTGCATCCACATGGGCACGGGGTAGGCGGGAAGCAGCGGCCGGTCCACGTCCACCCCGATGTGGCGCAGCCGCTCCTTGAGCACCAGCGGCAGCGGCTCCTGCACCCCGTGGCGCAAGAGCCCCTCCACGACGCTCGCGTAGACGAGGCGCTCGGAGGGCTCGGGGCGGCGCATCGGCATCGGGGGGGGCCTCGCTTCAGCTCAGCAGCCAGCGCAGCGCGAGCGGGAGCCGGCGCTGCCAGTCGCGCTCGTGGTGGATGCCGCCCGGCTCCAGCACGAGGAACAGCTCGTGGTCCCCGTAGCCCAGGCGGCGCAGGTGGTGGAAGAAGTCGCGCGTGGCCTCGCCGTAGTTGAGCGGCATGCCGCCCGCCTCGATGTGCTCGTTGCTCCCGGCATCCAGGTAGATGCGGCTCCACTGGCGCGAGTGCTGCTGCCAGGCGTGGAAGAGCCGGCCCTCGCTCCACATCACCGTGGGGCTCATCCCGCCCACGCGGCCGAACACGTGCGGGTAGGCGAGGCCGAGGTAGAGCGAGATGAGCCCGCCGAGGCTCGAGCCGATGACGGCGGTGGACTCGGGGCCGGGCCGCGTGCGGTAGGTGCGGTCCACCCAGGGCTTGAGGTGCTCCACGAGGAAGCGCGCGTACTCGGGGCCGCGGGCCTTGATGCCGGCGCGCGGCTCGTCCCAGGGCGAGTACTCGGCGAGCCGCCCGGCCCCCGAGTCGATGCCCACGATGAGCCAGGGCTCGAGCCGGCCCTCGCCTGCCAGCCGCTCGATGGCGGTGTTCGCGCACCAGGTGTCGTAGGTGGCGCTCTCGGGGTGGGCGAAGACGTTCTGCCCGTCCTGCATGTAGAGGACGGGGACGCGGCGGCCCGGCTCGGCGTCGTAGGCATCCGGCGTGTAGATGCGCACCGTGCGGGCGAAGCCCTCGGGCGGGGAGTGGAAGTCTCGGAGGATGTGCACGTGGCCCATGGGGAGAGGCCACCGTAGAGCACGGCTGGGCTCCCGCGCCAACGCGCCCGCGGACCCATCGACTGTTGTCCGTACACCCGAGGACCAGGCGGGCTGACATACTCGGACCCACGCCATGCTCTCTCTGCCCACTGCCACCACCCGCCTCGCCCTGCAGGAGCGCCGCGCGCGCCTGCAGGGGCTGCTGGGCCGCGCGCCCGCGCTGCTCGCCTCGGGCAAGCCCCGCGCGCGCAACTACGCCGCCCAGCAGTTCCCCTTCCGCGCGACGAGCCACTTCCTCTACCTCTTCGCGCTGCCCCACCCGGACGCGCTCGCGTACTGGGACGGGGAGGGCTGGACGCTGTACCTGCCGCCGCCCGCCGAGGACGACGCGCTGTGGGAGGGCAGCGTGCCGGGCTTCTTCGAGATCTCCCAGGCGGTGGGCGTGCCGGTGCGCGAGCGCACCCAGCTCGCCACGCAGCTGCCCGCGGCCACCGCGACGCTGCCCGCGCCGGACATGGAGACGAACGCCGAGCTCTCGCGGCTGCTGGGGCGCGAGGTGCGCTACGGGCGGCTCGCGGCGCAGGACGAGAAGCTCGCGGACGCGCTCATCGCGCTGCGCCTGCGCCACGACGCGGAAGGCGCGCGCGAGATGCGCCTCGCCGCGGACGTGACGCGCGAGGCGCACGCCGCGGGGCTCGCCGCCACCCGCCCCGGCGTCACCGAGGCCCAGGTGCGCGCCGCGATGGAGGCGGCCATCCTCGCGCGCAACGTGGAGCCGGCCTACAGCCCCATCGTCACCGTGCACGGCGAGGTGCTGCACAACCACCACTACGGGCACACGCTGCAGGACGGGGAGCTGCTGCTCGCGGACGTGGGCGCGGAGAGCCCCGGCGGCTGGGCGGGAGACGTGACGCGCACCTGGCCGGTGAGCGGCCGCTTCTCCACGACGCAGCGCGCGCTCTACGACGTGGTCCTGCGCGCCCAGGAGGCCACGGTGGCGGCGGTGCGCCCGGGCGCGCGCTACCGCGACCTGCACCAGCTCGCGCACCGCGAGCTCACCGCGGGGCTGGTGGCGCTGGGCATCCTGGTGGGCGAGGTGGACGCGCTGGTGAACGACGGGGTGAGCGCGCTGCTCTTCCCGCACGGCGTGGGCCACCTCATCGGCCTGGACGTGCACGACATGGAGGACCTGGGAGACCGCGCGGGCTACGCACCGGGGCGCACGCGCCCGCAGGGCTTCGGGCACCGCTACCTGCGGCTGGACCGGGACCTGGAGCCGGGGATGTGCGTCACCATCGAGCCGGGGCTCTACCTGGTGCCCGCCATCCTGGACAACCCGGCCCTCACCCGGCGCGCCGGGGACCGGCTGAATCGCCAGCGCCTCGCCGAGTTCGGCGACGTGCGCGGCATCCGCATCGAGGACGACGTGCTCGTCACCGAGACGGGCCACGAGGTGCTCACCGGCCGCATCCCGAAGAACCCGGACATCATCGAGTCCGAGATGGCGCGCCGTTAGCTAGATGTTGCTGAGTTGCATCTGAGTGAAGGTCCCCTCTCCCCTGGGAGAGGGTGAGGGATGAAGGTTCCCCACCCGCGTCACCCGTCGCGCCGCAGCGCCTCGCCCGGCGCCACGCGCGTGGCCCCGCGCGCTGGCACCCAGCTCGCGGCAAGTCCCGTGAGCAGCAGCAGCGAGGGCGCGAGCACGAAGATGAGCGGGTCATACGCCGACACGCCGTACAGCATCGTGGAGAGCGCGCGTGCCACGGCCAGCGCGCCCACGAGCCCCACGCACAGCCCCACCGCCGTGAGCCGCAGCCCCTGGCCCACCACGAGCCGCAGCAGGCGCGAGGACGTCGCCCCCAGCGCGCTGCGGATGCCCAGCTCGCGGGTGCGCTGCGCCACCCAGAAGGCGAGCAGGCCGTAGAGGCCGACGGCCGCGAGCACCAGCGCGAGCAGCGCGAAGGCCGCGAGCAGCCCCGTCACCACGCGCGTCTGCGCGGCGCTCTCCTCCACGAGCGTGGAGAGCGGCTGCGCCTGCACGAAGCGCAGCTCCTCGCTCGCCGTCCGCGCCTCCTCCCGCAGCAGTCGGAGGAGCTGGGTCTCGGGCAGCGCGGACTTCACCGCGAAGCTCATCCTGTCCGACAGGTCCTCGTTCGCGGGCACGTAGATGTCACCCCCGGGCGCCGACGAGAGCCGCTCCATCGGCACGTCGTCCACCACGCCCAGCACCTCGCGAGGCGCGTCCTCGCCGGAGAGCCATAGGTGGCTGCCCACGGCCTCGAGGCCCGCGAGGTGACGGCGCGCGAAGGTCTCCGACACCACCACGCCGCGCGCACCCGGGACCGTGTCCAGCAGTCGCCCGGACTTGAGCGCGATGCCCAGCGCCCGGAAGTAACCCTCACTCGCGCGCACCAGCCCCGCGCGCAGCTCCGAGGGCTCGTCCGTGGGTGCAGCCCCATCCACGCGGAAGACGGTGGACGGACGCCACATCTCGCCGGAGAGGGGCAGGGAGCGGGTGAAGCCCACCGCCGTCACGCCGGGCAGGGCCTCCATGCGCGCGGAGAGCTCGCGCATCGCGCGCGCCGCGTCGCTCGGGCGGGGATACCTGCTGTCCGGGAAGTACACCTCGCCCACCGTGACGCCCTCGGGAATGAAGCCCAGCGGCACGTGCTGCAGCTTCCAGGCGCTGCGCAGCATCAGCCCCGCGCCCACCAGTGGCACCATCGCGAGCGAGAGCTGCACCACGACGAGCAGCGAGCGGGTGAGACCCAGCGCCGTGGCCCGGGTGCCGCGCACCGTGGGAGCGAGCGCGCCCCGGGCATCTCCGCGCGAGAGGTGCAGCGCGGGCAGCAGGCCCACGCCCACCGCGACGGCGACGGAGAGCAGCACCGCGATGGCCAGCACGAAGGGCTCCACCCCGGAGCCGGAGGCCAGCTGCGCCGGGACGAAGGTCTGGAGCAGCCCGCGCCCCCACACCGCGAGCAGCAGCCCCGCAGCGCCCCCGAGCAGCGCCCGCACGAGGTTCTCCACCAGCACCCCGCGCACCAGCTGTGCGCGGCTCGCCCCGAGCGCGAGCCGCACCGCCAGCTCGTGCTGGCGCGCGCTCGCCCGGGCGAGCAGGAGGTTCGTGAGGTTCGCGCAGCCCAGCAGGAGCAGCAGCGCCGCGACGGCCGTCACCAGCTGCAGCTGCGAGGCGGAGCCCGACGTCCACATCTCGCGCAGCGACTCCATGGCGACGCCCCGGAGCACCTTGCCCCGCACGCGCTCGGCGCCGAGGGCGAGCCGCGTGAGCTCCTCCTGGCCTCGGGCCGGTGAGACTCCCTGGCGCAGGCGCCCCACGACGCGCAGCGTGGTGCCCACCTCCTCGGGAGTACCCAGGACCAGCGGCTTCCAGAGCTCCGCTTCCGGCTCGTAGTGGAAAGCCGGAGGCAGCACCCCCACGACGGTGTGGGGCACGTCGTTCAGCAGCACGCTGCGGCCGAGGACGGCGGGGTCTGCGCCGAAGTCGTGCTGCCACAGCTCGTAGGAGAGCAGGACCTCGCGGTCGCGCCCCGCCACCTCCGACTCCGCGCCCCACAGCCGCCCCAGCACCGGCTGCACGCCGAGCAGCGGGAAGAAGCCGGCAGAGGCTGACGCCACCATCACCCGCGCATCGGAGGTGGGCGCGCTGAGCAACTGCCTTCCGGCCACGTAGCCCTCGATGCCGGAGAAGCTCCGCGCCCCCGAGCGCCAGGCGTTCCACACGTGCACGTTCGCCCGCTCCCACTCCTTGTGGGGCCCGGCGCCTCCGCCCGGCGTGGTGCGCTGCAGCAGCCGGTAGAGCTGCGCGCCCTCGGGGTAGGGCAGGGGGCGCCACAGCACCTGGTACACGGTGCTGAAGACGGCCGTCGTCGCCCCGATGGAGAGCGCGAGCGTGAGGAGGATGACGAGCGTGAGCGCCTTCTCGCGGCGCATCGAGCGCAGCGCGAGACGCACGTCCTGGACGAGCGGGGACAGCGGCATGGGGGGGAAGTGCGCGCCGGGAGGGCGGGCGGCGCGCGCGGGCCCCGAGGATGCCAGAGATGCGCGCGGCTAGCGAAGCTCGCGCTTGATCAGCTGCAGCAGCGGGTCGCGCTGACCGGCCGGCTGGCCTGCGAGGAAGCCCGCGTTGAGCTGCCAGAGCATGGCGCCGCCCAGCCCCTTCGCCTTCACGTAGTCGCACTTGGCCTTCATCGCCTGCGCGTCGTCGAAGGAGAGAAAGAGGTCGTCGTCGGCGCCCGCGGCGTCCAGCGAGTCGTAGCTCGCCTGCGCGTCCGGGTCCCACACCCGGGTCATCGCCGGGTGGGCGCTGCGCTCGGCGAGCAGCTCGAAGAGGTACACGTCCGAGCGGGTGCTGGGCGCCTGGCTCCAGCGCTGGCGCGGGCCGGTGACGCCCTCGCCCGCGGCGTCCGCGCGCCGCCCGCCCTGCCAGCGCTGGCCGGTGAAGGGGACGCCCACGCCCAGCTTCGCTGCCGGCACGCCCGCAGCGACGTACGCCGCCACGGCCGCGTCCACCGTGCCCGGGCTGATGCTCGTGCCGGGCATGACGTAGCCCGCGGCGTAGAGCGCGGAGTTGTGCCAGGTGGGCAGCGACGCGTCCCATGCGTCCATGAAGTAGTAGGTCATGAGGTTCACCTGGTCGAGCAGGTCCGCCACGCTGGCCACTGCCTGCGGCTGCGAGGTGGGCGCGAGCGGCGAGTAGAGCACCGCCGTGGTGAGCACCGGGCGCGGGCTGAGCTTGTCCAGCTCGGCGCGCAGCGCGCGGATGAAGGGTGGGTAGTTGTCGCGGAACTCGGCGCCGTCCGTGCCCGACTCCCAGTCGATGTCCACCCCGTCGTAGCCGCCCGCCTTCACCTTCTTCAGGATGTTCGCGATGAGGGTGTCGCGGTACTGCGGGCTGCCGCCGGAGGTGAAGGTGTAGCCCACCGAGAGCAGCACCTTCACGCCCTTGGCGTGCGCGGCGGCGACGAGGGCGGGGGCCTCGGGCGCCAGGTTGTACGGGTCTGCGAGCGCGCCTCCCGCACCGGGCTGCACCGCGAAGTGCAGCACGTGCGTGAGCGCGCCGAAGTCGATGTCCGCGGGCGCCATGTGGCGCGGCTCACCCGGAATCGTCCAGCCCACGTAGTAGCCCGTCACCCAGCGGCCCGCGGGCGGCGGCGTCCCCGCGTCCACCTGCGAGCCGGGGTCCTGGGGATCGGGGTTGGCGACCGGGCTTGCGCCTCCACAGCCCACGGCCACTCCCAGCGCGAGCACGGCGAACAGGGCTCTCATGAGCGCGCAACGCTACGTGCCCCTTCCCTGCGGCCCCGTAGTCCTGCGGGGTAGGGCGCTCGTTTGCTCCGCGGCACGCGACTGAACGTTCCGCCCCTTCGCGAAAGTTGCAGGTGCGTGCCCTGGCGGAGGAAAGGGGAGATGCTGCGCGGCATGGTCTCGCGCTTTCGACTCCTCGCCGCCGCGGCGCTCGCGCTCGGCGCCTGCAGCTCGCAGCCGCCGCCCACCCCGCCCGCGCCCGAGCTGCCCGCGGACCCCCGGGTGCTGGTGGGCGCAGGGGACATCGCCAGCTGCGACTGGGACGACGACGAGGCCACGGCGCAGCTGCTCGACACGACACCGGGCACGGTGTTCATGCTGGGGGACGCGGCGTATCCCAATGGCAGCAGCGAGACGCTCACGCGCTGCTACGGGCCGACGTGGGGGCGGCACCTCGCGCGCACGCGCCCCGCGCCGGGAAACCACGAGTACTACGCGGACGCCGCGGCGGGCCCCTACTTCCAGTACTTCGGGGCGGCCGCAGGCGAGCCCGGCCGCGGCTACTACAGCTACGAGGTGGCCACCTGGCACGTGGTGGTGCTCAACAGCGAGGTGGACGCGGGCGCGGAGAGCGCGCAGGTGAGGTGGCTGCGCGAGGACCTCGCGGCACACCCTGCGCACTGCACGCTCGCGTACTGGCACCGGCCGCGCTTCAGCTCGGGCGCCCACGGCAGCGCGCCCGAGCTGCAGCCGCTGTGGGACGCGCTGTACGCGGCCGGCGCGGAGGTGGTGCTCAGCGGGCACGACCACCACTACGAGCGCTTCGCCCCGCAGACGCCGCTCGGTGAGGCGGACCCCGAGCGCGGCATCCGCGCGTTCGTCGTGGGCACGGGCGGCGCGCCGACCTACCCCGTCGTCCAAGTGCTCCCGAACAGCGAGGTGCGCCGCGCGGAGGTGCACGGCGTGCTCAAGCTCACGCTCGAGGAGGACGGCTACCGCTGGGAGTTCCTCTCCACGAAGGGAGAGTTCCACGACGAGGGGAGCGGGAGCTGCCACTGAGCGCACTCCCCTCACGAACCGGAGGGAGAGGGCGCGTCGTGCAGCTGCGCCCCACGTTCAGCTCTCGCTCACGCCCGGTGCGCCACCTCCACGAGCACCGGGCCGGGCGCGTAGCAGTAGAAGAGCAGCGCGCCGCGGCGGTGGTCGAGCGGCGACACGCGCTCCACGCCGCCCTCGGTGATGCGCGCGTGCATCGCGCGCACCTCGTCCTCCGTGTCCAGGTGGAATCCCACGTGGAAGGGCTCGGGCAGCGCGTGTCCGCCTGGGCGCACGGGACTGAGCACCAGCGTGAAGCCGGCCTCGTCCTTCAGGATGGCGAGCGCGTCGCGCCCCTTCATCTCCACCAGCCTCAAGCCGAAGAAGCGCTCGAAGAAGGTGGCGGTGCTGCGCACGTCGGGAACGGGGAGGTCGAGGTGGTTGAGCTGCATGGCGTACGTCCTTTCGGGTGGGACCCGGACGGGACGTGGCCTCGAGCTGTCGAGAGCGGCCTTCGCATGACACACCCGTCCGAGCGCCCCGCTCTCAGAGCGGGGTCCTCGTCGTGGGTTCTCGCGAACAGCAGCGCGGAGCAGAGCTCTCCACCGTGGAGAGGGGTCGGGCTCACCAGATCAACCGACCCTGCCTTTTTCGACGGGGCCCAGGGTACGGGGCACGCTGGGGGGAAGCAAGCTCCCCCGCGGCGTCACTCGGCGCGCAGCACCGTCATCGGGTCCACCTTCGCGGCGCGCCTCGCGGGGACCACGCTCGCGAGCAGGGCGACCGAGAGCAGCAGCAGGCCGACCGCGGCGAAGGTGAGGGGATCCGTCGGGCTCACCCCGTACACGAGGCTCGAGAGCACCCGGGTGAGCCCCAGCGCGCACAGCGCCCCCACGCCGAGGCCCAGCGCCGCGAGCCCCGCCGCCTCGCGCACCACGCCGCGCAGCACCGTGCCCGCACTCGCTCCCAGCGCGAAGCGGATGCCGAACTCGCGCGTGCGCTGCGCCACCGCGTAGGACACCACGCCGTAGAGCCCCAGCACCGCGAGCAGCAGCGCGATGCTGCCGAAGGCCCCGAGCAAGAGCAGGCTGAAGCGGCGCTCGGCGAGCGAGCCCGAGAGCAGCGCCTCCACCGTGCGCAGCCGCGGCGGCACCTCGGGCATCAGCTCGCGCAGCACCGGCCGCGCCGCCTGGGCGAGCGCCGCGGACGAGAGCCTGTCCCCCGAGACCGCGAGGTGGAAGCGCCCCGCGTCCTTCAGCCGCTGCTGGCTGGAGCCGTAGAGCGTGGGCTGCGGCGCGGCGTCGAGCGACTCGTCGCGCACGTCGCCCACCACGCCCACCACGGTGAAGGGCGTCAGGTCTCCGTCCATGTTGCCGAACTGCACCACCTTGCCCAGCGGGTCCTCGCCGGGCCAGCGCGCGCGGGCGAGCGACTCGCTGACGAGCGCCACGTGCGGCGCGTCGTGCGTGTCGCCGGGGCCGAAGAGCCGGCCGCGCAGCAGGGGGATGCCCATCGCGCGGAAGTAGCCCTCGCTCGCGATGCGGTAGGCGGCCTGGCCCGTGCGCGTGGGCTCTCGCGCGAGCCGCCCGAAGTCCTCCAGCGTCTTCACCTCGTCCGGACGCTCGAGCACGAGGAAGGTGCCGTCCGGGTGGAAGCCCTCCATCGGGATGTCGCTCACGCTGCCCACCTCCTGCACGCCGGGCAGCGCGCGCAGCCGCTCCGAGAGCACCTGCTGCTGGCGCACCTGGCGCAGGCCCTCGGCCTCGTCCTGCGCGGGCGGCAGGACGACGCTCAGCATCGCCACTCCTCGCGTGCGGTAGCCCGGGTCCACCTGCAAGAGGCGCAGGAAGCTGCGCGCGAGCAGCGCCGCGCCCACCAGCAGCACCAGCGCGAGCGCGAGCTGCCCCACCACCAGCGCCGCGCGCCCGCGGCCCCCGCCGCCCGCGAGCGAGCGTCCGCCCGAGACCAGCGCCTCCCACGGGCTCTGCCCCGCGGCCTTGAGCGCCGTCACCCACCCGAGCCCGAGCGCGAGCAGGAGACTCAGGCCCAGTGCGAAAGCGAGCACCGCGCCGTTCACCCCCACCTCGCCCGCGCGCGGCAGGTCCCCGGGCTCGAGCGCGAGCAGCCCCTGCACGCTCCACGCGGCAAGCAGCACGCCGAGCCCACCGCCCGCGAGCGTGAGCAGCAGCGTCTCGGTGAGGAACTGGCGCACCAGCGCGCCGCGCCCCGCCCCCAGCGCCACGCGCACCGCGAGCTCTCGCCGCCGCGTGGCCGCGCGGGCGAGCAGCAGGTGCGTCACGTTGGCGCCCGCGACCAGCAGCAGGAAGGCCGCGGCCCCCAGCAGGATGAGCAGCGTGGGGCGCGCGCCGCCCACCAGGCTCTCGCGCAGCGGCACCGCGCGCGCGTCCGCCATGCGCGTGTCCACCCCGTACTGCGCCTTCAGCTCGCGCGCGACGGCCGAGAGCTCGCGGCCCACCGCCTCCAGCGCGACGCCCTCGCGCACCCGCCCCACCACCTGCCAGTTGTGCGCGGTGCGGCTCGCGTAGCGCGGCTCCAGCTCGCGCGCCGTCCACAGCTCGGTGCCCGCGGGGTAGTCGAAGCGCGGCGGGAGCACGCCCACCACCGTGTACGCGCGGCCCTCGAAGCGCAGGGTGCGCTGCTCGGCCGTGAGGGGCCGTGCGCCCAGGTGCCGGCGCCAGAAGGCGTCGCTCACCAGCACCGCGGGCGCGCCGCCCGGCTGCTGCTCCTCGGGGAGGAAGCCTCGGCCCTGCGTGGGCTGCACTCCCATCATCCGGAAGAAGTCGCGCGAGACCATGGCCAGCTCGGCGAAGGTGGGCGCGTCCGCCCCCGTGACTGCCACCTCCTGGCCGGCGGCGAGCTGTGCGAGCGCCTCGAAGCCGTGCACGCGCGCCTGCACGTCCTCGAAGTTCGGGTCGCTGAACTGCATCAGGTGCCCGTCCGTGGCCACCTGCGAGACGCGCACGAGGCGCTCGGGGTGGGGGTAGGGCAGGGGGCGCAGCAGCACCCCCTCCACCACGCTGAAGAGGGCGGTGCTCGCCCCGATGCCCACCGCCAGCATCAAGATGCAGGTGAGCGCGAAGCCAGGGGTGCGGCGCAGGCCCCGCAGCGCGTGGCGCAGGTCACCGGTGAACGTGTCCATGGGGCCTCCGAAGCCAGTCCGGGAGGCCTACGGGCGCGCAGGGCGGCGATTGCAGCTACTCGCGCGGCGCGGAGTCGGGCGGCCGGGAGTCGCGGGGCGGCAGGGGCGGCTGGCGGGCGTGCTCCGGCCCCGGAGGAGGCGGCGGGGGCGCGTTCTTGTCCCGGAACATGCGCCAGTTGTGCCAGTTCGAGCTCCACATCCAGGGCCCGAGCAGCATCGTCAGGGCGGTGAAGGCCACGGCGCCGCCCACGAAGATCAAGATGTCCATGTCACCTCTCCGTCCACGCCCGCTGTGGGCCCTCCGGCGCGAAAGGGCCGGCCCTCGTGTGCGCAGCGACCGGGGCCGCGAGGAGCCGAGCGTCCGCTCGCTCCCTGCCGCGCAGGCGCCGCGACGCCGCTGCACACGCGTCGAACTCTAGCGGGCACGGCCTGTACCGCAACCGCATGTGCTCAGGCTCACTGCTGCGCAGGAGAAGCGCGGCTCGGGTGCGCGTCAGGGCGTCGTCACGGCTTCAATGTGCGCGCGTGGTGGCGCAGGTGCTCCTCCACGAGCGTGGCGATGAAGTAGTAGCCGTGGTCGTAGCCCTCGTGGCGGCGCAGCTGCAGCGGCTGGCCGGCCCTGCGGCACGCGGCCTCGAGCAGCTCGGGGCGCAGCTCGCGCTCGAGGAACTTGTCCGCCGTGCCCTGGTCCACGAGCAGGGTGCCGGGCAGGCGTCGCCCCGACTCGAGCAGCGCCACCGCGTCGTGCTCGGCCCACGCCGCGCGGTCCTCGCCGAGGTAGCCCGCGAAGGCCTTCTGGCCCCATGGGACTCGAGATGGCGCCACGATGGGGGCGAAGGCGCTCACGCTCGCGTAGTCCTGCGGGTGGCGCAGCGCGAGGGTGAGCGCGCCGTGGCCGCCCATCGAGTGGCCGAAGAGGCCGCGCACGTCCTTGCGCACGGGGAAGCCCGCCTCCACCGCCTGCCGCAGCTCGCGGGTGACGTAGGTCTCCATGCGGTAGGCCTGGCGCCAGGGCTCGCGCGTGGCATCGAGGTAGAAGCCCGCGCCCTGGCCGAAGTCCCACGCGGCGTCGTCGCCGGGAAAGCGCGCGGCGCGCGGAGAGGTGTCGCAGGTGACGAGCGCGAGGCCCAGCTCCGCGGCCACCCGCTGCGCCCCGGCCTTCGCCATGAAGGTCTCCTCGGTGCAGGTGAGGCCCGCGAGGTAGTAGAGCGCCGGCGCTTCGCGCCCCGGGACGGCGCCGGGCGGGAGGAAGACGCTGAAGCGCATGGGCCCCGCACAGGCCTCGCTCGCGTGCTCGTAGAAGCCCTGCACGCCGCCGAAGGCGCGGTGCTCGCTGCGCACGGTGTGGCTCGGCGCCGCGGCCATCAGAACTCCACCACCGTGCGGATGCTCTTGCCCTCGTGCATCAGGTCGAAGGCCTCGTTGATGCGCTCGAGCGGCAGCTTGTGGGTGATGAGCCGGTCGATCTCGATCTTCTTGTCCATGTACCAGTCCACGATGCGCGGCACGTCCGTGCGCCCGCGCGCCCCGCCGAAGGCCGAGCCCTTCCACACGCGCCCCGTCACCAGCTGGAAGGGGCGGGTGGAGATCTCCTGCCCCGCGCCCGCGACCCCGATGATGGTGCTCACCCCCCAGCCGCGGTGGCAGCACTCGAGCGCCTGGCGCATCAGCTTCACGTTGCCCACGCACTCGAAGCTGTAGTCCGCGCCGCCGCCGGTGAGCTCCACCAGGTGCGCGACCAGGTCGCCCTGCACCTCCTTCGGGTTCACGAAGTGGGTGAGGCCGAACTGGCGCGCGAGCGCCTCGCGCGCGGGGTTCACGTCCACGCCGATGATCTTGTCCGCGCCGACGAGCTTCGCGCCCTGCACGACGTTGAGCCCGATGCCTCCCAGGCCGAACACCACCACGCTCGCGCCCGCCTCCACCTTCGCGGTGAAGAGCACCGCGCCGATGCCCGTGGTCACGCCGCAGCCGATGTAGCAGATCTTGTCGAAGGGGGCGTCGGAGCGCACCTTCGCCACCGCGATCTCCGGCAGCACCGTGTGGTTCGCGAAGGTGCTGCAGCCCATGTAGTGGTGGATCTTCTTGCCCTTGATGCTGAAGCGGCTGGTGCCGTCCGGCATCAGCCCCTGTCCCTGCGTGCTGCGGATGGCGGTGCACAGGTTCGTCTTGCGGCTGAGGCAGGACTTACAGTTGCGGCACTCGGGCGTGTAGAGCGGGATGACGTGGTCGCCCGGCTTCACGCTGGTGACGCCCGCGCCCACCTCGCGCACGATGCCCGCGCCCTCGTGGCCGAAGATGACGGGAAAGAGCCCCTCCGGGTCCGCGCCCGAGCGCGTGAACTCGTCCGTGTGGCACACGCCCGTGGCCTTGATCTCCACGAGCACCTCGCCGGCCCGCGGGCCCTCGAGGTCCACCTCCTCGATGACGAGCGGCTTTCCGGCTTCGTAGGCGACGGCGGCGCGGGTCTTCATGCGGGGCGTTCCTCCGGGGGGTGAGGATAGGGAGCGGCGCGCACCGAGCGGCCGGACGCGTGCGGCGATGCGTCCGTTGGTGAGCGTGCCGGCAACATCCGTCCGCCGCGCGTCGCCGGGCAGCGGGCCCCGCGTGCGGCTCGGTCCCACGCCTGCCGGGCCACCAGGATGCCGGCGCGCTGCGCGTGCCTACTGCGCTTGCGGATGGAGTTGTTGGAGGAGCATTGCCCGGCACGCGTCGCGTCGCTCCCGCAGGGCAGGGGCCTCCACCTGGCCGAGCGCTTTCAAGGCTCGCTCCGTCCAGCGCTCGGCCACGCCCGACGCGGGCTCTAGGTGCGGCGGGGTGCACACCGTCTCCAGCGGCAGAAGGTCCCCGACCACGAGGTGCAGCACATTCTCCGGGGCTTCGGGTAACGCGAGCGCGAGAGAGATGGCGAGATCCTCGGAAGGTCCCGCATCGGTACCCGGCCGCAACCTGCGCGCGACCTCGATCCATGCGGCCGCTCCCGACTGGACGCGCGCGCACAGCGACTCCCATTGCCCGGGCGCGTTCCACAGGCGTGTGACGACCTGCTGGGCGCCGTCACGGTCGACCTCCCGAAGCAGCGCATCCGCCGAAGGAAGACCTGACGCCCCGGCGCTCGAAGGGCTCGGCGGGTGCCCCGCACACGCAGAGGCGAGCAGCCAGAGTGCGACGATGGAAGGGGCGCGGAGCATGCGCGCCTACTGTATCGCCACGGGGCCTCGTGGGCTCGAGGGTGCGAGTAGGAATCCCTCACCCCGACCCTCTCCCAAAGGGAGAGGGGACAGTGCTTCACGTCTCCGCACGGAAGTTGCGCCCGAGCGCGCCACTGGTCCCCACGTAGTGCCGGAACACGTAGAGCAGCGGGCCCCAGCGCGCGGGGTCCACGTGGTGCGTGCCCGGCACGGTGATGTCCTCGTGCGCATGCACGCGCGTCACCTGCAGCTCGGCGATGGCGAAGCCAGGCTCGTCTTGCTCGGGCGTCTGCCACGAGCCGCGCACCTCGAGGAGCCGCGTCTCCAGCTGCAGCGGGCACTCGGCGACCCGTGGGGCGCCCACCGTGTCCGAGGGCAAGGGCGTGAGTCCTGCGCGCTCGAACTTGCGCGGCTCGAAGCGGTAGCCCATCTGCCGCTTCTCCACCGGCACCGGGTCTCGCCCCGTGGTGGGCCCCAGCCGTTCCACCTGCTCCCACAGCGCAGGGGAGGGCAGGTTCACGACCGCCTCGCGCGTGCGCTGCAGGTTCGCGAGCCCCTGGCCCAGCAGGCCGAGCCCTACGATGAGCCGATCGTCCAGCGCCCACACGCTGGAGAAGGGGCTGAGGTTGGCGCTGCCGTCCGGCTGCAGGGTGCTCAGCAGGGCGACGGGCGTGCCGAAATAGAGGATGCGCGGCTGGATGACGCGGTGGCGGGGCGTAGGCATGCGAGGAGGCTGGACCTGCGAGGCCCCGCGATGCTTCGGTGCGGAGCGAAACGTCCGCGCCCGGCGCCCGTTACTCTTTCACTCACCATGTCCCGCCACTTCGACCTCGCGCTTCCCGCCCACCTCATCGGCGAGCCCGCCCGCGCCCACATGCTCACCCGCCTGCTCGACGGCGCGGCGCGCACTGCCGGAGAGCTCGCGCGCGAGGCCGGCATCACCCCGCAGACCGCGAGCGCGCACCTCGCCCAGTTGCTCGAGGGAGGCCTCGTGCAGGTGGCCGCGCAGGGCCGCCACCGCTACTACCGGCTCGCGGGCCCCGAGGTCGCGCGCGCGCTGGAAGCACTCAGCCTCCTCACCCCCGCGGCCCGCGCCGCCGCGCGCGTGCCCGAGCCCCTGCGCTTCGCGCGCACCTGCTACGACCACCTCGCGGGGAAGCTCGCCGTGGACCTCGTCGGCGCGCTGGAGCGCAAGGGGCACCTCGCCGGCGGCGAGGATGCCTACGCGCTCACTGCGGAGGGCGAGCGCTACTTCGCGCACCTCGGCGTGGACCTGGAGCGGCTCGCGCGCGGCAAGCGCGCCTTCGCGAGGCCCTGCCTCGACTGGAGCGAGCGCAGGCCGCACCTCGCAGGCGCGCTGGGCGCCGCGCTCGCCGAGTGCCTCTTCGAACGCAAGTGGGTGGCGCGCGCACCGGAGGGACGCGGCGTGCGGCTCACCGTCACGGGTCGGCAGGGCTTCGAGCGCGACCTCGGGCTCGCCTGGGCATGACCCGGGGTCACTCCGTGCGGAATGGCCGCAGCTCCTCCTCGAGCCAGTCGCGCAGCGCGCACACCTTGGGGTGGCTGCGATTGCCCGTGCGGTAGACGAGGTCATAGCCGCGCTCGGCCGTGAGCCGCAGCTGCGGGAAGGGCGCGACGAGTCGCCCCGCGGCGATGTCGTCCGCCACCAGCGCGCTGCGCCCCAGCGCAACGCCCTCGCCGCGGATGGCCGCGTCGATGGCCATGCTGCCGTGGCTGTAGGCAGGACCCCTGCCGTGGCGCGCCCGGTCGACTCCCGCCAGGGCGAGCCACTGCTCCCAGTTCGCGAGCATGCGGTCCTCGTGCAGCAGCGTGCAGCGCACGAGGCTCGCGGGGGAGGGCAGCGCGCCGTGCTGCGCGAGGTAGGCCGGGCTGCACACCGGCGTCACCGTCTCCTGGAGAATGCGCTCGGAGAGCGCGCGCCGGTAGGGACCGTTGCCGTAGCGGATGGCAGCGTCGACCTGGCCGTCGTTCAGGTCCACCTCGGCGTCCGTCACGTCCAGGTGGATGTCGAGCTCAGGGTGGCGGGCCTGCAGCCGGTGCAGGCGCGGGGCGAGCCACTTGCTCGCGAACGAGATGCTGGTGCTGATGGTGAGGCGCGACACGCGGTCCTGGGTGCGGAGGCGCTCGGCCTCGCGCGTGAGCTCCCCGAGTACGCGGGTGACGGCCACGAGCAGCTCCGCGCCCGCCTCGGTGAGGACGAGCTGGCGCGTGAGCCTGCGGAACAGCGCCACCCCGAGGTCCTCCTCGAGCGTCTTGATGTGCCGGCTCACGGCGCCGTGGGTGACGTGCAGCTCCTTCGCCGCCCGCGTCATGCTCAGCAGCCGGCCGGTGGCCTCGAAGGCGCGCAGGGTCTGCAGGGGCGGGAGGCGGTCGAACATGTGTGAGCCAGACTCACGCATCCTGTGACGACGAATGGTTTGTCGGCAAGGCCCGCGGCCTCACAGGCTTCAGGCATGCGCTTCGACACCTGGCTCGTCTACCTCGTCGCCTGCATCGGCCTGTCGCTCACGCCGGGTCCCAACAGCCTCCTCGTCCTCACGCACGGCGCGCTGCACGGGAGCCGCAAGACGCTGTTCACCGTCTTCGGGGGCGTGCTGGGCTTCGTGGGCATCATCGCGCTCTGCCTCTTCGGCATCGGGACGCTGGTGCGGGCGTCGGTGACGTGGCTCGTGGCGCTCAAGTGGATGGGCGGCGCCTACCTCGTGTGGCTCGGCATCCAGGTGTGGCGCTCTCCCGCCGTCGACACCGAGGTGCGTGCCGCGCCCACCGAGGCCCGGGGCGGGACGCTCTTCCGCCAGGGCTTCCTCTCGGCCGCGACCAACCCCAAGGTCCTGCTCTTCTTCAGCGCCTTCCTCCCGCAGTTCATCGACCCGCACCGGGGCCTCGCGGCGCAGTTCGCGGCGCTGGCGGTGACCTACGCGGTGACGGAGTTTGCCGTCGAGTACGCCCTTGCGAGCGCCGCGGGCCGGGTGCGCCCCTGGCTCGCGCGCGTGGGCAAGCGCTTCAACCGGGTGTGCGGCGGCATCTTCGTCGCGTTCGGGGCGGCGCTTCCGCTGCACCCGTGAAGGGCCGTCCAGGAGGGCGTGCGGCTGGGCAGTGCAGGATGCGGTAGAACGCTGCAGCCATGAGTCGCGAGAAGAACACCGCCTACCTGCTGAAGGTGCTCACCGGGACGCACGAGGCACGCACCCGGCAGCGGCTGCTCCGCATGGCTGCGCTCTGGGTGGCGCTGCTGGGACTCTTCAGCGCCTACTACTTCTATCTCGCGCGCACTGCTCCCGCGACCGGAGGCACGCAGCCCCTGGACGCCCACCGCGTGGAGCGCAGTGAGCGTCCCTCCACCCCACCTCGCCCGCTGATGGGCATGGCGGTAGCGGGCGGAATCTTCCTGCTCGTCCTCGGCAATGGCTTCGTGGTGGCAAAGCGGAGGCGCAGGGAGCGCTATCGCCAGCTCGCGCGGACGCTGCGCTCATCGGACGTCTTCGATGGCCTCTCGTACGTCCACAGCGAGATGCAGCGGATGCGGCGCATCCCCGACCGCGATGCGTACGAAGCGCAGTCGCGAGCGCAGTTGTACGCGCTCTTCGGTGAAGAGGTGGCAGCCCGTCAGCAGCTGGATGCGGTGCGCTGGGAGGGGCGCGCTCCGCTCGTGCAGTCATGCCGGCTCAATGCCGAGCTGTGGATTGCACTGCTCTGCCAGCATGACCTCGCCGAGGCAGAGCGCCTCCACAGCGCGGTGCAGCGACTGTCCCAGGTGCCACCCTGGTGGCCCGGCGCCGGCGAGATGCGCATGGCCCTCCAGGTCCAGCGGGCGGCGATCGATGTCGCCGCTGGAAGGGCCGAGAGCGAACGCCTTCCAGTGCTCGAGCAGGGCCTGGAGGCGCATCACCCCTTCGTCCGTCTGCTCGCCGCATGGGGACTCGCCCGCGGTCCGGTCCAGACCTCCGTGGACGCCGCTCGGCGAATCCTCCAGGAAGAGGCGCCCCACGCGAAAGGACTTCACGGATGACGGCCGCTGGTACCGAATGGGAACAACGCATTGCAGCGCTGTGGGCTGCTCTCGATGAGATGCCACCACAGGACTTCCTTGCCCGGATGCGGGCACTCGCGGCAGAGGTCCCGGTGGGCAATGCGGTGGCGCTCTTCGAGCTCGCCTCCGCGCACGACTCCACGAGCCACGAGGCGGAGGCTGCGCCCTTGTATCGCCAGGCGCTCGCCGCGGGGCTCACGGGAATCCGGCGTCGGCGGGCCACGATTCAGCTCGCGAGCACGCTGCGCAACCTGGGACAGGTCGAGGAGAGCGTGGCGCTGCTCACCGAGGAGCGGGCCGCGGGCTCGGATGAGCTGGATGACGCGGTGAGTGCGTTTCTCGCGCTCGCGCTCGTGGAGGTGGGCCGAGAGCGCGAGGCGGTGGGGCTCGCGCTCGGGGCGCTCTCGCGGCACCTGCCGCGGTACAACCGCTCGCTGGCGCGGTATGCGCAAGCGCTCACGCGGAAGGCGTGACGTCTCTCGTCTGCTCACTTTTCCAGGACGACGCAGCTTCGCCCGGCACCCTCACCCAGGGGGAGAGGGAGGACGCGGTGGGACCAGGCGGGGCTTCCGTGGCCCCTCCTACTTCGGCGCGTACTTGCTCAGCTTGCGCTGCAGGCTGCGGCGGTGCAGCCCGAGCCGGCGCGCCGCCTCGCTGATGCTTCCGTCGCAATCGGCGAGCACGCGCTGGATGTGCTCCCACTCCACCTGCTCCAGCGACGGCGTCTCGATGCTCGCGGGCGCGGTCTGCCCTGCGAAGGCCGCGAGCAGCTCGTCCGCGTCCACCGGCTTCTGCAGGTAGCCCACCGCACCGAGCTTCGTCGCCTCGACTGCCGTGCCGATGCTCCCGTAGCCCGTGAGCACCAGCACCTGCGTGCCCGGGTCCTGCGCGCGCAGCTCCTTGAGCAGCTCCAGCCCGCTGCGCCCCGGCATGCGCAGGTCGATCACCGCGAGCTCCGGCGACTCCTCGTGTGCGAGCGAGAGCGCCTCGTCCGTGCTTCCTGCGCTGCGTACCTCGTAGCCCCGGTCGCGCAGCGCCCGCGCGAGCCGCTCGCGCAGGGGTGCATCGTCGTCTACCAGCAGCACGCTCGGCGCGCTCATGACGCGACCTCTGCTTCCTGCTCGGACGCGGGCAGCACCAGCGCCGCCGTGGTCCCCTCGCCCGGCCGCGAGCTGAGCTCCAGCGAGCCTCCGAGCTGCTCGAGCAGCGCGCGGGTGAGGAAGAGCCCGAGTCCCATGCCCTCGCCGGGGGCCTTCGTGGTGAAGAAGGGCTCGCCCGCGCGCGCGAGCGTCTCCGGGCTCATCCCGCGCCCCGAGTCCTGCACCGCCACCCGCAGCGCGCCGTCCACCCGCTCGGCGCTCACGCGCACCCTCGCCTCCGCGGGCGAGGCCTGCAGCGCGTTCTTCACCAGCCCGCGCAGCACCCGCGCGAGCGCCCGCGGCGGGCCGCGCACCGTCGCCTGCAGCGCGGGCCCCACGGGCCGCTCCACGCGCGCGGCCTCCGGCAGCTCCGCGAGCGCCGCCTCCACCCACGCGGCCACCGGCTGCTGCACGAAGGGCTCGCCGCTCAGCTGCCCTGCGTCCGCGGCCATCTGCTGCAGGATGTCGCGGCAGCGCGCCACCTGCTGGCGGATGAGCTGCACGTCCTCTCGCGCGGGGCCACCCTCCAGCGCGCGCTCCAGTTCGCGGCTCGCGACGGCAATCGTGCCCAGGGGGCTCGCGAGCTCGTGCGCGGCGCCCGCGGCGAGCGTGGCGAGCGAGGCCACCTTGTCCTTGCGCGCGGACAAGCTCACCGCGCGCGCCAGCTCCGCCTCGCGCGCGGCGAGCGCGCTGGTGACCCGCTGCACGAAGTGCACGATGAAGGCGCCGGCCACCGCGAACGCCACCCACATGCCGTGCAGGTGCAGGCGCATCATCTCCGCATGCCCGGGCAGCTGGAGGCCGAAGGGCGCCGGGCGCTCCTGCAGCACGAAGAGCGAGGCGAAGGCGAGCAGCGTCGCGGCGAGCACCCCCCAGGCGAGGCGCGCGGGCAGCAGCACCGCGGCGAGCGCGATGTTCACCAGGTACAGCGTGGTGAAGGGGTTGAACGAGCCGCCCATGAGGAAGAGCAGCAGCGTGAGCACGGCGCAGTCCCACAGCATCACGCCCGCGAGCGTGCGCGCGGTGAGGTGAACCCTTCGCGGCAGCCACACGCGCAAGAGCACCGTGCTCGCCGCCTCCAGCGCGAGCAGCGCCACCAGCGCGGTCAGGGGCAGCGCCACGCCGAGGCCCGCGTGCATCGCGAGCACCAGCAGCGCCTGACCCACCAGCGCCCAGCTGCGCAGGCGCAGGAACCAGCGCAGGTTGATGTGCATGCGCCCGGGGAGCGCGGCGGCAGGGGAGGGCGGAGGGGTCATCGTCGGCACCGGCAGGCCTTCCGCCCCGTCATACCGCGTCCGGCGCCCCGCGCACCTGCGACCCGATGTCGCAGCTAGAGCGTGAAGCCCAGCGTGGTGCGCAGCTGGGTGTCCGCGCGGGGGATGGTGGCGGGCGGGCGGCTGTCGTAGGTGGCGGTGAAGCTCACGGCGAGGCTCAGGTGCTTGTTCGCCTTCACCACGAAGGAGGTCTCGTTGAGCAGGCGCAGGTCAGCGGGCAGGTCCACGCGCGGCTGCACGTAGAAGGTCTCCACCAGGCTCACGTTCTCGCCCAGCACCCACTTGCCCAGCCCGTAGCTGGACAGGCGCAGGGCCGTGCTGCGCTCGCCCGCGTCCACCTGCGCGTCATTCGCGAGCCGCTCGCGCTCGAACATCACCGCGAGCCCGCCCGTCAGCTGCAGCCGCTCGGCCGTGAGCAGGCGCACCCGGGGCCCGGCGCCCAGCAGCATGCGCAGCTGCAGGCGGCGGAAGGCGTCGTACTCGTGCTGGGCGAAGGCCTCCGCCGCCCAGCGCTCGGAGAGCTGCTGGCGGCCGCGCAGGTGCTCCAGCGTGCGCGCGAGGATGCGCTCGCCGTTGCTCTTGCCGTACTCGCCGCGCACCACCCCCAGCAGCGCCTCGCGCTCGGTGCGGTACTGACCCACCAGGGAGCCGCGCGCGGAGAACAGGTCGTTGGCGCCCGTGCGCCACTCCACCGAGACCTCGCCGCTGGCGGAGGGGCCCAGGGGCGCCTCCTCGGTGAAGAGCGACTGGACGTTGACGATCTGCGCGCGAGCAGCCGGGGCCGCGAGCACGAGGGCGAGCAGGGCGAGAGGCGGGAGGGAGCGGGGAGCCACGCGCGGCGCTCTAGCAGGGCCTGCCGGGAGCGCCAAGACGTGTGGTGGTGAGCAGCGCCCGGGCCGCGGGGCTGCCTTGCCGCCCGCCGTGGCTAGCTTCGCGGAATGAACCGATTCTCTGCGTTCCTCCTCGGCGGCGCGCTCCTGCTCGCCTGTCGGTCGGAGGAGGGGAGCGTGCAGTACCTGGCAGATGCGGAAGTGCCGTCCTCCGGGCCGGGCTTCTGGCTCGCGCTGGAGGAGGCCACGTCCGCAGTGGGGGAGCCCGGGCACCGGGTGGACCTCATCGAGAACGGACGCGTCTTCGACGTGATGGTGGAGGAGATCAAGAAGGCGCAGTCCTCCGTCAACATCGTCGCCTACATCTGGCGCCCCTCGCACCCCTCCGACCGCCTCATCGAGGCGCTCGCGGAGCGCACCCGCGCGGGCGTCACCTGCCGCGTCATCGCGGACAAGATCGGCAGCACGAAGTTCGAGGAGGAGGTGAAGCCCCGGCTCGAGCAGATCGGCTGCGGGGTGAAGGTGTTCAACAAGCCGGGCGACGGCGAGCGCGACTTCTCCAGCCGCAACCACCGCAAGCTGCTCATCGTGGACGGCAAGGTGGGCGTCACCGGTGGCTTCGGCGTCTGGAAGAGCTGGGAGGGCAACGGCCTCAGCGAGGAGGAGTGGCGCGACGAGCACGCGCGCGTCACCGGCGGCCCGGCGGTGCGCGCGATGCAGCTCGCCTTCACCGAGAACTGGCTCGAGGCCGGCGGAAAGCTGCTGCCCCCCGCGGCCTACCCCGAGCCCGAGCCGGACCCGAGCGGCACCGCGAAGGCCACCTTCGTCGCGTCCTCTTCCGAGGCCGGCGTGACCTACGGCGAGCGCATGAGCCAGGTGCTCTTCAGCGCGGCGCACAAGCGGCTGTGGATCTCCAACTCCTACTTCGTGCCCTCCGACGCGCTGGTGATGAAGCTGGAGCGCAAGGCGCAGGAGGGCGTGGACGTGCGCGTGCTCGCGCCGGGCCCCATCCACGACATCAAGCCCATCCGAGACGCGCAGCGCGGCACCTACAAGAAGCTGCTCGCCGCCGGCGTGCGCATCTACGAGTACCAGCCCTCGATGATGCACGCGAAGACCATCCTCGTGGACGACGCGGTCATCGCCGTGGGCAGCAACAACCTGGACCCCTACTCGATGGAGAAACTCGAGGAGGGCTCGCTCGTGGTCGAGGATCCGGCCGTGGCGGCGCGCCTCGCGCAGGTGTTCCAGCAGGACCTCACCCACGCGAAGGAGATCCACCCCGGCGACCCCGAGTCGCACAGCCCCTGGTACAGCTTCCTGCGCAAGGCCATCTGGTGGGTGGTGGATTAGCGCTCAGGCCAGGAAGCGCGCGCGGTGCTCGGGAGCCGGGATGGGGCAGGTGTCGTGCCGGCCGAAGACGCGGTAGCGCAAGCGCGCGAAGGCGTCGTACGCGAGGTCTCGCAGTGGGCGCGGCACCACTCGCAGCAAGGCGGCCGCGCGCCACGCACCTCCGAGGTAATGCGCCACCCGCAGCGCCCCACTGCTGCGCACGTGCACGCGCTCCTCGCCGGCAGCGGCCCCCGGCTCTACCAAGATGAGCGAGTCCACCTGGCGAAGCTGCGGGTGGCGCTCGAGCACCCCGCGCGCGAACTCCCCCTGCAGCGGCGCGAAGCGCAGGCGGGCGTGGCGGTCGCGCGCGAGCACGAACTGCACCGCGCGGTCGCAGAAGCCGCACAGGCCGTCGTAGAGCAGCACCGGGGTGTCGGAGTCGGGGGACATAGCGTCGCTGTCTCGAAGACTAACGCTCAATCGGCGCGTGCGCTCTCGGCGTCTATCCCTCACCCTGGCCCTCTCCCAGAGGGAGAGGGGACTGCCTCGCCTCAGTGCGTGAGGGCCTGGGTCTCCTTACGGCGCGCCTCCACGAAGCGCTCGGCGTCCTGCTCCACCTGGTCCGCGTAGCTGCAGGCGTAGTCCGCCACCGCGTGGTCGAAGTGCTCGCCGCTGCCGAGGTAGCCCGCGATGGCCGCTGCGTCCCCCGTGCGGGCATGGGCGCGCGCGAGCGTGGCGCCGCAGGCGTCCGCGTAGTCGAGGAAGACGTCGGCCTCGAGCTCCTCGACGTCCAGGCCGCCCTTCATGTCGCGCAGCTGGCGCACGTAGAAGGAGCCCATGCCGCGCACGTGCGTCCAGCCGAGGAAGAGGTCCGAGCCGGCCTGCATGCGCTTCTGCCCCACCACCACGCGCTCTCCGGCGCTGCGCGCGGGGCTCGCGCCGAGGTAGGGCTCGAGCACGCTCGCCTGCGCCTCCTTCACCTGCAGCACCAGCGGGTCCTCCGCGCCGTTGCCCTCGCACAGCACGACGTAGGCCTGCATCCCCACGCTGCCCACGCCCACCACCTTGAAGCCCCACTCCCGCCGCCGGTAGCGCATGCAGAGGTCTCGCACCGCCGGGTCCAGGGAGGCGAAGTACCCGTGGGTGAGGCGGCGCATGCGCCGCTGCAGCTCGGCCTCGCTGATGTCCATCTTCACCGCGGAGAGGGGGAAGAGCAGCGGCGGCTGGTAGGCGAGGTGGCGCTCCCCGTCGCGCTCCACGGTGAGCTTCTCCACCGCGTGCGCGCTGGTGCGCTTGCGCGCCTTCTCCACTGCCTCGGCCGCGACCGCCCGCGAGCGCTCGGACTCCGCGTACAGCGCATGCGCATCCGTACGCAGGCCCCAGACCTCGAGCAGCCCCAGGCCCGCGAGCTGGCGCATCTGCTTGCGGTACGCCCGCACCGCGCGCCGCGCCGCCTTCTGCCCCAGCTTGCCCCCGAGACCGCTCTGGCGCGCCGCGACGACGCAGCTCGCCGCGAGCCGCTTCACGTCCCACTCGAAGGGGCCGGGCAGCGTCTCGTCGAAGTCGTTGAGGTCGAAGACGAGGTGGCGCTCGGCGGTGGCGAAGAGGCCGAAGTTGGCGAGGTGCGCGTCGCCGCAGATCTGGCTGCGCAGCCCCGACACCGGCGTGCGCGAGAGGTCCGCCGCCATCACGAAGGGCGTGCCGCGCAGGAAGGCGAAGGCGGACTCCGCCATGCGCTCGTGGCGCACCGGCACGAGCCAGGGGAGGCGCCCGCGGTCCGACGCGGCGAGCTGCTTCAGCGGGTCTCTCCCGCGCGCGAGCCCGCACTCCGCGTGGCTCTTGCGCGGGCACTTCTTGCGCAGCGCGCGCCCCTCCGCCATGCGCTCGTCCACGCTGCGGAAGTCGCCCTCCGGCAGGCGCGCGGGGCGGCGGCGGCGCGACGCGGCAGGCTCGGGAAGGGGCGTGGGCGCCGCGGCCACGAGGGGGACTTCGGTCTTGCCCAGCTCCGGTGTCGCGTCTCGCTCCATCGGGCCAAGGGTGGAGGCGGCGGGGCGGGGGCGGAAGCGCGGTCGCGGACGGGTGCTTGCTGAGCAGGCGAGGGAGCGTCCACCTCCCTCACCCCGACCTTCTCGCAGAGGGAGAGGGAGGACACATCGGACGCCGTGGGGTCGCACGCAAAAGGCCCGCGTCGCTATGAAGGGCGCATGTTCGAGCTGGAGGGGGTGTCCAAGCGCTTCGGAGCCACGCAGGCCCTGCACCCGCTCTCACTGCGCATCCCCACGGGCCGCACCACCGTGCTGCTCGGCCCCAGCGGCTGCGGCAAGAGCACACTGCTCAAGCTGATGAACGGGCTGCTGCTGCCGGACTCGGGCCGCGTCCTCTTCGACGGCGAGCCGCTCTCCACACAGGACGTGCGCGCCGCGCGAAGGCGCATGGGCTACTGCCTGCAGGGTGGCGGGCTCTTTCCCCACCTGAGCGCCCGGGACAACGTGTTGCTCCTGCCGCGCCACCTCGGCTGGGACCGCGCGCGCGGCGAGGAGCGGCTGCACGCGCTGTGCGCCCTCACGCGCTTCCCCGAGGAGGGCCTCGCGCGCTTTCCCAATGGCCTGAGCGGCGGGCAGCGCCAGCGCGTGAGCCTCATGCGCGCGCTCGCGCTGGACCCCATGGTCCTGCTGCTCGACGAGCCGCTGGGCGCGCTCGACCCGCTGGTGCGCGCCGAGCTGCAGCAGGACCTGCGCGCGCTCTTCGCCGAGCTGCGCAAGACGGTGGTGCTCGTCACGCACGACCTCGCGGAGGCCGCCGTGCTCGGCGAGCACGTGGTGCTGCTGCGCGAGGGGCGGCTCGTGCAGGAGGGCACCCTGGGCGAGCTCGCGCGCGCGCCCGCGGACCCCTTCGTCACCCGCTTCCTCGAGGCGCAGGCGCGCCCCCGCCCGGAGGAACTGCCGTGAGGCGCGCGGCGCTGCTGCTCCTCGCGCTGCTCGCGTGCTCGCACGCGCAGGCGCCCACCTTCCGCGTGGGGAGCAAGAAGTTCACCGAGTCGGTGCTGCTGGGCGAGCTCGCGGCGCAGGTGGCGGCGAGCGCGGGCGCGCGGGTGGAGCACCGGCGCGAGCTGGGGGGGACGCGCGTCCTCTGGGAGGCGCTCCTGCGCGGCGAGCTCGATGCATACCCCGAGTACACCGGCACGCTGCGCCAGGAGCTCTTCGCGGGGCAGCAGCTCCCGGACGACGCGGCGCTCGCGGGGGCGCTCGGCAAGGTGGGCGTGCGCATGTCGCGCCCGCTCGGCTTCAACAACACCTACGCGCTCGGGATGCGCGAGAGCGAGGCCGAGCGGCTCGGCATCCGGCGCATCAGCGACCTGCGCCGCCACCCGGCGCTCGCGTTGGGCTTCAGCAACGAGTTCATGGGGCGCGCGGACGGCTGGCGCGCGCTCGCGCAGCGCTACGGCCTCTCGCCCGCGCGGGTGACGGGGCTGGACCACGACCTCGCCTACCGGGCGCTGGTGAGCAACGCCATCCAGGTCACGGACCTCTACTCCACCGACCCCGAGGTGAAGTCCCTCTCCCTGCGCGTGCTCGAGGACGACCTGCACCACTTCCCCGCCTACGACGCCGTGCTCCTCACGCGCGAGGCGTGGGCGCACGGTGCACCGGAGGTCGCGCACGCGCTCGCGCGGCTCGAGGGCGCGCTGGATGCGCCCACCATGGTGGCGCTCAATGCGCGCGCGCAGCTCGAGCACGTGCCGGAGGCGCAGGTGGCGCGCGACTTCCTGCAGCAGCGCCTCGGGCTCGCCCCGTCCGCGGCGGCCCGGTCAACGGAGCCGCGGCTCGTTGCCCGGCTGCTGCAGCGCACGCGCGAGCACCTCACGCTGGTGGGGGTGAGCCTCCTCGCCGCGCTGCTCGTCTCGCTGCCCCTGGGCGTGCTCGCGGCAAGGCGCCCGCGGCTGGGGCAGGCGGTGCTCGCGGGGACGGGGCTCCTGCAGACGGTGCCCTCGCTCGCGCTGCTGGTGCTGCTCATCCCGCTGCTGGGCATCGGGGCGCGGCCGGCCATCGCGGCGCTCTTCCTCTACAGCCTGCTGCCCATCGTGCGCAGTACGGCGGCAGGGCTCGCCTCCATCCCCGCGGACGTGCGCGAGTCCGCCGAGGCGCTGGGGCTGCCGCCGCGCACGCAGCTGTGGCGGGTGGAGCTGCCGCTCGCCTCGCGCAGCGTGCTCGCGGGCGTGAAGACGGCGGCCATCATCAACGTGGGCACCGCGACCCTGGGCGCGCTGGTGGGCGCGGGCGGCTACGGGCAGCCCATCCTCAGCGGCATCCGGCTCGCGAACACCGCGCTGCTGCTGGAGGGCGCGGTGCCGGCGGCCCTGCTCGCACTCTCCGTGCACGCCCTCTTCGAGGGCGCGGAGCGGCTGCTGGTCCCGCGAGGCCTGCGCGGGGACTGAGGCCGCCCGGCTGCCCGGCAGGCGAACCTGGGGGGAAGGATGGCGCTGCGTGTTCACCCCGGGGTCGGGTAGGGTGGGGACCCGTCGTCCCCGGCTCCCCCCGTCACCGCCTCGCGAGGAGGCCCTGCTTTGCTCCGCTACTCTGCCGACCGCCGCACGGTCGCCTATCTCGTCTTCGCCGTGGCGCTGTGCGCGCTGCAGTGGAACCTGCCGCACTTCGTGTGGCCGCTGTACGTGCTGGGCCTGTTCATGGGCATCACCGTGGCGGTCATCAGCCACAACCACAACCACCTGGGCATGTGGAAGAGCCGCAAGGCGAACCTCTTCACCAGCTACGTCATCGCCATGTTCTACGGCGTGCCGGCGGTGAGCTGGGTGCCCACGCACAACCAGGCGCACCACAAGCTCAACTTCGCGCCCGGCGACAGCAGCCGCGGCCCCAAGTTCTTCAAGGGCAACCACCTGCTGAGCCTGCTGGTGTACCCCACGCTCACGGGCATCGCGCAGGGGCCGGAGATCCGCGCCTACATGCGCGACCTGCGCCGGCGCGACCCCAAGGCGTGGCGCATGGCCGCGAGCGAGTTCGGGGTGCTCTTCGGGGTGATGGCGCTGCTGTTCTTGCTCGACTGGCGGAAGGCGCTCGTCTTCGTCTTCATCCCGCAGCAGGTCTCGCTCTTCACCATCCAGGTCTTCAACTACGTGCAGCACATCGAGACGCACACCGGGAGCCAGTGGAACCACTCCCGCAACTTCGTCTCGCCGGTGCTCAACGCGCTGCTCTTCAACAACGGCTACCACACGGTGCACCACCAGAAGCCCGGCGTGCACTGGAGCCAGACGCCGGCGCTGCACGCCCAGGTGGCGCAGAACATCCACCCGGAGCTGCTGGTGCGCAGCTGGTGGGGCTTCATGTTCCGGATGTTCATCCTGCGCCCGCTGGTGCGCGGTGCGCCCTCCACCACCTTCCCGCCGCAGGAGGCGGGGGCGGCCGTCGAGGCGCAGCCCACCTAGTCGCACAGGCCCCCGGGCCGCGCCGCCGCAGGCTGCCTGCCTGCCGTGCGGCGCACCGGGTGTCCAGGCGGGTTGGACAAACCCGGGGCAGGCCGCGACGATGCGCCGCGAACCGTGCCCGCCTCGATGAGCCCCCGTCCCCGCAGTCGCTTCTCCTCCCCGCAGCTGCGCGCCTACGCGCACTACCTCGACGGACGCTGGCGCACGCGGCTGCGCGCGCTGGGTGTGCTCGCGGTGGTGATGTGCCCCCTGCTGGTGCTCGCCGACCGGCTCGAGGCCGTGCTGGTGGGCCGCAGTCCTCCGGCCTGGGGCACGCTCGCGCTGCTGCGCCTGCCCTGGGCGCTGCTGCCGCTGGCGAGCCTGGGGCTGTACCGGCTGCCCGCGCGCCTGCGCGCGCTCGTGGTGCTGCCCATGAGCGCGGCGTACTTCGCGGGGATCGACCGGGGCTACTTCCAGCTCGGCCAGGGCCTGGGCTCCTCCATGCACCTGGCGGCGCTCTCCATCATCCTGCTCGCCTGCCTCAGCTACCTGCCGCTGCACGCGGGGGCGCGGCTGGGCCTGCTCGCGCTGTTCGGCCTGGGGCACCTGGGGGTGGAGCTCGCGTGGGGCGGCGGGCGCGCGCTCTCGCTCAAGGTGTGGGACACCGCCGTGCTGATGCTGGCCGCGGCGGCCATGGCCTACCTCGTGGACAACCTCTTCCGCGCCCACCGCCGCAGCTTCCTCCTGCGCGAGGAGATGCAGACGGCGCTCGGCGCGCTCGAGGCGAGCCGCGGCCAGGTGACGCAGGCGGTGGCCACGCTCGCCGGCTCCGTGTCGCAGCTCGCTCAGGGCGCGAACGAGCTGTCGCACGGCAGCGCCGAGAGCCGCAGCGCGAGCGAGCAGATGGCGGCCGCGACCGAGCA
This sequence comes from Aggregicoccus sp. 17bor-14, assembly GCF_009659535.1. Taxonomy (NCBI): domain Bacteria; kingdom Pseudomonadati; phylum Myxococcota; class Myxococcia; order Myxococcales; family Myxococcaceae; genus Aggregicoccus; species Aggregicoccus sp. 17bor-14. The sequence goes on from NZ_VJZZ01000006.1 coordinate 219,234, forward strand.
GATGGCGCGCGCCGCACGCGCGCTGCAGGAGCGCAGCCGCGGCGGCGCGAGCACGGCGGCGGAGGCCCAGGCCTACGCCCAGACGGTGCAGAGCCTGCTCGCCGGCGTGGAGGAGGGGGCGCGCGAGATCGACCAGGCGGTGGCGCGCAGCGAGGCCTCCTTCCGCAAGCTGCAGGCGCACGCGGAGCGCATCGGCCGCTTCGTGGACGGGGTGCAGGAGATGGCGGCGCAGACGCAGATGCTCGCGGTGAACGCGGGCATCGAGGCGAGCCGCTCGGGAGCGCAGGGGGCGGGCTTTGCCGTCATCGCGGCGGAGGTGCGCCAGCTCGCGCAGGCGAGCGCGGCGAGCAGCCGCGAGGTGGGCACGGTGGTGCTCGAGCTGCAGCGGCAGATGGACGGCACCGTGGCGAGCGTGGACGCGGTGCGCGAGCGCACCGGGCGCTTCCTCGCCATCTACGCCGAGACGCACGAGACGCTGGGCCACGTGCTCGTCAGCGTGGCGGACACCGAGGGCGCGATGCGCGAGAACGCGCAGGACGCGGTCGCCCAGGCGGGCGCCACCGAGGAGATCTCCCGCCGCACCGCGCAGCTGCTGCAGCGCATGGAGGCCCAGGCGCTGCTCGCCGGGCAGGTGACCCGGACGAGCCAGCAGCTGGGCACGCTGGCCGCGGGGCTGCGGGCGCTGCTGCCCGAGGCCTCCGGCGCGCCCGCCTGACGCGCCCGGGGCCGGCGTGGTAGGCAGACGCCCCGTGTCCTCCTCGCGCCGCCCGCCTCCAGAGCCCGAAGCCGACGCGTCCGCCGAGACCCACGCGAGCGATGCGGCGGACAGTGCCGCGCTTGCGCTGCGCCGGCGCGAGCAGCACAAGCTGCGCCTGTCCTGGATGCCCTGGCTCTACTTCACCCTCAAGCCCCGCCACCGCGCGTGGGCGGAGGCCTGGCAGCGCGAGGTGCAGCGCCACTTCTGCGAGCTGGAGACGGTGGAGATCGCCGAGGGCTGCTTCGTGGCGCCCGAGGCGCGCCTCTTCGCGGAGCCGGGGCGCGCCATCCGCGTGGGCCCCGGCTGCAGCATCGCGGCGGACGCCTTCGTGCACGGGCCGGTGGTGCTCGAGGCGCACGTGAGCCTCAACGCGCGCGTGAGCCTGGACGGCGGCGCGGGCGGCATCCGCATCGGCGAGGGCAGCCGCATCGCCACCGGCGCCACGCTCTACGCCTTCGACCACGGGCTCGCCCCCGAGCGCCCCGTGCGCGAGCAGCCGGTGAAGAGCCGCGGCATCGTGCTCGGGCGCGACGTGTGGGTGGGCGCCAACGCGGGCATCACCGACGGCGTCACGGTGGGAGACCACGCGGTGGTGGGCATGGGCGCCGTCGTCACGCGCGACGTGCCCGCCTACGCCATCGTCGCCGGCGTCCCCGCGCGCGTCATCGGCGACCGGCGCGAGCGGCGCTAGCAGGCGCCTGGCCGGCGCGCTGGGCGTACCGCGGTCCCATGGGCAACCAGGCCTGAGGGACGAGGCTGCGAGGATGCGGCTCGGGCACGCGCAGGACGGGGCTGGACGGCAGGCGGGGCTGCTGTTGCTCCTCCTCGCGCTGTGGCCCGCCGCGGTGCAGGCCGCCGCGTGGCGCGTGGATCCGGCGCACAGCTCGCTCGGGGTGCGGGTGTTTCGCGCGGGCGCCTTCGCCTCGCAGCTGCACGACCACCACCTCGTCGCGGACCGCTGGAGCGCGGCGCTGCGCTTCGACCCTCAGGCGCCTGCGGAGGCCACCCTGCAGCTGAGCGCGCAGCTCGACTCGCTGCACGACGTGGAGCCCGGGCTCTCGGACGAGGACCACCAGAAGGTGGAGCAGGAGATGCGCAGCCCGCGCGTGCTGGACGTGCAGCGCTTCCCGGAGGCGCGCTTCGCGCTGCAGCACCTGCTCGTGCAGAGCCGGGGGGCCGACCGCCAGGGGATGCGCGCCACGCTCACCGGGTGGCTCGAGCTGCACGGCCACCGCGCGCCGCTCTCGCTCCCGGTGGACCTGCACTGGGACGCAGGCCACCTCCGCGCGCAGGGGGCCGTCACCTTCAAGCAGAGCGCCTTCGGCATCAAGCCTTACAAGAAGCTGCTGGGCACCGTCGCGGTGCGCGACGAGGTGCAGGTGGAGGTGCAGCTCGCGGCCACCGCGCTGCCCTGAGGAGAGCCGGAAGATGGGATGCAGCGCGAGGGGACGCAGCGCGAGGCTCGCGGGGGTGCTGGGCTCGATTGCGGCGGCGGCCGCCGGGGCGGTGGCGCAGTCGCCGGGCCTGCAGCTGCTCGAGCACGTGCAGGGGCTCACCCGCAGCCTGCGCGCCACGCGCTACCGGCACGAGGGCGACGGGCACGGCGCCCAGGTCGCGCAGGCGGAGGACGGGAGCGTCTCGGTGGACGCGGACTGCTCGGGCTGGGTGAGCTACCAGCTGCAGCACCTGGCGGACCCGCGCTACTACCGCGCCGTGCTCGCGCTGAAGGACGCCGAGCCCCAGGAGCGCCACCTCCCGTACCCGCGCGCCTACCTCTTCTGGCGCTACCTCTCCGCCCTGCCTCCGGGTGCACCCTACGCCCGCGTGGCGCGGCTCGCGGACCTGCGCCCCGGAGACCTCGTGGCGTGGTGCCTCGGGGCATGGTGCGAGCCCGCGCGGCCCGCGCACGTGCGCGGGGACACCGGGCACCTGCTCATCGTGGCGGCGCCGCCTGCGTGGCAGGACGCGACGCACGCCTTCGTGCTCGCGCTGGACGCCTCCTCGCTCGAGCACTACGGCTGCGACGACGTGCAGGCGGCGCTCGCCGCCCGGGGCCATGACGCCCGCGCGCGCGCGGCGGCAGCGGCGCAGGATGCCGCCTGCCGCAGCTACCCGGACGTACGGGACGCCGAAGAGCGGCGCGGAGGCGCGGGCGCGGGCTACATCCGCTTCGAGGTGGACGGGCGCGGCGTGCCCGTGGGCTTCCAGTTCGCCGCGCGCTACGCCGAGCACCCGGTGCCCGGCCAGCAGGTGCGCTTCGCGCTCGCGCGCCTGCGCTAGGGGGGCCTCACGCGCTGGCGGCGAGGCGCGCGGCGAGCCCCGGCGCGGCCTGCAGCACGGGCGCGAGCGCGGGGTCCGAGGCGAGCTGCGCGAGGTCCTCGTAGCCCGCGTCCAGGGCGCGCGAGAGCCACTGGGCCGCCTGCTCGAGCTGGCCCCCGCGCGCGTGCGCCGTGGCCGCCTGCACCGCGTCCGCGGCGCGCGCGGCGCTGCCGAAGGCCGCGGCGTAGAGCCCCGCCGCGAGCGCGTGCTGCCCGCGCGCGAGCGCCACCGCGCCGCGCTGCGAGTCCGCGAGCGCGGCGCTCTTCCACGCGTGCGCGGTGCACGCGCGCTCGGCCTCCTCGAGCTGGCCCTGGCCCAGCAGGAGCCGCACGGCGAGCGAGGCGGTGGTGTCCGAGGGCTCCTGCTGCAGCGCGCGCAGCGCGTGGGGCAGGGCGCGCTCGGGCGCTCCGGCCGCCTCCATCGCGAGCGCCCAGCTCAGGGCGCGCGCGGCGCTCGGCGGAGCCACCTTCTCCAGGTGCCGCAGGGCCGCCCCGGCGTCGCCCTCGGCGAGCGCCACCCAGGCCGCGAGGTCGCGCGCGGCGTTGAGCGCCTCGGCGGTGCTCGCGGCGCTGCGCGCGAGGCCTGCGAGGCGCGCGGCCTCGTGCAGCTGGCCTGCGTGCAGCGCCGTCCAGCCGCGCGGCAGCGCGTCCGGCTCGGGCGGGGCGGGGCGCTGGCGGCGCACGCGCGGCGCGGACTGCTCGGCGAGCAGCGCCTGCACGTTCTGCAGGGCGAGCAGCGCGAAGAAGATGACCCGGAAGCGCGCCTGCTCGTGCAGGGCGAGCGCGATCACCGCCAGCGCCACCACCGTGCTGAGGAAGTACGCCGCGCGGCGGCGCGTGGGGCCGAGGAAGCCGGCGAGGATGTGGCCTCCGTCCAGCGGGAGCACGGGCAGCAGGTTGAAGAGGCCCCAGCCGAAGTTCACCGCCTGCAGCATCCCGTAGGTGAAGTAGCCGAGGAAGCTGGTGGGCGGCAGCACGTGCGCGACGAGCCCCACGAGGCCGCCGAGCAGGAAGTTCGCGCCAGGGCCCGCGGCGGACATCAGCACGTCGCGCCAGCGGCTCAGCGCGCGGTCGGCGTGGCAGGTGCCGCCCATCCAGTGCAGCCGGATGTAGGAGCGGGCGCCGAAGGCGCGCCCCACCAGCGCGTGCCCCAGCTCGTGCACCAGGATGGAGACGAAGCACACCGCGGCCCACACGGCGGCCTCCACCGGCGTGGTGATGCGCGAGCTGGCCCCCAGCAGGGCCGTCGTCAGCCAGAAGAAGGGCTCGACGGTGACGGGGAAGGGGCCGACGTTGAAGCTCAGCTCGAGGGGGCCACGGGCGCGCGATGACATCGCCCACTTCTTCTCACGCCCGGCCCTCCGGGTTCAATCGCCGCTCAGGCGGCGACCGGCCGCTGCTCGGTCGGCAGCGGCGCGGGCGCGGGCGCCGCCAGCGCGAGCGCGCCCAGGCGCACGAGGGAGATCCACACCAGGTCCGCGAGCAGCAGGTGCACCAGCTGCATCGCCACCGGCGCGAGCAGCACCAGGTTCACCACCCCGGCCGCGAGCTGCAGCGCGTAGAGCAGCCCCAGGGTGCGCGCGGCGCGCTGCACCTCCGGGGAGTGGGGGCGCGCGCGCGCCACCAGCGCCGCCGCGCCCACCACGCCCGCGCCCACCAGCACCGCGAGCAGCGGGTGCAGCGCGCGCAGGCGCAGGAGGAAGTGCGCGCCGGGGTCCAGGTCCTGCGCGAAGCCGTGCGCGAGGCTGCTCGCGGGAAAGAGCGTGTCGCCCAGCGCAGCGATGGCCCCGCTCACCCCGAGCACCAGCATCCCGCCGGCGCACAGCAGCACGAGCGGGCCGGCCGGGCCCTGGCCGCGCAGCCGCGGGCGCTCGCGCCCCCCGGCCCCCCACACGCAGGTGAGCGCCTGCGCGGCGAGCAGCAGGAAGGTGTTCACCAGGTGCGCGCTCATCGCGAAGGCGCGCATGGCCGAGGGGTTCTGCGCCACCAGCTGCAGCTTCACCAGCCCCGCGCCCAGCGCCCCCTCCAGCAGCATCAGCGCGAGCCCCAGCGCCACGCCCAGGCGCACCGGGTGGCCGCGCGGGTGCGCGCGCCGCCCCCACACGAAGAGCGCCACCGCCCCCAGCCCCACCAGCGCGCTGGTGAGCCGGTGCGTGTACTCGATGAGCGTGGCCACCGTGGGGGTGCGCGGCAGCACCTGGCCGTTGCACACCGGCCAGTGGTCGCCGCAGCCCGCCCCCGAGCCGGTGGCGCGCACGAACGCGCCCCAGAGCACCACGGCGAGGCTGAAGGCGAGCACGCCCCAGGCGAGGGCCCGGAAGGCGCGGGGCGAGGGGGCAGGGGACATGGCGCCTCTCATGCCACGCCCACCCCCGGCGCGCCACCGCACGTCGCCGCGCGCCCATCAGCCCCGCTGCTGCCCGCCACCGGCGCGCAGCCTCCCCGCGGAGCGCTCCGGCGGGCCCGCCTGCCTGCCCGAGGGGTCGAGCGCCACCCCGCGCCCCCCGCACGGTCCGCCCCGACCCCCCGGCTCCCCCCACATCCTCCCGCAACCACGGGCCCCCGCCCCTGGCCCGCTTCTGGCTATCCGGTCGAGGCCCACGGCAGACGACAATGGCGACCATCCTGGTGGTGGAGGAAGAGCAGGAGGTGGCGCGCGCGCTGGCGGAGGCGCTGTGCGCGCTCGGGCACCGGGTGCCGCAGCTCGCGCGCAGCGCGGACGAGGCGCTGCGCCACCTGGACGCGGTGCGCCCGGACCTGGTGCTGCTGGACGAGCGGCTGGAGGGCGCGGGCGCGGCGACGGGCGCGGCGCTGCAGGGGCGCGCCGGCGTGCCGGTGGTGTACCTGGGCGCGGGCAGCGCCGAGAGCGCCGCCGTCTCGCGCTCCACCACGCCCCACGGCTACCTGCAGCTGCCCATCCGCCCCGGCGCGCTCGCGGCCACGGTGGAGCTCGCGCTGCAGCGCCACGCGCTCGAGGCGCGCCTGCGCGAGCGCGAGGCGTGGCTCACCACCACGCTGCACGCCATCGGCGAGGGCGTCGTCGTGGTGGACGCGGCGGGGCGCGTGGCGCTGGTGAACGCGGTGGCCGAGCAGCTCACCGGCTTCACCGAGGCCGAGGCGCTGGGCCAGCCGCTCTCGGCCGTGCTGCGGGTGCTGCCGGAGCGGCCCGGGGCGAGCGCGCCCTGCCCGCTGCAGGGCGTGCTGGAGGTGGGCGGCGAGCCTGCGCGCGCGCCCGGCGAGGCGACGACGCTGCTGCTCGGCTCGCGCTCGCGCGGCGAGCTGCCGGTGGACCTGAGCACCGGGCCCATCCGGGACGACGAGGGGCGGCTGCTGGGCGCGGTGCTCGTCTTCCGGGACGTGAGCGCGCGAAGGCGCATGCAGGAGCAGCTCGCGCTCAACGAGCGGCTCGCCGCGCTGGGCACGCTCGCGGCCGGCGTGGCGCACGAGATCAACAACCCGCTCGCCTTCACCCTGAGCAACGTGCACTACGCCGCCGAGGAGCTGGAGGCGGTGGACGCGCTGCTCGCGGGGCCGGCGCTGGACGCGCGGCAGCTCTCGGAGCTGCGCGCGCGCATGGGCGAGCTGCGCGAGGCGCTGCGCGAGGCGGCGGATGGCGGCGCGCGGGTGAAGCACATCGTCGCGGACCTGCGCGACTTCGCGCGCGGCGGGCGCGACCGCGCGGGCGCCGTGGACGTGGTGGCCGTGGTGGAGCGGGCGCTGCGCATGGCGGGCAAGACGCTCGCCGCGCGCGCCCGCGTGGAGCGCAGCCTCCTGCCCGTGCCGGCGGTGGAGGGCAGCGCGGGGGGGCTGAGCCAGGTGCTGCTCAACCTGGTGCTCAACGCCGCCCAGGCCATCCCCGAGGGCGCGCCCGAGCGCCACTGCGTGCGGGTGGGCACCCGCGTGGATGCGCAGGGGCGCGTGGTGGTGAGCGTGCGCGACAGCGGCAGCGGGATGAGCCCCGAGGTGCAGCGGCGCATCTTCGACCCCTTCTTCACCACCAAGCCCCCGGGCGTGGGCACCGGGCTGGGGCTCTCCGTGAGCCACGGCATCGTCACCGCCCTGGGCGGCAGCATCAGCGTGTGGAGCGAGCCGGGCGTGGGCACGGAGTTCCGGGTGGCCCTGCCGGCCGTGCAGCCGGTGCCGCGCGCCGCGCAGAGCCTGCCGCGCTAGGGGGAGGTGCATACCCTTGGCGCTGAGGGACCCCGCGCATGCCCGCCGTCGTCGTGCCCCCTTTCCAGGAGATCGTCGCCGCGCTGCGCGCGCCGCTGGTGACGCTCGACCGCGCGGGGCGCATCCTGCACCTCAACCCCGCCGCCGAGCGCCTGCTCGGCTGGCCGCTGAGCGAGGCCGTGGGCCAGCCCTTCGCCCGGCTCATGCCCGCGCCGCCCGGAGGCGACGGGGCCAAAGAGGGGCCTGACGCGGTGTCGCGCGCGTGGCTGCAGCGCGAGCTCGCCCAGTTCGAGGCCGGCGAGCGGCGCCCCACCCGCCTCACCCTGCTGCGGCGCAACGGCGTGCACCTGGACGCCTTCGCCAGCGTGAGCCCCGGCGGCAGCGGCGAGGGCGAGGGCTTCACCGTCGTCACCCTGCGCCAGCTGCCCGAGCGCCTCGACTTCGACTCGGGCGGCGCTGGCGCCGATGCAGGCGCCGGTGGTGAGGGCGACGGCGGGAGCTGCGCCGCGGTGGAGCAGCGGCTGAGCGCGAGCGGCGGCGGCGTGGACCCGCTCTACCGGCTCGTGTTCGACAACGCGCCGCTCGGCCTCTTCCACTTCGACGCCGCGGGCGTGATGACCGCGTGCAACGACCCGATGGTGCGCATCCTCGGCTCCTCGCGCCGCCAGCTCATCGGGCTCAACCTGCTCACCCTGCGCGACGAGCGGGTGGTGGCCTGCGTGCGCCACACGCTCGCCGGGGAGCGCAGCTTCTACGAGGGGGACTACGCCTCCACCACCGCGCCCAAGGTGACGCCCGTGCGCGCCAAGTTCAGCCCCTGCCACGGCCCGGACGGGCGGGTGACGGGCGGCGTGGCGCTGGTGGAGGACGTGAGCCTGCAGCGGCGCGTGGAGTTCGAGCGCAGCACCACGCTCGCGCAGCTGGACACGCTGTACCGCACCGCCCCCATCGGGCTCGCCTTCCTGGACGCGTCCCTGCGCTTCGTGCGGGTGAACGACGTGATGGCGGGCATGACGCGCCGGAGCGTGGAGGAGCACACCGGGCGCACGCTGCAGGAGGTGGTGGGGCGGCGGGCCGCCTCCGTGGGCGAGCCCCTGGTGCGCCACGTGCTGGAGACGGGCGAGCCGGTGGTGCGCTACCACGTGGACAGCGTCAGCCTCGGCGTGCCCGGGCCGCGGCTCGACTGGGAGGGCAGCTTCTACCGGGTGGAGACGGCGGACGGGCACGTGCTGGGCGTGGGCGCGGTGGCCGAGGACGTGACCGAGCGCAAGCGCGTGGAGGACGAGCTCAGCCGCCTCTACACCGAGGCGAAGAAGGCCATCCAGGTGCGCGACGACTTCCTCTCCATCGCGAGCCACGAGCTCAAGACGCCCCTCACCCCGCTCGCGCTGCGCCTCGCCGCGCTCGAGCGCAAGCTGGAGCAGGGCGAGCACATCGACCCCTCGCTGCTGCGCCGCAGCCGCCGGCAGCTGGTGCGCATGACCAGCCTCATCAACGACCTGCTGGACGCGAGCCGCATCGAGGCGGGCCGGCTCGCGCTGCACCCCAAGCCCACCCAGCTGGACGCCCTGGTGGCGCACGCCGTCGCCGCGCTCTCGCAGGAGAGCGCCCGCGGCCGCATCGTCACCGAGTGCGCGGAGGGGCTGATGGTGCGCGGCGACCCGGACCGGCTCGAGCAGGTGGTGGTGAACCTGCTGGAGAACGCGCTCAAGTACAGCCCCTCGGGCAGCCGCGTGCACGTGGGGCTGATGGCGCGCGGGGACCTCGCGCTCTTGAGCGTGCGCGACGAGGGCATCGGCATCCCGCAGGACGACCAGGAGCACCTCTTCGACCGCTACTTCCGCGCGCGCAACGTCTCCACCCACTCCTACGGGGGCCTCGGCCTCGGGCTCTACATCTCGCGCGACATCGTGGAGCGCCACGGCGGGCGCATCTGGGTGGAGAGCGAGGCGGGCAAGGGCGCCACCTTCTACGTGGCGCTGCCCCTCATGCACGCCGCGCCCCTGCACACCCCGCTCGAGAGCGGCGGCGCGTCCATGCACTGAGCCGCCCGCCGGCCGCGCAGGCAGCCCTGGCGGAGAGCGCACGCCCGGCGCACGCGGCGCTCGCCTCCGCCCCGCACTCGCACTAGAGGTGGGTCCTCGCTTCACCGGGGGGCTCACTGCATGCCGAACCACGTCCATCGCGGCGCCCGCGCGCTGCTCCTGCTCTTCCTCTCGGCCGCCGCCGCCGCCTGCTCCGGCAGCCCCGCCCCCGGCGGCCCGGAGGCCGAGAGCCCGGGCCCCGCGGACTCCGGCACGCCGGACACGCCCGGGACGCCGCCGGGCCCGCCCGTCCCGCCCGAGCCCCTGCCGGGCGCGAGCGCCTGCCCCGGGCTCGAGGTGCAGCGCGACGTGAGCGTGGACAGCGGCTACCGCTCGGACCGCTACACCTGGCGCGACGCCGCGTGCCGCCCGCGCTCGGCGGCGCTCGTGCGCAACGACGTGAGGGATCCCGCCGGCAAGTGGGGCGGGTACCTGCGCCGCCACACCTACGAGGTGGGGGGCGCGGTGCGCAGCAGCGGCGGAAACTCCACGGACCACCCGGGCTTCGGCTACCTCGTGAACCACTTCGGCAACAGCGCCGCCCTCTCGTACGGCTTCGCGGGCACGGGGCGCGCGGTGCTCGCGGGGCGCCACCACGCCATCCACGAGTTCCGCTGGCGCCTCACCCTGGATGGCCACCCGGTGGACGCCACCGTGCACTGGTTCTTCGCCACCGGGCGCGACCACCCGGTGTGGGCCGTCACCTACGACTGCACGCCCGCGGGGAGGAACGCCGTCAACGCCGACACCCGCTCGCCCTACGGCGACCTGCGCTTCGACGGCGACGTGGGCGCGGACGTGGCCGGCGTGGGCTGGGGCGACCACTACCGCTTCCGCAGCCTCGCGAGCCCCGTCACGCAGGCGAGCGGCTGGGACTACACGCAAGCCAACACCGTGCCCTACGTGCGCATGTGGACCGCGCAGCCGGACGCGGAGATGGGCGCGGTGCAGACCCAGACCTGGCAGCAGCACGACGCGGGCGGCTTCTGGTTCTACCCGAGCTGGGGCAAGCGCTCGGACGCGGGGCCCATGCCCGAGGACTACAACTGGCCCTACCAGCTCAACCAGTACGAGCTGCCCTTCACCACCCGCTCGCACCGGCTCGCCTGGGGCACCAACTACGGCGCCGTGGGGCAGGCCGCCTACAACGCCATGGGCGAGGAGACGCCGCGCCTCGTGGGCTACCCCTTCCAGAGCTACGCCGTGCACGTGGTGCTCGGCACCCACGCCCAGGACCCCGTGCTCGCACAGGTGGCCCAGGTGGAGGCCGTGCAGCGGACCACCCTGAGCGCCACGCGCGGCAGCGTGCTCACCCAGGGTCCCGCCGGCGTGGGCCGCACCGACACCGCCGCCTACCAGCCCGCGGGCTACAACCCCGTGTACGGGACGTGGGAGGTGCAGGCCGCGCAGGGCGCTGCGACCGTGCGCTTCGGCGTGGGCAGCGGCGCGGCCCTGCAGCACCCGGTGCTGGTGCTGCACGGGTGGACGAGCGCCCAGCCGCCCACGCGCGTGACGCTGGACGGCGCGGCGCTGCAGCCGGACGTGGACTACTTCGCCACGGTGGACCCGGCCGCAGGCGCGCTGTGGCTCACGCTGGGGCGCACGCTGCAGGGCAGCGCGACGCTCGCGGTGGAGTAGCTAGCCCACGCGCTCCACGGTGGCGCCGAGCTTCTCGAGCAGCGCGCGGTACCACGCGTACGCGGCCTCGCTGCGGCCGGGCAGCGCCTTCGTGCCCCACAGCACGCTGAGCGTCTCCCGCGTGCCCGCGTGCGTCTTCGTGCGCTGCGCGTCCTTCACCGCGTTCGCACAAGCGCCCTGCGCATCGAAGAGGCAGAGCAGCCCCGCGAGGTCGATGCTCTGCCCCGAGGCGTTGAACACGTACGCGCTTCCCGCGGGGGCCACCTCGATGCGAAAGGGGCGCTGCGCCCGCGCGAGGTCCACCACGCTCACCGGCAGCCCCGAGTGCAGGCTCACCGCGTTGCACGCGTCCACCGCCGCGTTGATGGAGGAGAGCGCGCCCTCGCCCGCCGCGCGCACCAGGTACTCGCTCGCGGGCTTGCCCCGCCCCGTGGGCTTGTAGCCCCCGTGGCGCAGCAGGTCTCGCACGTGGCCGCGCACCGCGTCGTCCGCCTGCAGCGGCGCGGGCGCCCCCGGCTGCAGCAGCGCGGAGAGCCACCCGGGCGCGGGCAGCTCGCCGAGCGGCGCGGGCAGCTGCGCGGTGAAGACGACGGCGTCCAGGAGCGGGTGCGGGGCGAGCGTGAGCACGGCCCCGCACCCTAGCGCAGCGCTACTCGAAGAGGCGGCTGAGCCAGCGCGCCAGCTTCGCCTTCTTCGCCGTGTAGGGCGGGAAGAAGTTCTTGGAGAGGTCCACCTTGCCCTGGCGCAGCACGCCGCGCTCGTGGCTGAAGGCGCGGAAGCCGAACTCGCCGTGGTAGCTGCCCTGGCCGCTGCCGCCCACCCCGCCGAAGGGCAGGTTCGGGTTGAGGATGTGCAGCAGCGTGGTGTTCACGGACGTGCCGCCCGAGGTGGTGCGCGCGAGCCAGCGCTGCACCGCGGCCTCGTCCTTCGTGAAGAGGTAGAGGGCGAGCGGCTTGCCGAGCCGCCGGATGAGGTCCGTCACCTCCTCGTCCCGCTCGTAGCTGAGCACGGGCAGCAGCGGGCCGAAGATCTCCTCCTGCATCACCGGCATCTCCGGCTTCACCTCGGAGAGCACCGTGGGCGCGATGTAGCGCGTGGCCGCGTCCGTGCGCCCGCCCGCCTCCACCCGCGCGCCCGAGGCGACGCTGCCCTCCAGCATCGCGCTCAGGCGGCGGAAGCCCCCGTCGTCCACGATGCGGCTGAAGTCCGGGCTCGCCGCCCGCGCCTCCTCCGTCTCGCCGTAGAAGCGCGCGAGCGTGGCCTTGAGCTCTGCCAGCAGCGCCTCCCGCTTCGAGGCGTGCACGTGCACGTAGTCCGGCGCGATGCAGGTCTGCCCGCCGTTGAGGAACTTGCCCCACACCAGCCGCTCGGCCGTGGCCTTGAGGTCCGCGCTCGCGTCCACGATCGCCGGGCTCTTGCCACCCAGCTCCAGCGTGACCCCGGAGAGGTGCTTCGCCGCGGCCTCCATCACCTTGCGCCCCACGCGGGGGCCGCCGGTGAAGAAGAAGTGGTCGAAGGGCAGCTGCAAGAGCGCGTCGCCCACCTCCGCGCCGCCCTCCACCAGCGCCACCTCGGCGTCGTCGTACAGGTCCTTCACCAGCCGCGCGAGGAAGGCGCTGGTGTGCGGCGTCTTCTCGCTCGGCTTGAGCACCACGCAGTTGCCCGCGGCGATCGCCGCCACCAGCGGGTTGATGAGCAGGCTGAAGGGGTAGTTCCACGGCGCGATGATGAGGACCACCCCCAGCGGCTCGCGGAGGAGGTGGCTGTGCGTGCCGGCGAGCGCCACGCCCCCCTTCACCTTGCGCGGGCGCATCCAGCGCGCGAGGTGCTTGATGGTGTGGCTGAGCTCGAGCAGGCTCGTGAGCACCTCGCTGCTCTCCACCTCGGCGCGCGGCTTGCGGAAGTCCCGGTAGATGGCCTCCGCCAGCTCCTCGCGCCGCGCGACGATCGCCTTGCGCAGCCGCTCGAGCTTCTCGCGGCGCGCGCGCGCATCCGAGGAGGCCACCTGCCAGCGCCGCGCCTGCTGGCGCTCGAAGAGGGCGCGCAGGGGGGCCGGGTCGAAGGGGGTGCCGGGCGTGGGGGAGGGGACGGCGGCGAGGCGGGCGTCAGACATGGGAGCGCTCCTGGGCACTGCGGACGAGGGTGGTCACGGCGCGGCGGGGCAGCAGGCGCACGCTCTGGGCGAGCACCTTGTTCTTGAGGCCCGGGATGACCACGGGGCGCCCCGCCAGGAGCCCCGCGTAGCCCGCGCGCGCCACCGTGCGCGAGTCCATGATGGTGCGGCCCTTCACCAGCCGGCTCTCCTGCATCTGCGCGCGCGCCTGGAAGCCCGTCTTCGTGGGGCCGGGGCAGAGGCAGGTGACGCTCACCCCCGTGCCCCGGGTCTCGTTGGCGAGCGCCTCGGAGAAGCTGAGCACGTACGCCTTGGTCGCGTAGTACACCGCCATCAGCGGCCCCGGCTGGAAGGCCGCCGTGGAGGCGACGTTGAGGATGCGGCCGCGCCGCCGCTCGAGCATCCCCGGCAGCAGCGCCCGGGTGAGCGCGGTGAGCGCGAGCACGTTGAGCTGGATCATCCGCAGCTCCCCCTGCGCGTCCGCCTCGGCGAAGGGGCCGTAGCTCGCGTAGCCCGCGTTGTTCACCAGCACCTCCACCGGCCGGCCCGCCCCGGAGAGCGCCGCGAGCACGCGCTGCACCCCGGCCTCTTCGGAGAGGTCCGCCGCCACCACCTGGCAGCGCGCCCCGTGCTCGCGCGCGAGCTGCTCGGCGAGCGCCTGCAGCGCGCCCTGCGTGCGCGCCACCAGCACCAGGTCGTGCCCGTCCGCCGCGAGCAGGTGCGCGAAGTCCAGCCCGATGCCGCTCGAGGCCCCGGTGAGCAGCGCGAGCGGGCGAGCGGGAGCAGGAGGGGAGGCCGGGGAGGGGAGGGTCGTCATGGGGTGCTCCTGGCGGGGGGCCGCGCCGCGCGCAGCTCGAGTCCCCGCAGCAGGTGGGTGAGCGCGAAGCCGAGCTCGCGCGAGAAGTCGACGCACAGGGGCGCGAGCCGCGGGTCCTCCTGCAGCAGCGCCCGCACCACTGGCGCGGGGTCCGCGAGCTGGCGCAGGCCGGACACCAGCGCGTGCACGTGCAGCAGCAGCCGCGCCCCCTCCCCGGGCTCGAGGAAGGGCAGGCGCTTCTCCAGCAGGGCCCCGGTGAGCAGCTGGCGCGCGAGCAGCCGCTCCTTGAAGGGCTGCAGCTGGGCGCGCGTCACGTTGTGCTCGAGCACCGTCTGCCACACCGGCACCAGCCGCAGGAGCGCCTCGTCCCCCTCGAGCGAGCCGGCCACCGCGCGCACCACCCGCGCCACCGTCCAGCGCCCGTCCGAGCGAGAGAGCAGCCCGTCCAGCCGCTCGAACCAGGCGCCCAGCCGCTCGTCCAGCAGCGCGAGGAACAGCGCCTCCTTCGTGGGGAAGTAGAGGAACAGCGTGCCCTTGGCGAGCCCCGCTCCTTCCGCCACCTCCGCCATGCGCAGCTCGGCGTAGGGCGTGCGGGCGAAGAGCTGGGCGGCGGCCTCCAGCAGCTGCCGCCTGCGCCCCTCCTTGTCCTCGTCCCGGCGCGCCCGCGCCACCGCCTTGATGACCATGGGTCAATGAGTAGGTGACCACGGGTCAGCTGTCAACTGACCCGGGGTCAGACTTTGGTGCAGGGGCCCCGGGTGGGGCACACTGGGGGCCGGGACCCGGCCCGAGCGCCCCCGCGCGCGAGCACCGGGAGCCGAGGAGCCGAGCCCCCGTGATGCCGTCCCTGCTGCGCAGACGTCCCGTGGTCCTGCTGGGCGTCGGCGCCGTGCTCCTGCTCCTGCTGCACGCCTGGGTGGAGCTGGTGCTCGAGCGCGAGGCGCTCGCCGCCCAGGTGCGCGCCCGCGCGAGCGTGGAGGCGGCCACCGACTTCCGCCGCGCCGTGCTGGCCAGCTACGCGGGCCTGCTCGAGTGGCACCTCGCCGTGCGCGAGGAGCGCCGCGAGCGCGAGGCACAGCTGCGCGGGCTCTTGGTGGCGCTGGAGGCGAGCGGCGCCGAGCTCGCCCCCTCGGCCGGCGCCGTGCCGGGGCTGGAGGAGCCGCGCCTGCGCCGGCTGCTCGAGGACACGGCGGCGCTCGCGCAGAGCGCGCGCCAGGAGCTGGCGCTCGGCGGCGCCGCGCTCCCGCTCGAGAGCCTGCGCGCGCGCTGGGAGGCGCTGGGCGCCCAGGCGGACGCGCGCGTCGCGGCCTGCGTCCGGGCGGGCGGCGCCCTGGACCGCCACCTCGCCAGCGTGCGGCGGCGCGACACCGCGCTCAACGCCGGCGTCCTCCTGCTCGAGGCGCTCGCCCTCTTCGCGGGCCTCAGCTGGTGGAGCCGGCGCCTGCGCCTGCAGCGGCGCGTGAACGCCGCCGAGCAGGGCCGCGCCGAGCTGCGCCAGATGGCCGCCAGCGTCGCCCACGAGGTGAACAACCAGCTGGGCGTGCTGCAGAACACCCTGGAGCTCGCGCGCCGCGGCGCCCCGGCGCGCGAGCTGCTCCCCTTCCAGCAGGAGAGCTTCGAGCAGATCCGCCGCCTCGCCGCCGACCTCGTCACCTTCTCCGGGAGCCAGGACGGCGAGCGCAGCCGCTTCGACCTCGCCGAGCTCGCCCACGGCGTGGCGCGCGGGCTGGAGGCCGCGCCCGGCGCCGTCACCGTGCACGCCGAGGGGCCCCTCTGGCTGTGGGCGGACAAGACCGCGCTCGCGCGCGCCCTGCTGAATCTGATGAAGAACGGGGTGGAGGCGGGCGGCCCCGTGGAGCTGCGCGTGGAGCGCGCCCAGGGCGGCCTGCGCGTGCGCTGCCTCGACCGCGGCGCGGGGCTCCCCGCGGAGCACGCCGCGCGCCTGGGCTCGCCCTTCTTCAGCACCAAGGCGCGCGGCACGGGGCTCGGGCTCGCCATCATCCAGCGCGTGGCCACCGCGCACGGCGGCCGCTTCCTCCTCGCGAACCGCGAGGGCCGCGGCGCGGTGGCCGAGCTGTGGCTGCCGCCCGGCCCCGCCTTCGAGCGCGAGGAGCTCACTGGAGAGCTCCCGCGCGCGCGGGACCGGGCGCTCTAGCGGCCTTGTGCTCAGGCGAGCACGGCGAGCAGGTCTCCGCCCTGCACGCTGCTCTTGAGCGCCGGCAGCAGCTCCTGCACCGTGCCGGGGCGCGGGGCGCGCACCACCGTCTCCATCTTCATCGCCTCGAGCGTGAGCAGCGGGGCGCCCGTGTCCACCTTGTCCCCGGGCTTCGCGTGCAGCGCGATGACCGTGCCCGGCATGCTCGCGCCCACGTGGTTCGCGTTGCCGCGCTCCGCCTGGCGCCGCGACTCGCTCTTCGCCGCGCGGCTGCGGTCGCGCACCAGCACCTGGCGCCCGTGGCCGTTGAGCTCGAAGTACACCGTGCGGCACCCGTTCTCGTCCGGCTCGCCCACCGCCGAGAGGATGATGACGAGCGTCTTGCCCGGCTCGATGTCCACCCAGATCTCCTGCCCCACCTCCATCCCGTAGAAGTAGTTGGGCGTGCCCAGCAGCGAGAGGTCCTCGTACTTGCCCAGGTCCTGCAGGTACGCGTCCATCACGCGCGGGTAGAGCGCGGCGCTGAGCGCGTCGTGCAGCTCGAGCGGGCGGCCCGCCTTGAGGCTCACGTCGCGGCGCAGCTTGTTCAGGTCCAGCGGCGGCAGCCGGTCGCTCGGGCGCCCCTCGATGACCGGCAGCCCCTTGAGGATGGCCGCGCGCAGGTCCTCCGGGAAGCCGCCGGGCGGGTGGCCCAGCTGCCCCTGGAAGTAGCCCACCACGCTGGAGGGGAAGTCCACCCGCGGCGCTTCTTCAATGAGCTTCGCCTTGGTGAGCTGCGCGCTCTCGGCGAGGTCCTTCCCGCGCACCGCGAGGTCGTTCTTGAGCAGGAAGATGGCGAAGTCGCCCACCATCTTGCTGGAGGGCGTCACCTTGGGGATGTCCCCGCACAGCTGGTTCACCAGCGCGAAGCAGTCCTTCACGTCGTTCCAGCGGTGCAGGAGCCCCATCTCCGCCACCTGCGGCCGGAGGTTCGAGTACTGGCCGCCCGGAATCTCGTGGTAGTAGACCTCGCTCGTGGTGCTCTTCAGCCCGCTCTCGAAGGGGCTGTAGTACTCGCGCACGTCCTCCCAGTAGTTGCTCAAGGGCTGCAGCTGCGCGTTGGTGAGGCCGGTGTCGCGCGGGTGGCCGCGCAGCGCGCTGACGAGCGCGTTGAGGCTGGGCTGGCTGGTGAGCCCCGCCATGCTGCTCAGGGCGCCGTCCACGATGTGCACCCCGTGCTCGATCGCCACCTGGTACGCGGCGATGCCGTTGCCGCTGGTGTCGTGCATGTGCAGGTGGATGGGCAGCTTCGTCGTCTCCTTCAGACGGTCGATGAGCAGCCCCGCGGCGCGCGGGCGCAAGAGCCCCGCCATGTCCTTGATGCACAGGAAGTGCGCACCCATGTCCTCGATGCGCTTGGCCAGGTCCGCGTAGTAGTCCAGCGTGTACTTCGTGCGCTTGGGGTTCGCGACGTCGCCCGTGTAGCAGATGGCCACCTCCGCCACCTTCCCGGTGGTGAGGATGCGGTCCACGCTCACCTGCATGCTGTCCAGGTCGTTGAGCGAGTCGAAGACGCGGAACACGTCCACGCCCTTCTCCGCCGCGGTGTCGATGAAGGCCTCTACGACATTGACCGGGTAGCTCGTGTAGCCCACCGCGTTCGCCCCGCGCAGCAGCATCTGCAGGAGCAGGTTCGGCGCCGCCTCCTTCAGCTTCTCCAGCCGCTGCCACGGGTCCTCGTTGAGGAAGCGGTAGGCGGTGTCGAAGGTCGCCCCGCCCCAGCACTCGAGGCTGAAGAGGTCCCCGGCGAGGTGCGCCGTCGCCGGCGCCACCTCGAGGATGTCCCGCGTGCGCATGCGGGTCGCGAGCAGGGACTGGTGCGCATCGCGCATGGTGGTGTCGGTGAGCAGCACCTTCTGCTGGCGCAGCACCCAGTCCGCGAGCCCCCGGGGCCCGCGCGCTTTCAAGATCTGCCGCGTGCCCGAGGGCGGCGGCCCCGCGGGCACCACGGGCGTGCGCGGCTCGAGGAACTGCACCGGGCTGCGGCGCTGGTCCTTCTTCACCGTGGGGTGGCCGTTCACCGTCACCTCGCCCAGGTACTGCAGCAGCTTGCTCGCGCGGTCGCGGCGGCTGGTGAGCTCGAAGAGCTCGGGCGTCTCGTCGATGAAGCGCGTGTAGGTGCGGCCCTCGAGGAAGACGGGGTGGCGCAGCACGTTCTCCAGGAAGGGCAGGTTCGTCTTCACGCCGCGGATGCGGAACTCGCGCAGCGCGCGCTGGCCCTTGAGCACCGCGCCCTCGAAGGTCGGCGCGTAGGCGATGATCTTCACCAGCATGCTGTCGTAGCTGGGGCTGATGTGCGCGCCGGTGTAGCCGTTGCTGCCGTCCAGGCGGATGCCGGGGCCGGTCGCCGCACGCCAGGCCTGCAGCACGCCCGCGTCCGGCATGAAGTTGTTCGCCGGGTCCTCGGTCGTCACCCGCAGCTGCACCGCGTAGCCGCGCGGCACGATGGCGTCCTGGCCGGGGATGCCCACCTCGGGGTCCGCGAGCCCGTGGCCCTCCGCGATGCGCAGCTGGCTCTGCACCAGGTCGATCCCCGTCACCTGCTCGGTGACGGTGTGCTCCACCTGCAGGCGCGCGTTCACCTCGATGAAGTAGAAGTCCGTGTCGGTGACGAGGAACTCCACCGTGCCGGCGCTCGAGTAGCCCGCCCCCTTGCACAGCTTCACCGCCGCGTCGCAGATGCGCCGCTTGAGCTCGGGCGCGAGCACCGGCGCCGGGGCGATCTCGATCACCTTCTGGTGGCGCCGCTGCACGCTGCAGTCGCGCTCGTGCAGGTGCACCAGCTGGCCCTGCAGGTCGCCGAGCACCTGCACCTCGATGTGGCGCACCCGCTCGAGGAACTTCTCCAGGAACACCACCTCGCTGCCGAACGCGCCCCGGCTCTCCGAGCGCGCCGCCGCGATCGCCTCCGCGATGTCCTTCTGCTCGCGCACCACGCGCATGCCGCGCCCGCCGCCGCCGTGCGCCGCCTTCACCAGCACCGGCCCGCCGTACTCGGTGAAGAAGCGCTGCGCCGCCGCCGTCACCTCCGCCTCGGGGCCCTCCAGGGTGATGCCCGGCACCACCGGCACACCCACCTTCTGGGCGAGCGTCTTCGCCGCCACCTTGTCGCCCATCAGCCGCACCACGTCCGGCCTCGGGCCGATGAAGCGGATGCCCCGGCGCTCGCAGGCCTCGGCGAAGTCCGCGTTCTCCGAGAGGAAGCCGTAGCCCGGGTGGATGGCGTCCACCCCGGCGCGCTGCGCGATGTCCAGGATGTCGTCGATGCCCAGGTAGGCCGCGACCGGGCGCTTGCCGCGGCCCACGAGGTAGGCCTCGTCCGCCTTGTGCCGGTGCTCGCTCGTGCGGTCCTCGTCGCTGTAGATGGCGACGGTGCGGATGCCCAGCTCGTTGCATGCGCGGAACACGCGGATGGCGATCTCGCCCCGGTTCGCGCACATGACCTTCTGCAGTCGCTTGATTGCCATGGGGCGCAAGGATTCCCACGAAGCGGCGCAGCGGCAGCACGGCCTGCGGGCCAACCGTGCCTCAGGCGACGTTCCCGGGGCCCGCCCGCAGGCCTCCCTGCCTACAGGTCGACAAGATAGTGACTAGTCACTTCTTAAGTTCTGTGCTCCACTCCCGGGCATGAGCCGCACCGCCCCCCGCGCCGCCCCGCCGCCCCCCGCGCCCGAGCCGCGCCGCCGCACCCAGGCCGAGCGGCGCGAGGGCACGCGGGCAAAGCTGCTGGAGGCCACGCTCGCCTGCCTCGTGGAGGTGGGCTACGCGCGCACGACCACCATCGGGGTCGCCGCGCGCGCCGGCTGCTCGCAGGGGGCGCTGTTCAAGCACTTCCCGGGCAAGGGGGCGCTGCTGGGCGCGGCGGTGGAGAGCCTCTTTCCGCGCCTCATCGCCGAGTACCGCACGGTGCTGCAGCGCCTGCCCACCGAGGGCGACCGCGCGGCGAGCGCGGTGGAGCTGCTGTGGGAGATCTACCAGCGCCCCGAGCTGCAGGTGGCCGTGGAGCTCTTCGTCGCGGCGCGCACCGACCCCGAGCTCGCGGACGTGCTCGCGCAGGTGAACCCGCCGCACCGCGCCCGCCTCCGCGAGGCCGCGCGCGAGCTGTTCCCCGAGGCCGCCACCCAGAACCCGGGCTTCGAGTCCCTCGTCGAGCTCACGCTCTACTCGGTGCAGGGGCTCGCGGTGGAGCGCATGAGCCAGCCCACCTCGCCCGCACACCGCCAGGTGCTGGACGTGCTCGCCGCGCTCTTGCGCAGCGCCTTCGAGCCCGCGGCGGCCGCCCGCCGCGGCCGCAACAGCAACGGCAGCAACAGCAGCCCGAGCCGCAAGAAGGAGGAAGCGCCATGAACGAGACCGCCCCCCACATCCCGGACCTCATCCTCCTGGCCATCCCCGTGTTCGTGCTCTCGCTCATCGGGGAGATCGCGCTCATCGCGCACCAGCGCAAGGAGCAGCGCGACGAGGCGCGCGCGCTCGTGGGCTACGCGCTCAAGGACAGCGCCGCGAGCATCACCATGGGCCTGGGCAACGTGGCCATCAACCTGGTGTGGAAGGGGGTGGCCTTCGCCCTCTACCTCGCGCTCTACCGGATGACGCCCCTGCGCATGGGCTTCGGGTGGGCCGCCTGGGTGGCGCTCTTCTTCGCGGACGACCTCGCCTACTACGCGTTCCACCGCGTGCACCACGAGTGCCGCTTCTTCTGGGCCTCGCACGTCATCCACCACTCGAGCGAGCGCTACAACCTGTCCACCGCGGTGCGCCAGCCGTGGATGACCTGGACGAGCTGGGTGTTCTGGGCGCCGCTCGCGCTGCTGGGCTTCCACCCGGTGCTCATCGTGACGGCGCAGTCGGTGAGCCTCATCTACCAGTTCTTCATCCACACCGAGACCGTGGGCAAGCTGGGCGCGCTCGAGTGGGTGCTCAACACCCCGAGCCACCACCGCGTGCACCACGGCAGCAACGCGCGCTACCTCGACCGGAACTACGGCGGCGTCCTCATCGTCTGGGACCGGCTCTTCGGCAGCTTCCAGGAGGAGCTGGAGACGGACCCGCCCGTGTACGGGCTGACCAAGAACATCCACACCTACAACCCGCTGCGCATCGCCTTCCACGAGTACGCGGCCATCGCGCGGGACGTGGCCCACGCGCGCACCTGGAGCGAGCGCGTGGGGCGCGCGCTGCGCAACCCCGCCTGGCAGCCCGCGCCGGCGCAGCTGCCGCCCCCGCCGCCGCAGGTGCACGCCAGCTAGCGGCTGCGGCGCGTGCGCCCCAGCGCTGGAGACTGCGGCGCGCGCGCTCCGGCCCGCGGCCCTCAGCCGCCGACTTGCTTCAGCCACGCCTGCATCTGCGGCAGCGGCATGACGCCGCTCTGGCGCGCGACCTCCTGGCCGCCGCGGAAGAGGATGAAGGTGGGGATGCCGCGGATGCCGTGGGCTGCGGAGGCCTGGGGCGCCGCGTCCGTGTTCAGCTTGAGCACCACCAGCCGG
This sequence comes from Aggregicoccus sp. 17bor-14, assembly GCF_009659535.1. Lineage (NCBI taxonomy): Bacteria > Pseudomonadati > Myxococcota > Myxococcia > Myxococcales > Myxococcaceae > Aggregicoccus > Aggregicoccus sp. 17bor-14. Next base: position 240,811 of record NZ_VJZZ01000006.1, read on the forward strand.
CCCGCGTGGGCCTGCCCCAGCTGCTGGAAGACGGGCGCGGCAGCGCGGCACGGCGCGCACCAGGGCGCCCAGAAGTCCACCAGCACGGGCACCGGCGCGCCGGCCACCGCGCGGGCGAGCCCCTCGCCGTCCACCTCCTGCGGCGCGCCCGAGACGTCCAGCGCCCGCTTGCACCGCCCGCACACCGGGGCGCTCGCTCCCGGCGGCGCCACGCCCACGCGGTTGAAGGCCCCACACGCTGCACAGCGGAACATGCGCTCGCTCCCCGGGGGCAGGGAGATGCCGCCCCCTTCCCGCTCACCGTAGCCATGGGAGAGGCCTCGGCAAGCGGCGCTCCCCCGCGCACCCGGACGGCGATGCTCGGCTGGGGTGCACGCGAGCCGTCCCGTCGAGGTCACCGCGCCGCAGCGCATGGACCCGCCGGACCTGCCCGGGTGATGGCCCCGCGGGCAGGAGGCCGCGCGGTGGCTTCGTGGGGCTGACGCGGTGGGAGCGCCTGGGGCCCCGGCGCGAGGTGGTTGAAGCGATGCCCGTGGATGTGATCGGCTGCCGGCCCCCGCCGCTCGGCGCCTCGCCTTCCCGAGCGGCGCAGCGCTACGAGGGTCGCGTGTTCACGTTCGCAGTCGACAGGTACGTCTTCGAGCTGCCTCCCCTGGGCGGAGCGGTCGCTCGGGCCGACCGACCTGCCGTGCTCCGCGACGTCGGGGGCACGGATGAGCCCGACCCCGCCTGCCTGCACTTCGCGGTGCGCCGCGCGGAGGACGGCCGGCCCCTGCTCGAGGTGCGTCAGGACTACAGCCCCGGCCCCGACTCGGGCTTTCGGCCAGGGCTGACGTTCGTCGAGGAGACGGGCGTGCTCTTCGTCGGCGCCGGCACCTGGGCAGCCGCCTACGCGCTGGAGCCCGCCGCCAAGCTCTGGGAGGAGCACGTCCCGATGGGGTTCTGGGCGTGGAGCCGCCACGGCGAGGTCGTCCTCATGGCCGCGGAGCTGAGCCTCGGCGCCTGGGACCTGGCCGGGCGAAAGCTCTGGGAGCGGTTCGTCGAGCCGCCCTGGTCCTTCCGGGTGGTGGCCGGGGCCGTTCACCTGGAGGTCGTGGGAAGCGAGACGCACTTCGACCTGCGGGCCGGCCCGGTACGCTGAGACAGAGGCCTCGCCAGCGAAGCTCCGACGCCGCCCGGCCTTCAGTTGCGATTCGTCGCGCCGCGCGGTCGCGCGCCTTCGTGGCACCGCGCTCTGTCAGGCCCCCCTGTCAGGCTGCAGCTGCCCGTGGACGAAACGTTTCGTCCACGGCGGGTCTGGGTCGGAGAGGGGAGGGGGGCACGATGGATCTCGGGCGCTTTCACGATCAGCGGGCAATCGGGGCAGCGGCGCTCCTGGCGCGAGAGGGACTCGCGGGCACATCGGCCCTGCGGCTCGCCGAGGGCATGCGCGAGTCGGTCGGCGGCCTCTACCGGACCGAAGGCTCGAAGCTGGGCGTGGCGCGGCGGGTCGTGTCGGTCATGGACGACGTCCTGGCGGACAAGGTCGACCGGGAGGCGCTGCTGGGCGACGCCCGCACCTACCGGGAGCGCCTCCGCCGGATTTGGTACGCGCTGCTCTACACCGCGCTCGAGGCGGACACGCTCTTCGCGTACGCGCAGCTGCAGTGGCGTCACCCCGGCGGGAGCGAGGGCTCCATCGACGACAGCTTTCGCGGTGAGGAGCGGCTCGAGGCGTTTCTCCAGGCGGGCATGGACGCGGGGGTATTGCGGCCAGGGCCCGTGGGTGTGGCGCGCGCGCTGATCTGGGGGCTGCTCGTCCAGCTGACGAAGGACCAGTACCGCCGGCCCCACGACAGGTCGCGTACGCCGGAGCTCGCGTTCGACACGCTGTGGCTCGCGCTCGCCTCGAAGCCTGGCGCCGAGCAGCCGCCGTGGACGGGAGACTCCTCGGAGGAGGCGCAGGAGACCGGCCCCGAGCGCAGCCCCTCGGCGGACGCGCAGGCGCGGGACGAGGGGGCCCGCGCGCTCCCACAGGGAACGGGGCCGGACCCCGCCTCAGCCTGCGCGCAGGCGCGGCAGGAGGCCGCCCACGCGCTCGAGCCGGGGCGCGCGCCCGAGGGCGACGAGGCGCTCGTGCGCGATGACCAGCAGCAGGGCGTAGAACCCGCAGGACACCAGCACGTGCCAGACGGCGTGCAGCTGGGGGTTGAAGAGCCCGTGCGCGGGCAGGGTGACGCTCAGGAACGTGCAGGCGCGCACGTCCGTGAACCAGAGCAGGATGGCGAGCGCGTAGGCGCCCATTCCGAGCCGGAAGAGCCTGCGCACGGCGGGAGCGCTCGCGCGGCGCTGCAGCGCCCACACGCTCGCGAGGCAGTAGAGCTCGAGCGAGCCGAAGCTCAGCTGGAACACCCAGAACTGCAGCGGGCCGCGGGTGCGCGCGTTCAGGAAGGTGACGAGCACCGCGTACGCGATGAGCAGCGCGGGGAACCCTGCGCCGAAGCGCCGCCGCGGCCCGCGCTCCACCAGGACGTAGACCATCAGGATGACGAGGTAGAGCATCGGCAGCTCGTCCAGCATCTGCAGCTCGAAGCGCAGGCTCGCGTGGAAGGCGGCACTTCCCAGCCCCACCAGCGCGAGCAGCGCGAAGGCGGCGAGGAAGCGGCGCTCGAGCACGCGGCGGTGCAGCGCGAGCCCCACCACCCCCACGGCCACCATCGCGAGGCTGGAGAGCGTGTTGAACAGCTCGGCCACGAGGGGGCTGAGCGCGTAGTTGCGCTCGCACCAGTCCACGCTGGAGGTGACGGCGCCCCAGTGGCCCGGGAGGTCTCCGGTGAGGGCGAAGGGGTAGACCATGGCTCCCCGTAGCAGGCGGGCGCGCGCTGCACCCGCGCTGCGGGAGCGCGGCGATGCCTCGTGCCCGGGGACGTCTTGCAACTGGGCTTCAAATGCACAGGCGCCGGCACCGCGGCTGGGGGGCGTACGGCCAGGGGAGCGCTGCCGCGGCGCCACGCCAGAGGCCGTTCCTAAGACTTCAGGCACATACGCGCTCCGGCCGCGCGGTGCCACATCACACGCGACGCCCTCTGCACGCGTGAGGTTTCTGGATGAGAGGCATCCTGCTCCTGGCTGGCTCGCTCTGTCTGAGTGCATGCGCGTGGGGGCCCGGCATGTACATGGACGAGGAGGGATACCGCGAGAAGCACGCGGTCAAGGACCAGCCCAAGGAGGAGCAGATCCAGGTCGTGCCCATCGACGCGAAGCTGCTCGCCCGCCAGTTCGAGCAGATGCAGAAGGAGCGCGTGAAGCCCAAGCGCGACCCGCTCGCCCAGCGCGCCGTGGACTACGACTACCGGGTGATGCCGCACGACGTGCTCAGCGTCACGGTGTGGGACCACCCGGAGCTCACCATCCCCGCCGGCGAGTTCCGCTCGCCCGAGGCCACCGGCTACGCGGTGGCGAGTGACGGGACCATGTTCTTCCCCCACGTGGGCGAGGTGGAGGTGGCGGGCAAGACGCTGCAGGAGGTGCGGCGCCTGCTCACCCAGCGCCTCACCTACGTCATCGAGCGACCGCAGCTGGACGTGCGGGTGGCGGGCTTCCGCGGCCAGAAGGTGCAGGTCACGGGGGAGGTGGTGGCGCCGGCCACCATCCCCATCACCGACGTTCCCCTGCGGGTGCAGGACGCGCTGAGCCAGGCGAAGGGGACCACCCAGGAGGCGGACCTGCGCAACGTGACGCTCACGCGCGGCGGGCAGGTGTTCCTGCTGGACATGCAGTCGCTCTACGAGGACGGCGACATCAGCCAGAACTGGCTGCTGCAGGACGGGGACGTGCTGCACGTGCCGGACCGCAGCCGCAACAAGGTGTTCGTGCTCGGCGAGGTGAGGGCCCCGCGCAGCCGGGTGATGGTGAAGGGGCGCATGACGCTGGCCGAGGCGATCGGCGACAGCGAGGGCTTCGACCCGGTGACCTCCAACCCGGCGAAGGTCTACGTCATCCGCGGCAGCTGGGAGAGGCCCACCGTCTTCAAGCTGGACGCGGGCTCGCCGGACGCGCTGCTGCTCGCCACGCACTTCGAGCTCAAGCCCCGCGACGTGGTGTTCGTCTCGCCCCACAACCTCACGCGCTGGAACCGCATCATCAGCCAGATCCAGCCCACGGTGCAGCTGCTCTACCAGTCCGTGGACCTGGTCAACCGCGTGGACGACATCCGCTTCAACAACACCGTCCCGCTGGGCACCACCACCCCGCCGCAGAGCCCGCCATGAGAAACCTCAGCTCTCCCCGCGCGCCGCTGCCGCTCAGCGCGCTCAAGGCCCCGGTGCGCGCCGAGCGGGAGGTGCCGGGCATCCAGCGCGACCTGCAGCGCTGCCTCAACCTGGTGCTCGACTACCGCTGGTCCATCCTGGCGATCACCCTGCTCGCCGCGGCGCTCGGCACCCTCTACGCGCTCGTGGCGACGCCCATCTACCGCGCCAACGTGATGCTCCAGGTGGAGCCGGACAACCAGGGCCTGCGCGGGCTCGAGGAGCTGCTCGAGGAGCGCAACCCGCAGGTGGACACGGAGCTGAAGATCATCAGCTCGCGCTCGCTGCTCTCCAAGGTGGTGAGCGAGCAGCACCTGGACGTGCAGGTGCGGCCCCGCTACTTCCCCCTCGTGGGCGCCGCGCTCGCGCGCCGCGTCCCGCAGGGCACGCCCGCGGCGCCGCCCGTGGGCGCGCTCGGCCACTTCGCGTGGGGCGGCGAGCGGCTCCGGGTGGCGAAGCTGGAGGTGCCCGAGGCGCTGCTGGACGAGCCCCTCACGCTCGTCGCGCGCGAGGGCGGGGTGTACCAGCTGCTGGGCCCGGACGGGGACCTGCTGGTCGCGGGGCGCGTGGGCGCGGAGGCGGTGGCGCCGAACCGGCTGCGGGTGCAGGTGGCGGAGCTCACCGCGCGGCCCGGCACCCGCTTCCGGGTGGTGAAGCGCCCGCTGCTCTCCGTGGTGGAGGACCTGCAGGCCGCGCTGCGGCTGAGCGAGCAGGGCACGAAGACCGGCATCGTGAGCATGTCCCTGCAGGGCAGCGACCCCGCGCAGCTCTCGCGCACGCTCGACGTGCTCTCCGCGCGCTACGTGGAGCAGAACGTGGAGCGGCACTCGGAGGAGGCGGCCAAGACGCTCTCCTTCCTCGAGTCGCAGCTGCCGCTGGTGCGCCGCGAGCTGGGCAACGCCGAGCGCAGCCTCAACGCGCACCGCACCCAGCAGGGCAGCGTGGACCTCGGGATGGAGGCGAAGGCGGTGCTGGACAAGAGCGTGGAGCTGGAGCGCAGCCTCTCGCAGGCCTCGCTCGAGCGCTCCGAGCTGCGCCAGCGCTTCACGGTGAACCACCCCCAGGTCATCGCCGCCGGGCGCAAGCTGGCGCAGCTGGAGGCCGAGCGCGACGAGGTCAACACCGAGCTGCGGCGCCTGCCGGCCGCGGAGATGCAGACCGCGCAGCTCACGCGCGACGTGAAGGTGGCCAACGAGGTCTACCTCATGCTCAGCAACAAGGCGGAGGAGTACCGGGTCCTCAAGTCGAGCACCGTGGGCAACGTGCGCATCCTGGACCCGGCCTCCGTGTCGCGCCGGCCGGTGGAGCCGCGGCGCGGGTCGGTGATGCTGCTCAGCCTGCTGCTCGGCCTCGCCTGCGGCCTGGGCGCGGCCGTGGTGCGCCGCCTGCTCAACGACGGGGTCTCGGACCCGGCGGCGATCGAGTCCGAGCTGGGCGTGCCCGTCTACGCCACCGTGCCGATGAGCGGCGCCCAGTCCCACCACACGCGCCAGGGCACGGGCCTCACCGCCGCGCTCGCGCCGGTGCCGCTGCTCGCGCGCACCCGCCCGCGCGACCTGGCGGTGGAGAGCCTGCGCTCCCTGCGCACCAGCCTGCAGTTCGCGCTGGCGGACGCGCCGAACAACGTGCTGGCCATCACCGGGCCCAGCCCCGGGGTGGGCAAGAGCTTCGTCTCGGTCAACCTCGCGGCGGTGCTCGCCGACCTGGGCAAGCGCATCCTGCTGGTGGACGGGGACCTGCGCGCCGGCTGGCTGCACCGCTACTTCGGCACGGAGCGCACCCGGGGGCTGAGCGAGGTCATCAGCGGCACGGTGGAGCTCGCCAGCGCGGTGCGGCTCGCGCCGGAGCACGGCCTGCACTTCCTGCCCACCGGCATTCTGCCGCCCAACCCCTCCGAGCTGCTGATGAGCGACCGCTTCGCCGCGCTCGTGCAGCGCTTCGGGGACGAGTACGACCTGGTGGTCATCGACACGCCGCCCGTGCTCGCGGTGTCCGACGGGGTCATCGTGGGGCGGCACGCCGGGGTGAACCTGGTGGTGCTGCGCGCCGGGCGCCACCCGATGCGCGAGATCGCCCTCACGCTCAACCGGCTCGAGCACGCGGGCGTGCTCGTGCAGGGCATCGTCTTCAACGCGGTGCCGCGCTCCACGCTGCGCCAGGCGATGAGCGGGGTGTACCAGTACGCCTACCCGCCCGCGCCCCACCCGGCAGGGGGGCCGGGGTGAGCTGCCAGATGCAGGACCCGCGGCCAGGCCCGCTGCGCGTGCTGCACGTGCTCAACGTGATGGACCGCGCGGGGGCGGAGACCTGGCTGATGCACATGGCGCGCGGCCTGGACCCCGCGCGCGTGCGCATGGACTTCCTCGTGCACGCGGGGCGGCCGGGCGCCTACGACGCCGAGCTGCAGCGCCTGGGCTGCCGCGTGCTCTCCTCTCCGCTCACGCGCGCGGGGCTGCCGCGCTACGTGCTGCGGCTGTGGCGGCTGCTGCGGCGCGAGCGCTACGACGTGGTGCACAGCCACGTGCACCTCTTCAGCGGGGTGACGCTGCTCGTGGCGCGGGCGGCCGGCGTGCCGGTGCGGCTCGCGCACAGCCACACGGATGCGAGCGCCGTCGAGGAGGGGGCCTCGCCGCTGCGCCGCGCCTACCGGTCGCTGATGCGCGCGCTGGTGCGCCGCGAGGCCACGGGGGGACTCGCCTGCTCGGCCCCGGCGGGCAGGGACCTCTTCGGCGCGGGCTGGGGGAGGGACCCCCGCTGGCGCACGCTCTACTGCGGCATCGGGCTGGGCGCCTTCGAGGGGGCCTGCGACGCGCGCGCCCTGCGCGCCTCGCTGGGCCTCGCTCCGGACGAGCTGGTGCTGGGGCACGTGGGCCGCTTCATCCCGCTCAAGAACCACGCCTTCGTGGTGGAGGTGGCGCGCGAGCTGGCGCGCCTCCACCCGCGGGTGCGCCTGCTGCTGGTGGGGGAGGGGCCGCTGCAGGCCGAGGTGCAGCGGCAGGTGGAGGCGAGCGGGCTCGGGCCGCGCACGCTCTTCCTGCGCGCGCGCCCGGACGTCCCGGCGCTGATGCGCGGCGCGATGGACGTGCTCCTGCTCCCCTCGGAGCGCGAGGGGCTGCCGCTGGTGGGGCTGGAGGCGCAGGCCGCAGGGCTGCCCCTGCTGGTGTCGGACGCGGTGACGCCGGAGGTCGCGGTGGTGCCGGGCCTCGTGCGCTTCCTGCCGCTCGCGAGGCCGGCGGCGGACTGGGCCGCCGAGGCGCTCGCGCTCGCGCAGCGCCCGCGGCCGGCGGACGCGCTCGCGCGGCTGCGGCAGAGCCCGTTCACGCTGGAGGCGAGCCGGGCAGGGCTCGAGCAGGCGTACGGGCTCGCCCCGCGCGCCCCGGCACCGCGGCCCGCACGAGCCCTGCGACCCGCGCCACCTCTTCCGGCGTGAGGCTGGAGCCGGAGGGGAGGCAGAGCCCGTCGCGGAACAGCGCCTCCGAGACGGCGCCGCCCTTGACCCCGCAGCCCGAGAACACCGGCTGCAGGTGCATGGGCTTCCAGACGGGCCGCGCCTCGATGTTCTCGCGCTCGAGCGCGAGGCGCACCGCCTCGCGGTCCGCGCCGGCGCGCGCCGGGTCCAGGGTGAGGGTGGTGAGCCAGCGGGTGTGCCGGCCCCAGGGGGCCTCGGGCATGAAGGCGAGCCCGGGCAGGTCCCCGAGCGCCTCGGCGTAGCGGGCGAAGTTGCGCCGCCGCGCCTCCACCCGCTCCTCGAGAACGCGCAGCTGGCCGCGGCCGATCGCCGCGAGCACGTTGCTCAGCCGGTAGTTGTAGCCCACCTCGGTGTGCTCGTAGTGCGCGGCGGGCTCGCGCGCCTGGGTGCTGAGCTTCAGCGCGCGGCGCACCAGGGCCCCGTCCGCGGAGACGAGCATGCCGCCCCCCGAGGTGGTGATGATCTTGTTGCCGTTGAAGGAGAAGACGCCCACCCGGCCGCGCGTGCCCGCCGGGCGCCCGCGGTAGCTGCTGCCCAGCGCCTCGGCCGCGTCCTCCACGAGCGCCACCCCGTGGCGCTCGCAGGCCTCGGCGATGGGGTCCAGGTCCGCGCACTGCCCGTACAGGTGCACGAGCACCACCGCGCGCGGCAGCCTCCCGGCGCGCGCGCGCTCCTGCAGCAGCTCCGCGAGCAGGGCGGGGTCCATGTTCCAGGAGCCCGGCTCGCTGTCGACGAAGAAGGGGCGCGCGCCCAGGTAGCGGATGGGGTTCACGCTCGCGGCGAAGGTGAGCGTGCTCACCACCACCTCGTCCCCCGGGCCCACCCCCACCCCCTCCAGGGCGAGGTGCAGCGCGGCGGTGCCCGAGCTCAGGGCGAGCGCGTGCGGTGCGCCCACGGCCTGCGCAAACTCCTCCTGGAAGGCCTCCACGTGCGGGCCGAGCGGCGCCACCCAGTTGCTCTCCAGCGCATCGCTCACCAGCCCGCGCTCGTGCGGACCCAGGTGGGGCGGGGAGAGGTGCAGGCGCGGGGGCATCTGCCGCAGAGGGTGGGCCGCGCGGGGGCCCGCCCACAGCTGTCCTTTGGGGAGGGCCGGCAGGGGACCGGGCCCGACTGCTCTCCCTTGCCGGGCGGACGTGCGCGGGCGCGTGGGACCTGCGGCGGATGGGGGCGGGCGGTAGCTCCCCCCATCTTCTGCCCGCCATGGCGCACGACCCCCTGCCCCGCCCCGCCGCGACGCCCCTCTGGCGGCCGCAGCCCGCGCGCGCCGGGACGCTCTCGCTGCGCGCCGGGGCCCTGTGGGCGCTGGGGGGCAGCGCGGCCTCGGCGGGCGGGCAGTGGCTCTTCATCGTCCTGCTGGCCAAGCTCACCCGCCCCGAGGAGGTGGGGCACTACGCGCTCGCGCTCGCGCTCACCGCGCCCGCGGTGATGCTGCTCAACCTGCAGCTGCGCGCGCTCATCGCCTCGGACGCGACGGGGGCCTTCCGCTTCGCGGACTACCTCTCGCTGCGGCTGTTCACCACGCTGCTGGGGCTCGCGGGCAGCCTCGTGGTGGCGGGGCTGCTGGGCTACCGGGGCGCCGTCTTCGCGCTCATCGCGGCCGTGGCCCTGGGCAAGGCGCTGGACGCGGTGGCGGACGTGCTCGCCGGCGCGCAGCAGCAGCACGAGCGGCTCGACCGCGTCTCCACCTCCGCGCTGCTCAAGGCGCTGCTGGGGTTGCTCGGGGCCGCGGCGGTGCTGCGCGGGGGCGGGGGGGCGGCGGCGGCAGGCGCTGCCATGGCGGGCCTCAACGCGCTGGTGCTGCTGCTCTACGACCTGCCCATGGCGGCGCGCGTGCTGGAGGGCGCGGGGGCACTGCGGCCGCGGCTGCGCTGGGGCGTGCTGCGCCAGCTCGCGGTGCTCGCCCTGCCGCTGGGCGTGGTGATGCTGCTGGTGAGCCTCATCGCCAACGTGCCGCGCTACTTCATCGAGCACCGCTGGGGCGCCACGGAGCTGGGCGTCTACTCCGCGCTCGCGTACGTCCTCACCGCGGGGATGCTCGCGGTGAGCGCCGCGGGGCAGGCGGCTACGCCGCGGCTCGCGCGCGCCTACGCGCAGGGCCGGCGCGACCTGTTCGTGCCCCTGTGCGGGTGGCTGATGGCGGTGGCGCTGGCGATGGGGGTGGGCGGGGTGGCGGCCGCGGCGCTGTTCGGGCGCGAGCTGCTCACGCTGCTCTACACCCCGACCTACGCCGCGCGGCAGCACACCTTCGTGCTGGTGATGGTGGGCGCCGCCGTGAGCTTCCTGGCGGGCGCTCTGGGCAGCATCGTCACGGCGGCGCGCGTGCTGCGCGCCCAGGTGCCGCTGTGCCTCGCGGTGCTCGCGGTCACCACCCTGGCCAGCGCGGCGTGGGTGCCCGGCCGGGGGGCGGACGGCGCCGCGCTGGCCACGCTGTGCGGCTTCCTCGTGCAGCTCGGGGGCTTCGCGCTCCTGTACCGGCGCGCGCTCGCGGGGCTCGCCCGCTCGTCCCGCGGGACAACGGAGGAAGGGGGCCCGGGCGCGGGCGGGTTCCCACCACGACGCCGCACGCCGCCCCGGGGCCTCGCCTGATGCGACTGCTCATCCCTCTCGCCGCACTGGTCGCCGGGCTGCTGCTCCTGCTGGCGGCAGCCAACCCGGGGCTGGTGCCCGAGGGAGTGCAGGTGCCGCTGGTGCTCGGGGTGTGGGGGCTCGCGCTCCCGGTGGTGTTCTGGGCCGGGGGCCGCACGCTGCTCTGCGCGCCGGGCGGCTACCTCGTCATCCTCGGGCTCTTCCACCTGGGCTACGTGGTGCCGGTGTGGCTGGGGCAGCCGCCCGGGGAGTTCTCGGAGTGGCTGTCCTCGGAGTGGCTCGGGCCCGCGCTGCTGCTGTGCGGCGCGGCCTTCGCCTTCCTCGCGGCGGGCTGCGCGGCGGCGGCGCTGCGCTCCCCGGCGCTTCCCGGCGAGGCTCCCGCGGCGCTCGAGCCGGACGGGCGCATGTTCTGGGCGGGCGCGCTCCTGGCGGGGGGGGGCTTCGCGCTCGCGTTGCGGAGCTTCTGGCAGCTGGGGCTCGCCACGGCCGGCTACGGCGAGTCCTACGCGCTGCGCGCCGCGGAGGACCCCCGCGGCTTCGGGGTCGGGCTGATGTTCCTGCTGATGGGCACGCTGCTGGGGGCGGCAGGCGCCACGCTGCGCCAGCTCAAGGTGCTCTCGCTCGGCTTCGTGCTGGGGATGACGCCCTTCTTCGTCTTCGGCTTCCGCGGCCCCTTCCTCGTCTATGCCTTCGCGCTGCTGTGTGTCTGGCGGCAGCGCTCGCCGCGCGCCGCGCGCAGGATTGCCCTGATGGGTGCCGCGGTGGTCATGGTGGCCGTGCCGGCGGTGCGCATCGCGCGCACGGAGGCGAAGGCCTCGATGGGCGAGGCGGCGCAGCGGGCGCGGGCGACGGACTTCTTCACCGAGGCGGGGGGCTCCTTGCAGCCACTGGTGGCCACGGTGGAGGCACTCGAGGCGGACGACGTGCCCGAGTGGAAGGGGCGCTCGTACGTCATGGCCGCGGCGCTGGTGGTGCCCAACCTGTCCTTCGACTGGAGCCCGAAGCAGCTGGAGCTGCAGGACCAGCCCCCCGCCCAGTGGATCTCCCGGCGCGAGAACCCCTGGCTCTTCGAGCGGGGCGGCGGCATCGGCTACTCGGGCATCGCCGAGCCCTACCTCAACTTCGGCACGGCGGGCCTCGCGGTGTGGTTCCTCGCGGCGGGCTACGCGCTCACGGTGCTGGAGCAGAAGTCGCGGCAGGGCACCTTCTGGCTCGCCCGCTCGGCCCTCGTCCTCGCGCCGCTCCTGTGGACGGCGCGCAACGACATGACGAACTTCGTCCGGCCGGCCGTGTGGGCCTGCCTCCTCGTCGGGGCGCTGGCGTGGCTGCGGCCGCGGCCGGCGAGGCTCGCGGTGGTGCCGCGCGAGGGGCCGTACCCGGAGGTCCACCGGGAGCCTCACCCGGAGCTGCACCGATGAAGCTCACGGTCACGCTCGAGCACCGCTTCCAGCGCACGCCGGACGGGGCGGTGTGGACGGGGACGGCCTTCGCGTACGCCTTCTGGCGCCGCTACCTGCGCGGCTTCGAGCGCGTGCGGGTGGTGGCGCGCGTGCACGAGGTCGCGCAGGTGGCGGCGGATGCGAAGCGCGCGGACGGGGAGGGCGTGGAGGTGTATGCGGTGCCTGCGTACGTCGGGCCGCTGCAGTACCTGCGGCGCTCGCGCCAGGTGAAGCGCGCGGTGCGCGCGGCGGTGGAGGACGCGGAGGCGGTCATCTTGCGCGTCCCGTCCACCCTCGGCGGCATCGCCGCGCGGGCGCTGCGGCGGCGCGGCGCAGCCTACGCGGTGGAGGTGGTGGGCGACCCCTACGAGGTCTTCGCGCCCGGCGCGGTCCGCCACCCCCTCTCCCCCCTGCTGCGCCGGACCTCCCCGCGCAGCCTGCGCAGGCGCTGCCGCCACGCGGCCGCCGGCGCCTACGTCACGCGCACCGTGCTCCAGCAGCGCTACCCCTGCGGCGGGCCCAGCCTGGGGGTCTCGGACGTGGAGCTGCCCCCGGCCGCCTTCGTGCCGCAGCCGCGGACCTACGCCCGGGCGCCCTCGCCGCTGCGGCTCGTCACCGTGGGCTCGCTCGAGCAGCTCTACAAGGGCACCGACGTGCTCATCGACGCCGTGGCCGCGTGCGTGCGCGGCGGCATGGACCTGCGGCTGACCATCGTGGGGGACGGGCGGCACCGGGGCGAGCTGGAGGCGCGCGCGGCGCGCGCCTCCCTGCAGGCGCACGTCACCTTCGCGGGGCAGCTCTCCGGGGGCGAGCGCGTGCGCGCGTGCCTCGACGCGGCGGACGTCTTCGTCCTCCCGTCGCGCACGGAGGGCCTGCCGCGCGCGCTGCTCGAGGCCATGGCGCGCGCACTGCCCTGCCTGGGCTCGCGCGTCGGCGGCATCCCGGAGCTGCTCGCCGAGGAGGACCTCGTCCCGCCCGGGGACGCGGAGGCCCTGGCGGCGCGCTTCGCCGCGTGCGGGAGCGACCCCGCGTGGCTCGCGCGCAGCAGCGCCCGCAACCTGGAGGTGGCGCGCACCTACCGGGACGAGGCCCTCTCGGCGCTGCGCGACGAGTTCCTCGCGCTCGTCGCCGCCAGCGCGCTCTCCCCCCGAGCCAATGGCTCCCGCCTGCAGCGGGCCTCAACTTCTTGAAGGGCTGCACTGAAGGGCTGCACCGAAGCGATGCACGGCCGACACGCCGCACCGAGGAGACGCCATGGACTTCGACGACATGTACGCATGGGTGCAGCGCTACCTGCAGGCGCGCGCGGAGGGGGCTCCGGGTGAGGCGCTCGCGTTGTGCACCCCGGACTTCTCGCGCGAGGTGGTCGGCTGGCCCGCGGACGGGGGCCGCGACGCGGCGCAGCGCTTCTGCCAGGAGCTGTGCGCGCACTTCCAGCCCGCGCAGGAGCCGGCGGTCCACTGCCACTACCTGCCCAACGCGCTGGTGATGGATCGCCAGCTGTGCGGCTGCGTGCACGGCGCGAGCTTCGGGCTGGCGGGAGACGCGCGGGAGGCGAGCCTGCGGGTGGTGCAGGTCTTCGAGTTCCAGGACGGCCGGCTGCGGCGCGAGACGGTGTGGCTCGACGGCGAGGCGCTGTGCCGCCAGCTGGGGGTGGGGTGCGCGCCGGAGCGCAGCGCCCCGGCGGCGGCCGCCCAGGCTCAGTGAAGGCGCGCGGCGCCCGCCGCGGTGCCCAGGAACTCGGGCATGGTGACGTGGCCCTCGTGGCTCACGCCGTCGCGGCGCAGCACGGTGCGCACGGTGAGGGCGAGGATCTTCAGGTCGAGCCACAGGCTGCGCTCCTCCACGTAGCGCACGTCGAGCGCGAGCTTCTCCTCCCAGGAGAGCGCGTTGCGCCCCAGCACCTGCGCGAGCCCGGTGATGCCCGGCTTCACCTCGTGGCGGCGCGCCTGCTCGGGGCTGTAGCGCGGCAGGTAGTGCATCAGCAGGGGGCGCGGGCCCACCAGGCTCATGTCCCCGCGCAGCACGTTGAGCAGGGTGGGCAGCTCGTCGATGCTCGCGCGGCGCAGCAGCGCGCCGAGCCGGGTGAGGCGCGCCGCGTCCGAGCCCGAGTCCACGCCGTCCTCCCCGGGACGCGGGGGGCGCATGGTGCGCAGCTTCACCAGCTCGAAGGGCCGGCCGCCCAGTCCCGGGCGCAGCTGCCGGAACAGCGCCGGCGGGCCCATGGTGGCGCGCACCGCGAGCATCGCCGGCAGCAGCAGCGGCGCGCCGACGACGAGCCCTGCGGCGCTGAGCACCACGTCCAGGGCGCGCTTCACGCGGTCGGAGCGCCGGGAGGCCGTGGGCGGGCGGCCCTGCGCCGCGCGGCCGGCACGCTGCGGGGCCGGGAGGAGTGCGCGCGGCTGCGCTCGCTGCAGCGGGCGCTCGAGGGTCTGGGAGGTCATGGTCGCTCCGGGGCAGGGGAGGGGGGCCGAACGAGGCAACGCTGGCTCCGCACTTCGCGCGCGACAACTCGTGCGTCCGGCGCAGGGGGGCGCGGCGGGCTGCTCAGGAGCGGAGCGTGCGCCGCCGCATGGCAGGCGACCACGGGGCCTGCGCCCTGAAGACAGCTTGAACTGCGGGGGGCAGGGGTCCACCGTCCCCGCGCGACCGCAGTCTCCCCAGCGGGAGGGGGGCGTAGGAGTTCTGTGATGCCCAGCCCCCGCCCTCGCCGCCTGCGCGGCGCCGCTCTGCTCGTATCTTTGTGGGCCGGTAGCCTCTTCAGCGTCTCCTGCGGCAATGAGGGCGGCGAGCAGGCGACGGAGCCATCGGCGGAGAGCGGCCCCGATGCGAGCCAGGAGGACCTGAGCGAGAAGCCCTCCGCGTCGATGCTGCAGGTCAGCAGCAATGCCGACCACTCGGGGGCCCGCGCGCTGCAGGGCGCCGTGCTCAAGGGCAGCGTCGCTCTCTTCTTCGTCCCGGGCTCGGCCTCGCGACTGCAAAAGGTGGAGTTCTTCCTCGACGACCCGAACCGGCAGCGGGCGCCGATGACGACCCGGACCGCGCCGCCCTACGACCTCGCGGTGCAGTCCTCGGCGACGGCGGCCGGCCTCTTCGACACCCGCACCCTCGTGGACGGCGCGCACTCGGTCACCGTGTTCGTCACCTCGACCGCGGGGCAGACGGGGGCGGCCACCGCCACCTTCAGCGTCGCCAACGGCACGACGAGCCCGACACCGACACCGACACCCACGCCGACTCCAACTCCGACGCCGACGCCGACGCCAACGCCGACTCCCACGCCGACTCCGACTCCCACGCCGACTCCGACTCCCACGCCGACTCCGACTCCCACGCCGACGCCCACTCCGACGCCGACGCCGACACCCACGGGCCCCCAGTTCTACGTGGCCACCACGGGCAACGACGCGAACCCCGGCACCTCCGACCAGCCGTGGCGCACCATCCAGAAGGCGATGCGCTCGGCGACGGCGGGCTCCACGGTGAACATCCGCGGGGGCACCTACCCGGAGCGCCTCAGCGTGGGGGTCAGCGGGAGCTCGGGCAAGCCCATCACCTTCCAGCCCGCGGGCTTCTCGGGTGGGCCCGGCTGCGGCGGGTACAGCGGCGTCGCGTGCGGTGGCGAGAAGGTCATCCTCGACTACGCCTCGCTCGGCACGGTGAAGGACGGCGTGCCCTACCTGGACATCAACGGGCGCACGGACATCCGCATCCAGGGCCTCACCTTCCAGAACTACAACACGCTGGGCGCGATGCAGCGCGGCGTCTGGGTGCACGGCGCCTCGCAGCGCGTGGAGCTGCGCAACAACCGCTTCCTGCGCATCAAGAACCCGGGCGCGTGGGACGGCACCAACGCGCTGCTGGACTTCTGGATCCAATCCCCGGCCACCGACATCGTGGTGGCGGGCAACGAGCTCGGTGAGATCGTCTCCAACTACGGCGAGACGCTCACGCTCGCGGCGAGCGGCGTGCTCATCGAGAACAACTGGCTCCACGACACGGACGCCATCGGCATCAACGTGGGCAGCACGGCCTCGACGGGCACCGCCGCGAACATCACCCTCCGCGGCAACCTGCTCGAGTGGATCAGCCGCAAGCGCGACGGCAGCGTCTGGTACGGCAGCCAGGCGGCGTCCATCTACGTGAACGGCGCGAGCGGCGTGGTCATCGAGGGCAACACCGTGCGCGACTCGGAGTGGGCCTACGAGGTGTGCCCGGAGCCGGGCTACCCCAACAGCACCAACGTGGTCATCCGCAACAACGTCGCGCTGCGCTGCTACGCGGGCGTGCTGGTGGGCACCTGGTACAGCAACACCGACGGCTCGCAGGTCTTCAACGTGAAGGTGCTCAACAACACCTTCTCCGCCACGACCAACGGCTTCGTCATCCGGCCGCACACCAGCGCGAGCACCGTGTGGAGGAACAACATCGTCGCGGGGGCCTCCAGCGCCGTGGTGAACAGCCTCAACTGGCCGCTGGGCCCCATGGACTACAACTTCTACGCGGGCGCGCCGGGGCCGGACGCGCACAGGCTCACCGGGGACGTGCAGTTCGTCAACGCCGCGGGCGGCGACCTGAGCCTGGCCTCCGGCTCGCCGGGGATCAACGTGGGCGATCCCGCCACCACGACGAACGACGTGGGCACCCTGGACAAGGCGGGCAGACCGCGCATCGCCGGCGGCCGCGTCGACGTGGGGGCCTACGAGATCCGCTGAGGCTGCGGGGCGTGGCGCACGAGCGGGCGCGCCGGCACGCCCACCACGGTGAGCCGCTCGAGCACGGGCGTGACCACCACCGCGCCCGCGCCCACCCGCGCGTCCGCGCCCACGTGCACCTTGGGCAGGACGCACGCGCTGAGCCCCACGTGCGCCCGCTCACCCACCGAGGCGCCGCCGCCCAGCACCACGCCGGGCGAGATGTGCGCGAAGCGCTCCACGCGGCAGTCGTGCTCGATGATCGCACCGGAGTTGATGATCACCCCCTCGCCCACCTGCGCGCCCGCGTTCACCACCGCGCGCGGCAGCACCACGCAGCCCTCGCCCAGCTGCGCGGAGGGCGAGACGATGGCGGAGGGGTGCACGATGGTGACGAGCCGCAGGCCGAGCGCCTTGAGCAGCCGGTAGCACTCCTCGCGCAGACCGTTGTCGCCCACGCCCAGGGCGAAGTGGTGCTCGCGCCAGCGCCCCGGCTCGGCGCGCACGTGGTGCGTGGGGAACACCTGCGGTCCGTCGGACGTGTCCGCGCTGCAGTGCGCGGCGTCGTCGTCCAGGAAGCCCAGGATGGTCCACTCCGCGCGCGCGGCATCCGCCACCACGTGGCCGTGCCCACCCGCGCCATAGATGACGAGCTGGGGCGGGCTCATGGACGGCGACCTCGGGCGGCGCGTGCGCTGCGGGTGACGGGAAGAGTGCTCATGGGGCGAGAGGGGGGCACGCCGGTGCAGGGGAGGCTGCGCCGGGGGTGAGTCCAGAGGGTGCCGCCTGCTCGGCGCGATACGCAGGAAACTGTTCCCCCGCGGCCCGCTGTCCGCTCAGCCGCGCGTAGACGGCCGGGTTGCAGACGAGCTCGTGGGTGTAGAAGCACGCCGTCGCGTTGGCGAAGCCGCGCTTGAAGTGCTCGAGCGCGTCGCCCGGGTGCAGGCCTCCGCCCAGGTGCAGCGTGAGCCCCAACCTCGCGGCGAGCTGGCCCATGGCATTCAGCGTGTTCTTCGCCGGCGAGAGCGCGAGCGCGGCGCTGGCCGTGCCGCCCACGTAGTAGTGCAGGAAGCCGTCGCTGCGGACCGCGAGCGCCGCGGAGGCGATGTGCCCCTCGGGCGTGCGCGTGAGGAGCAGCCACGCGGCCGGTGCGCGGAAGGCGTGCGCGAACCACGCGTCCGAGAAGAAGTAGCGCTCGCGCGCGCGGTCCCGGACCATGGTCTCGCGGTACACCGCCTTGAATCCCTCCTGCTCTTCGGGCGAGCTCTCGCACACCGGCTTGCAGGTGGTGTCGAAGCCCAGCCGCAGGTTGCGCCGGATGTGGCGCGCGTGCGACTCGCGCAGGTGCAGGGGCTGCGCCGGGTCCAGCAGGCACACGGGGTTGCGCGCGGTGCCCCCCTCGAAGCAGTGCGGCTCGCCGAGCCGCTCGCGCACGAAGATGCTCACCAGCCCCGTGTCCTCCCAGTCCACGCAGGCGGGGGGCACCCGGCTCAGGCCGCCGATGCGCGCGCCGGGAAGCCCGTAGGGCGAGACCGCGTCCAGGAAGGGCGTGCCCTCGATGCGGCGCACCACGAGCGGCAGCCACAGGGCCTCGCCGCCGCGCTCGAGCACCAGGCTGTGCGTCACCCCCTCGGCGGCGAGGTGCTGCTCGCAGCGGAAGTAGTCCTCGGACATGCACAGCCTTCCGCCGTCCGGGACCAGCACCGCGCTGCACCGCCCGCGCGCCGTCATCGGCAGTTGCTCGCAGCGGGCTCGCGGGGCACGAGGCCCAGCGCGCCGCGAGGAGGGGGTGGGCTCGAGGCGGGCGGGGGCAAGGCCACGGGCGCGGAGGCCAGCGCGAGCGGGTCGCGCCCGCGCAGGCAGCGCAGCCGCGCGCGGGCGGAGTCCGCGAAGGTGCACGGGTCCACGAGCATGCGGCGCACGAGGCGGCCGCGCTCGCTCCGGTCGAGCGCGGCGTAGCGCAGCAGGGCGGGGCGGAAGAGCGGGTGGTAGTAGATGTCCGCGATCCCGCTCACCAGGCGGCGCGGAGGCCCCTCGCCGGGAGGCCGGAGGCACTCGGCGACGAAGTTCAGCCCGCACCAGGCCGAGGCGAGCAGGCTGCGCCAGAAGCGCGGGTTGCACTCGAGGAGGAAGACCTCGCCCGTCTCCTCCTCGATGCGCGCATCCAGGTTCATCACGCCGTCGTAGCGGCTGTGCGCGGCGAGCGCGAGCGCGGCGGCCTCCAGCGCCGGGTGCTCGAAGAACTGGATCTCCGAGCCGTCCCCCTTGCGCTGCTGGTAGAGACGGCGCTGGATGGAGAGCGCCCGCACCTGCCCCCCGCGCGCGAGCAGGTTCACCCCCACGTCCTGGCCGCGCACGTAGCGCTGGGCCACGAGCGGCGCGTGCTGGTAGCGCGGCTCGTCGAGGATCTTGCGCCGGTAGTCCTCCTCGCTCGTGACGAGCTGCACGCCCTTCGCGCTGCAGGAGTTCACCGGCTTCACCACGAAGGGCAGCCCCAGCGCGCGCGCCGTCTCGGCGAAGGGGAGGGCGGCCTTCGTGGGGAAGCGCTGCGTGGCCGGCACCTGCAGCCCGCGCGCGGCGCAGAACTGGAAGAAGCTCCACTTGTCCTCCAGCCGGGCGAGCATCGCCGCGTCCGGCGCGGGGATGGAGGGCGCGTGCAGCTGCGGGCGCAGGCGGCCGAGCAGCCGCGCCGCGCCGCAGTCCGCCGGGACGAGCACCAGCCCCGGCAGCGTGGCGGCGAGCCCGTTGAGCAGGTGCGCGAAGCCGGCGTCGTCCGGGCCCGAGAAGTCCAGCTCGGCGTAGCCCGCGCACAGCGCGCTGTAGCGCAGCACGCGCGCGCCGGGGCGGCAGAGCGCGATGCAGTGCGCGTCGCGCGCGGCGTGCAGGGCGAGCAGCACCTGGAGCACGAGCGAGCTGGCCTCGCCGAGTACCACGAAGTTGGCCCGGGCCCTCATGCACTGCTCCTTGCGGCGCCCGCGCGGGGCGCGCGCGCCGCGGCCTCAGCCCTGCGCCGGCGCCGCGAGCCCTGCCCCGTAGACGGCGAGCCGGCGCACGCCGGGCCGCAGCGGGTCCATGGGCGAGTTGCCCTCGAAGAGGAGGCGGAAGCCGGGGCGCCCCTCGAGCGCTGCCCGGCCCATGGGGTTGCTGTAGACGAGCAGCAGCTGCCGCGGCGCCTGGCGGAGGCTCTCCTCGAGGTGGTCCAGGAAGCCACGCAGGTCCTCGCCGACGAAGGGGTTGTAGAGGAAGGCCACCAGGTCGCCCGCGGGCAGGACGGCGCGCGTCGCGTCGCCGAGCTGCAGCTGCACGCGGCCGCAGCGGCGCGGGCCCACGTAGCGCTGCAGGTTGCGCTGCGCCGTCGCGTGCAGCGCCGGGCTCAGCTCCACGCCGGCCACCTCGCGGAACGGGTAGCCCATGGCGAGCAGCACCGCGCGGCCCTTGCCGGAGCCCACGTCCAGGAAGCTCCAGCGCTCGAGCGGGCGCGGGACGAGGCCCATGGCGAAGTGGAAGTGCTTCACCGCGATGGGCCAGTAGCGCGAGCGCCCGTGCGCGTCGTGGATGGGCTCGGTGAGCAGCTCGCGCAGCCGCACGTCGTCGTGGGTGTCCACCCCGTGCGCCCGGTCGAAGTCCAGCCGGGTGGCGGCCACGAGGCTGCGCAGCGTGTAGCCCACCACCCGGCGCCCCTTGCGGTAGAGGCCCGGCGCGGCGGGAGGGGCCTTCAGGGGCGCTGCGGGAGAGACGCGCTGGGTGTCAGGCACGGCAGGCTCCTTGCCCGGCGGAACCGGACTCGACGGAAGCGAAGGTAGCGGCGTGCCACCGCACGTTCATCCGGTCCTCCGGTCGAAGACGCGGGCGGCGCGCGGCGCGCGCGCCTTGCTGCGCGACGGGCGAAATTCCCACCCCCGCCCGCGGGCCGAGAGGCGTGCTGCTCCCTCCGTCCCCCGGCGACCCCGCCCCGGCGTGCCTGTGATTGCGGTACAGCTTCCGGCTTCTCTCCGGGGCGCACAGCCTGAGGCCACCAGCCCTTCACCCGGAGCAGCTCCAGATGGCCCCTGATCACACCCCGGTCGCCGTGGTGGGCGCAGGCCCCTACGGCCTGTCCCTCTCTGCCCACCTGAGCGCGCAGCACACCGCGCACCGCATCTTCGGGCGGCCCATGTCCATGTGGAGCGAGCGGATGCCGAAGGGCATGCTGCTCAAGAGCGAGGGCTTCGCCTCGAACCTGAGCACGCCGGACGGCGGCCACACCCTGCGCGACTTCTGCCGCGCGGAGGGACGCGAGTACCAGGACCTCGGCGCGCCCGTGCGGCTCGACACCTTCGTGGACTACGGGCGCTGGTTCCAGCAGCAGCGGGCGCCGCACGTGGAGCCGCTGGACGTGGTCGCGCTCGAGCGCGAGCGGGGGCGCTTCCGGCTGCGGCTCTCGGACGGAGCCGAGCTGACGGCGGACCGGGTGGTGCTGGCGGTGGGGGTGGGCTCCTTCGCCCACGTGCCGCCGGAGCTCGCCGGGCTGCCCGCGCGCTACGTCTCGCACAGCAGCGCGCACCACGACCTGAGCCGCTTCGCCGGCAAGGACGTGGCGCTGGTGGGCGGCGGGCAGGCGGCGCTGGAGACGGCGGCGCTCCTGGCGGAGGCGGGCGCCCGGCCCCAGGTGCTCGTGCGCAAGAGCGCGGTGCACTGGAACGAGTCCTCCCAGGGGCGCTCGCTGTGGGCGCGCCTGTGCGCGCCCCACACGGGGCTGGGCGCGGGCTGGAAGCTCACCGTGTACCTGCGGGTGCCGGGCGTCTTCCGCTACCTGCCCGTGGACCGGCGCGCCGAGATCGTCCGCACGAAGCTGGGCCCCGCCGGCGCGTGGTGGCTGAAGGAGCGCGTGGTGGACCGGGTGCCGGTGCGCTGCGCCATGGCGCCGAGCGGGCTCACGCTCGCGGGCGAGCGGGTGCGGGTGCACACGCAGTGCGGCGAGGAGGTGGAGGTGGACCACGTGATGGCGGCCACCGGCTTCCGCATGGACCTGGCGAAGCTCGGCTTCCTCGCCGCGCCCCTGCGCGCCGAGCTGCGGACCGAGCGCGGCTTCCCGCAGCTCTCGCGCCACTTCGAGTCCAGCGTGCCCGGCCTCTACTTCGTGGGGCTGCCGGCGGCGCTCGAGTACGGGCCCATGCAGCGCTTCGTGTACGGCGCCCGGCTCGCGGCCCGGCGGGTGAGCGCGGGGCTCGAGGGCGCACGCGCCCAGGGCGCCGCGCGCGCCCGGGAGCCGGCACGCGCCCCGGGCGCAGCCCCCGCCCCGAGCGCCTAGGGCGTCGCGGCCTCGCCCTGCGGCGGAGCGTCCCACCAGCCGGCGGCCGCGGCAGGCGCCGGCCGCTCGAGCGCGCGCGGCTCCGCGGGCGCAGGGGCCGTGCCGGTGGCCGCGGTGGCCGCGGGCAGCAGCCCCGCGGGCGTGTAGCTGGGCACGAGCTGGCCGAGCTCCCGCCTCACGGCGCTCGCGTCCCCCGCCTGCGCGGCGAGGTGCAGCGGCCCGAGCTGGAGCAGGAAGTCCTCCGGGGGCGGCGGGCTGTGCGCCACGCAGATGCGGTCGCGCACCAGGTGGCTGCTCTCCTCCTCCTCGGTGAGCAGGCACTCGGTGAGCTTCTCGCCGGGGCGCAGCCCGGTGAAGACGATGGGGATGTCCTTGCCGGGGACCAGGCCCGCCATGGTGACCATGTTCTCGGCGAGCTCGGCGATGCGCACGGGCACGCCCATGTCCAGCACGCACAGCTCTCCGTAGCCCCCCAGCCCGGCGAGCATCAACAGGCCCACCGCCTCGGGGATGGTCATGAAGTAGCGGGTGCAGTCGGGGTGGGTGATGGTGATGGGGCCGCCGCGCTGGATCTGCTCCTTGAAGAGCGGCACCACGCTGCCCGCCGAGCCGAGCACGTTGCCGAAGCGCACCGCGGTGAAGGCGGTGCCCGAGCGGCTCGCCACGGCCCGCACCACCATCTCGGCGAGCCGCTTCGAGGCGCCCATGACGGAGCTGGGGTGCACCGCCTTGTCCGTGGAGATGAGCACGAAGCGCTCCACCCCGCAGGCGTGCGCCATGCGCGCGACGTTGAGGGTGCCGAAGACGTTGTTCTTCACCGCCTCCTCGGGCGCGCGCTCCATCAGCGGCACGTGCTTGTGCGCCGCCGCGTGGAACACGTAGTGCGGGGCGTGCTCGCGCCCCAGCCGCAGCAGCCGCCCGCGGTCGCGGATGTCCGCCACGATGGCGCTGATGGCGAGCTGCGGGTGGCGCTCCTCCAGCCGGCGCGCGAGCAGGTAGAGCTCGTTCTCGTTCATGTCCAGCAGCACCAGGGACGCGGGCGCGAGGCTGGCCACCTGGCGCGCGAGCTCGCTGCCGATGGAGCCCGCCGCCCCCGTGATGAGGATGCGCCGGCCGGCGACGAGCCGCTGCAGCTCCCGGGCGTCGAAGGCCACCGCGTCGCGCGGCAGCAGGTGCTCGGGGCTGAGATCGTGCAGCATCGAGGCGCTGAGGCGCTGGCCCTCCTCGGCGAGCGAGGCGGGCATGATCTTGAAGCTCACGCTCTGGCGGCGGCACAGCCCCAGCAGCTCGCGCAGCCGCTCGGGGGGCAGCTTCGGGATGGCGATGAGCACCTGGCCCACGCCGTGGCGCGCGATCAGCTCCGGCAGGCGCGAGAGCGGCCCGAGCACCGGCTTGCCGTGCAGGCAGGTGCCGTGCTTCGCCCGGTCGTCGTCCACCAGCCCGACGACGTGGAAGCAGCAGCCCGCGTTGTGCTGCAGGTCGTGCAGCAGCAGCTCGCCCGCGTTGCCCGCCCCCACGATGA
Organism: Aggregicoccus sp. 17bor-14; assembly: GCF_009659535.1. Lineage (NCBI taxonomy): Bacteria > Pseudomonadati > Myxococcota > Myxococcia > Myxococcales > Myxococcaceae > Aggregicoccus > Aggregicoccus sp. 17bor-14. The sequence goes on from NZ_VJZZ01000006.1 coordinate 264,100, forward strand.
GGGTGCGGTGCTTGCCCGTGTCGCGCGCGCGCTGCTGGTCCAGCTGCCACAGCCACATCATGCGCGGGGCGAAGCGGTAGGCGCCCAGCAGCCCCGTGGTGGAGAGGAGCTCCAGCGCGAGCACCGAGGAGGGCCAGCGCGGCAGCCCGAGCGCCGCGCGCGCGGCCTCGAAGAGCAGCGTGCCCAGCGCGCCCGCCAGCACCAGCCTCCCGGCCTCGTTGAGCCCCGCGCCGTGGAAGGACCAGCGGTGCAGCCCGAGCCCCCCCAGCGCGGCGGCCCGCGCCGCGAGCAGCAGCGGCAGCCCCTGCCCCAGCACCCGCACCCAGTGTCCGGGCACCGCCCCGTCGAAGCGCAGCACCGCCGCGTTCACCAGCGAGGCGGCCGTGAGGGCCAGGTCGAGCAGCAGCACCACCGGAGGGCGCAGGTGGGGAGACAGGTGGAGGGCGCGGCCCTGCCGCGCCCGCAGTGAGTCGGCCATGTGTGCTCTCGCGCGTTGCCCCCGGGGGAGGGGACGAAGGGACACCCGCCCTGTGCGGTGCAGGGAAGCTGAGCCGTTGGGCAGCGGATACCAACCTGTCCAAAGAGGCGTTGAACGCGGAGGCACCTGCACCTTGGGGCAGGAGCGGGGCCGGGCGCTGCGGCTCAATCGGGGTGCGGGGGGGCCGTGCGCCATGCTCGAGCGGCACCTGCGACGCTGCGGTCCCACCTCCGCCGCGGCTGCCCCGCGCCGGGCGCGCCGCGCCGCGCCACGGCGGGCTGCACGGGCAGCCCCCGGCGGGCCAGCAGCGCACGGTAGACCTGGAGGGTCGCCTCGCAGAGCACCTCGGGCCGGAAGTCTCGCAGCATGCGCGCGCGGCCCGCCTCGCCGTGCCGGCGCCGCAGGGAGGGGGAGGCAAGGTAGCGCGCGAGCGCCGCTGCGAGCGCCCGCGCATCGCCCACCGGCACCATCTCGCCCGTCACCCCCGCCTGCACCGAGTCCACGCACCCCGTCACCTGCGCCGTCACCACCGGCAGCCCCATGGCCGCCGCCTCCGCGTTCACCATCCCGAAGCCCTCGCGGTGGGAGGGCAGCGCCACCACGTCCATCGCGGCGTAGAGCGGAGGCACGTCCAGGGTCACGCCCGCCAGGTGCACGCGCGGGTCCTGCCGCAGGGCCTCGAGCACGCCCGCGGGCACGGGGTCCATGGGCTCCGGCGCGCCCACCACCAGCAGGTGCGCCGTGGGGAAGCGCTCGCGCAGCTCGCCCCACGCCGAGGCGAGCTCGCCCACGCCCTTGTCGCGCACGATGCGCCCGACGAAGCCCACCACGGGGGCGTCCTCGGGGATGCCCAGGCGCCGGCGCGTGGCGGCGCGCGCGGGGAGGTGGCGCGAGGGGTCGAAGTGGCCGGCCGCGTCCACCCCCGCCACGCTCCCGTGCCCGGGGACCTGCAGCTTGTGCGCGGGCACCAGGCGCTCGCGCAGCGCCACCGCACGCAGCGAGCCGCTCACGCACAGCACCTGGTGGGCGAGTGAGCACGACAGGCGCTCGGTGCAGCGCAGCAGCAGCCGCTTCCTCCCGCGCGCGGTCTCCAGGGGCAGCCCGTGCAGGTGGTAGATGCACACCGGCACCCCGGCGAGCCGGCCGGCGAGCATGCCCAGCAGCCCCCCCTTGGGGGTGTGCGCGTGCACCACCTGCGGGCGCTCGCGGCGCAGCAGCCGCACCAGCTGGGCGAGCGAGGCGAGGTCCTGGAGCGGCGTCACGGCGCGCGCCATGGGCACGCCGAAGCAGGGCACGCCCTCGCGGGCGGCGAAGTCGGTGAGCGCCTTGCCCGGCGCCGCCACCGCCCCCACCCACAGCCCCTGCGCCCGCTGGTAGGCGAGGTGGCCCCGCAGGAACAGCAGCGTGGCGGGCACCGTGGTGACGTGGAGGACGCGCAGCATGTACGGCGCACGGTGCGTGCGCCCGGGCCCCACCCCCACTGTCCCCGGAGGCAGGGGCCCCCTCTCGCTCGCTGCGCAAGGGGCCCTGCTGCTCCGCCCGGGAGCGGAGCGCGCCCCGGCTCCTGCCTACCCCAGCATCTCCGCCAGCAACCGCGCCACGGCCTGGGGGTCCGCCTGGCCGCCGGTGGCGCGCATGATCTGCCCGGTGAAGAAGCCCGCGAGCCCCTTCTTCCCGCCGCGGTACTCGGCCACCTTCTGCGGGTTCTGCTCCAGCACCGCCTGGATGGCCGTGCGCAGCGCCCCCTCGTCGCTCACCACGCGCAGGCCCTTGCGCTCCACGATGCGCGCGGGCGCCTCCCCCGAGCCCTGCGCCTCGGCGAGCACGTCCTTCGCCGTGCGCGCGTTGATGGCGCCCTCCTGCACCAACTTCACGAGCTCGACGAGTGCAGCCACCTCCACGCGGTTGCTCCCCTCGCGAAGGGCGACCGCGAGATCGTTCACCACCCAGGGGGCCAGGCTGGCGCGCTGCGGCTCGGGGGCCGCCTCGAGGAAGGCCCGCAGCGCGGGCTCGCGCGCGAGGAGGCTCGCGTCGTTCTCGCTCACCCCGCGCTCGCGCAGCCGCGCGAAGGCCGGCTCCTGCTCGGGCGTGAGCTGCGCGCGCGGGGGCTGCGGCGCGGCCGGGGCCTCGGGCCGCCTCTCCGCGCGCGGCGCCTTCGCGGGCGCCCTGGCCTCCGCGCCGCTCGCCTCCTCCTTGCGCACCCACGTATCGCGCAGGGTGATGATGCGGTTGAAGACGAGCGCGTCCGGGCGGCTGTCCACCGGGTCCTGCCAGAAGTAGCCCACGCGCTCGAACTGGTAGCGCGCGTGCGCGGGGTCCTTGCGCACGCTGGGCTCCACCACGCCGCGGGTGACCACCAGGCTGTGCGGGTTGACGAAGCGCATGAAGTCGACCTCGGCGCCCTGCGGCTGGTAGTCGTGGCCGGGCTGCTCCACGTCCACCACCTGCTCGCCGTCCGGGTTGGGCACGGTGAAGAGCCGGTCGAAGAGGCGGAACTCCGCCGGGACGCCGCGCGTGGCGCTCACCCAGTGGATGACGCCGGCCGCCTTCGCGTCCTCGCCCAGCAGGCTCACCCGCAGCTCCGTGGGCTCGCCGTCCGCGCCCGCCACCACCTCGTCGCAGCGCACCAGCCCCGCGCCCCGCAGGCGCACGGTGCCGCCCGGGGTGAGGCGCTTGAAGCCCTTGGGAGGGCTGCTGCTGAAGTCCTCGCGCTCGATGTACAGCTCGCGCGTGAAGGGCACCTCGCGCACCGCGGCGTGCGCCGGCACGCGCTCGCCGCCGGGCAGCGGGAGGCCCCCGGCGCCCTCGGCCCCCTCCACCTCCTGGGGCCAGTAGGGCAGCTGCAGCGTGCGCTCGCCCTCGAGGTTCGTCACGGTGACCTTGAGCGGCTGGGTGACGGCCATGGCGCGCGGGGCGCGCAGGTTGAGGTCCTCGCGGATCGCGTTCTCCAGCACCACCAGGTCCACGGTGCGGTTGGTGCGGCTCACGCCGATCTGCGCGGCGAAGGCGCGCGCGGCCTCGGGGGTGGCGCCGCGGCGGCGCAGCCCGCTGAGCGTGGGCATGCGCGGGTCGTCCCAGCCCTTCACCACGCCCTCCGCCACGAGCCGGCGCAGCTTGCGCTTGCTCACCACGGTGTACTCGAGGCTGCGCCTGCCGAACTCGTACTGGCGCGGCGGGGTGCGGCCCGTGCGGCTGGCCGGGAACAGGTGCTCCATCAGCCAGTCGTAGATGGCGCGGTTGTCCACGAACTCGAGCGAGCACATCGAGTGGGTGATGCCCTCGATGGCGTCCGAGATGGGATGGGCGAAGTCGTACATCGGGTAGATGCACCAGTGGCTGCCCGTGCGGTAGTGGCTCGCGTGCAGGATGCGGTAGAGCACGGGGTCGCGCAGCTTGAAGTTGCTGCTCCCGAGGTCGATCTTCGCGCGCAGCGCGTGCGCCCCGTTGGGGAACTCCCCGGCGCGCATGCGGCGGAACAGCGTGAGGTTCTCCTCCACGGTGCGGCTGCGGTAGGGGCTGGGGGTGCCCGGCACGTCCACCGTGCCGCGCAGCCGCGCCATCTCCTCGCCGCTCACGCTCTCCACGTACGCGAGCCCCTTCTCGATGAGCTGCTCCGCGTAGCCGTAGAGCTCCTCGTAGTAGTCCGAGGCGTAGAAGAGGTGGCGGGTGTCCCAGCCCAGCCACTGCATGTCGCGGATGATGCTCTCCGCGTACTCCTGGGTCTCGCCCTCCGGGTTGGTGTCGTCCATCCGCAGGTGGCACACGCCGCCGTAGTCCTGGGCGGTCATGAAGTCCAGGTAGCTGGCGAAGGCGTGGCCCAGGTGGGCGTAGCCGTTGGGCTCGGGCGGGAAGCGGGTGACGACGCGGGTGTGGCGGCCGGCCTGCAGGTCCGCGTCGATGACTTCGGTGATGAAGTTGGGCGAGACGCGGCGCGCCTCGGGGGCGGGGGGTGGGACCGCTGGCAGCTTGCTCATGGGGGCCACCCTAGCGCCGCCTCCCGCCCGAGCGAACCGCTTCTTGGCGCGGCCCGTGTGCCCCGCCTGGCCGCCCGGCCCGCTAGCGCTGCGCGGGCAGCATCCCGCGCAGGTCCGAGGAGAGGCTGCCCAGCTCACCGATGCTCGCCGCCACGTCCGCGCTGGTGAGCGCGTGCTCCTCCACCAGGCGGCGCAGCCGGGCGCACGCGGCGCTGATGCCGGCGGTGTCCTGCGCCTGGCGCCCCGCGTCCTGGGTGCTCGCCCCCATGTCGTCCTGCTGCTGGGCGACGATGCCGTGGATGTCCTCGAGCGTCTTGCGCGCCACGTGCAGCACCAGGGTGAGCCGGTGCGCCGTCTCGCTGATGCTGCCGGAGGCCTCGAGCACCTTGTCCATCTGCTGGCTCATGCGGCCCACCACGTCCGTGACCTCGGCGGCGCTGCGGCCCGCCACCGAGGCGAGCCGGCGCACCTCCTGCGCGATGACCGCGAAGCCCAGGCCGTGGGCCCCCGCGCGCGCCGCCTCCAGGCTCGCGTTCACCGAGAGCACGTGCGTCTGCTCGGCCACGTCGCGCAGGATGTCCGCGAAGGCGAGCGCCTTGGTGGAGTGCTCCTGCAGCCGATGCACGCTGAGCTCGGAGCGGTTCACCGCCCCCTCCACCTCGCTCATGCCCTGGCTCAAGCCCTCCACCACGCGGCGGATGTCCCCGGTGCGCTGCTGGGCCTCCACCGCGCGCTCGGCGCTGGTCTGCGCGCGCTGCGACACGGCGCCCGCCGCGGAGGCGATGCGCTCGCTCGTGGAGGCGATGCTCTCCACCTCCTTGTGCAGCCCCTCGGCCTGCTTCCACAGGGAGCGCGCCGAGCCGGTGAGCCCCTCCGCCGTGGTGGCGAGGCTGCCGCCCGCGCTCACCACCTTCTCGCGGCTGCTGGCGAGCACCTCCAGCGCCGCGGCCGTCTCGCGCCGGCGCGCGAACTCGCGGCGGTGGCTGCGGAAGTGCGCCTCGAGCACCGCGAGCAGGAGCAGGCTCGCGCCCAGCACTCCGAGCCCGAACGTCGCGCGTGGCAGGAGCGCGCCCGCGCCCAGGCGCGCCTCGAGCAGCGCGTGCGCCGCGAGCGCGAGACTCATGTACGCCGCGCGCCCGCGGCCCCCCACGGGCAGCAGGTGCATGCCCAGCCCCACGCCCATCAGCAGGAAGAGCGCGTGCAGGGGCGTGAGCGCGAGCCCCTGCGGGTAGAAGCCCGCGTCGATGACGGCCGTGTACGCGAGCGCCACCGCCAGCGCGGGCAGCGCGAGCAGGCGCGTGGGCACGAGGCGGGTGAACAGCAGCCCGGGCAGCAGCAGCAGCACCCAGGTGAGCCGCAGCGCCGCCACCTGCGCGAGCGCCAGGCCGCGCGGGTGTGCGCCGGCGAGCACGTACGCCGCCTCGAAGCCGAAGCAGGTGAGCGAGGCGCCCGCGCCGCTCCACGCCATGGCCCGGATGCGCGCGGGGGCGCGCTGCAGCTGGTGCTGGGCGTAGGCGCTGCGCAGCTGCTGCTCGGAGAGGCGGGGCAGGGCGCTCGGGGTGTCGTTCATTGCGGGCGCGCAGCCTAGCCCCCCCGCAGCCCGCGAGACGAGGGGGGGCGCGGCCGCACTGTAGGTGCGGGTCGCCTTGAAACCGCCGTGCGCGAGCGACTACACCTTCGGGGCCGCGCCGCTCCCCGGAGTCCCCCGATGACGACGACCCCCGCGCCCCACCTCCCGGTTCCGGGCCGCGATGCACGCCCCCTGCAGCTGCTCGCTGCGCTCGCCTGCGTGCACCTGCTCGCGGTGGCGCTCTGCCTCGCGCTCTCGGCGCCCACCACCTGGATCCACGAGTGCGCGTACTGGCTCGCCTGCGCCATCGGCGTGGTGGGCACCTGGCGCGCGCTGGGCGCCTTCGTCCCGGGCGACCACCTGCGCCGCGTCTGGACGCTGCTCGCCGCGGGCGCGGTGCTGCTCTTCGTGGGCACGGCGCTGCGCAGCTACTGGTACGCGGTGGCGGGCCCCACCCCCTTCGTCCAGTCCCCGCTGCTGCCCTGGCGCACGGGCGTCGTCGTGCTGGCGAACCTCGTCTCCACCTGGGCGCTGGTGCTGCTCGCCTTCACCTACCAGCGCGCGGGCCTCAGCCCAAAGATGACCTGGCGCTCGGCGCTCGCGTGGGCGGTGGGGCTCGCGCTCTCGCTCGCGGTGGCCGTGCCCCAGCTGCGCCTCGACTTCGCGCAGCTGAGCGCGGGAGAGGTGAGCGCGCTCAGCCCCATCACCAGCATCGTCTCCACGCTGGGCGACATGCTGACCATCCTGCTCATCGTGCCGCTCCTGCGCGTGGCGTACCTCATGCGCGGCGGGCGGCTCGCGCGCGTGTGGTGGGTGATGGGCGTCTCGGGCGCCGCGTGGCTCGTCTACGACGCGCGCGCCTGGCTCGCGCTGCTCGCGCCGGGCCACGAGGCCGCCGCGCTCGAGCTGCTGCGCGTCACCCGCACGGTGGGGCTCTCCGCCGTGGGCGTGGCGGGCTGGCTGCAGCACGCTGCGCTCGCGCCGCACCCGGCCGCGAAGGCCTCGGACGCGGACGTGGCGGCGCCCGCGGTGCTCCCCGGCGCCTGAGCGCGCAGCACCTCAGGGCATGGGGCTGGGCGGCAGCTCGTGCTCGGCGAGCCGCAGCAGCTCCTTCTCCCGCAGCCGGGCGATCGCCTCCACCATCTCGCGCCCCAGCGCCTGCAGCGTGCCCGCCTCCACGCGCTCGCGCACCTGCGGGAACATGTCCCGCTCCTCCTCGTGGATGTGGCCGCGCAGGTTCAGCTCGATGTCCGAGGTGAACACGTCCAGCCGCGGGTCCGTCTGCTTCACCTGCAGCAGCTCGCTGGTGAGCTGGCGCACCGTGGCGTGCTCCTCCCAGGCGTCGCGCACCAGGTCGCGCAGGCCCGCGCGCTGGGCGAAGGGGTAGAAGAAGGTCTCCTCCAGCGCGGCGTGCAGGGTGACCAGCTCCGCGAGCTCCCCGAGTGCCTGCACGCGCGCGGTCCCCTCGCTCGCGTGCACCCGCTTGAAGAGCGCATCCAGTTGCTGGTGCTGCTGGGTCAAGAGCTCGATGGCATCCATGGGCGGGTGTCTCCGGTGGAGTCCCAAGGCTTCGTCCGCAGGTGCGGGGCGGCAAGCGCGGGACGCCTGCCCGCATGCCCAGCGGGCGCGCTCGGCGCGGCCGGCAGCCCGCTCGGCTGCACTCCCGGCTGCACGCTTCAGAGCGCCAGCCCTAAGCTGCCCGGGCCATGACCGCTCCGCTCGCCTCCTACCGCGCCGACTTCCCCGTCCTCGAGGAGCAGCTCTACTTCAACCACGCGGGCGTCGCCCCGACCTCCACGCGCGCGGCCGCCGCGGTGCGCGCGTGGATGGACGACCTGGTGGGGCACGGGGTGCGCCACGAGCGGCACTGGGAGGCGCACTGCGAGGCGGTGCGCGCCCAGGCCGCGCAGCTGCTCGGCGCAGGGCCCGACGAGGTGGCCTTCGTGCGCAACACCAGCCACGGCCTGGGGCTCGTCGCCGAGGGGCTCGACTGGCAGCCGGGTGACGAGGTCGCGGTGGCCTCGAGCATCGAGTACCCGAGCAACGTCTACCCGTGGCTGCACCTCGCCTCGCGCGGCGTGCGGGTGCGCGAGGTGGAGCCGAGCGCCTCGGGCGGCGTAAAAGTGGAGGCGGTGGCGCGCGCGCTCACCCCGCGCACGCGCCTCGTCGCGGTGAGCAGCGTGCAGTTCGCCTCCGGCGTGCAGACGGACCTCGAGGCGCTCGGCGCCCTCTGCGCGCGAGCGGGCGTGCTGCTGTGCGTGGACGGCATCCAGAGCGTGGGCTGCGTGCCGGTGGACGTGAAGCGCTGCCGCATCCACTTCCTCAGCGCGGACAGCCACAAGTGGATGCTGGGCGTGTCGGGCATCGGGCTGCTCTACGTGGACGCGGGCGTGCTGCCGCGCCTGCGCCCGGTGCTGGTGGGCTGGCGCAGCACCACGGACGCGTGGAACTTCAACCGCGCGCACTTCGAGCTGCGCCCCGACGCGCGCAAGCTGGAGGAGGGGAGCGCCGCGTACACCGGCATCTACGCGCTGGGCGCCGCGCTGGGCCTCCTGCAGGAGGTGGGCATGGAGCGCGTGGCCGAGCGCATCCGGGAGTGCCTCGTCCGGCTCGAGGGCGGGCTCACGGCGCTCGGCTGCGAGGTGGGGCCCGCTCCGGCCGAGCGCGCCGGCATCCTCACCTTCGTGCCGCCGCCGGGCGGGCGCAGCGCGGCGGAGCTCTCGGCGCACCTGGGCGCGCAGGGGGTGAGCCACTCGCTGCGCCGCGAGCGCGTGCGCCTCTCGCCGCACTTCTACACGCTCGACGCCGAGGTGGACCGCGTGGTGGAGCTCGTGCGCGGCTTCGTGGGCTGAGGCCGCGCGCCCTGTCCGCCCCTGGGACCGGGCCTTCCCACGGGCGGGCACGGCCCGCCGGAGCGCGGAGGAAAGGGGAGCAGTCCCGGGCACTTACCCGTGCCCCGGGCGCTGGCACGCGGCTCGCTTCGGCAGCGCCTGCCATGACCACGCTCCTGCAGGACCTCCGCTTCGCGCTGCGCACCTTGCTGCGGCGCCCGGGCTTCACCCTCGCCGTGGTGCTGACGCTCGCGCTGGGCATCGGCGCGAACTCGGCCATCTTCGCGACCGTGGAGGCGGTGCTCCTGCGGCCGCTGCCGCTGCGCGAGCCGGAGCGGGTGGTGCAGGTGTGGGGGACGCACCCGGACGTGGGCGAGGAGGCCGCGAGCCTCCCGGACTTCCGCGACTGGCGCGACGGGCAGTCGGCCGTGCGGCTGGCCGCCCTGGCCAACAGCGCCCTCAACCTCACGGGCCTCGGAGAGCCCCAGCGCGTGCCCACCGGCGGCGCGAGCGCGGACTTCTTCGAGGTGATGGGCGCGGCGCCCGCGCTGGGCCGCGGCTTCACGGCGCAGGAGGCGCGCACGGGGCAGGGGCAGGTGGTGGTGCTCAGCCACGGCTTCTGGAAGCGGCAGCTGGGGGGAAGTCCCTCGGCGCTGGGCCGCACCCTCACGCTCGACGGCCGGCCCTACACGGTGGTGGGCGTGGCGCCCGAGGGGCTGGAGGCGGTGTTCCCGCGGCTGCAGCTGTGGGTGCCGCTGCCGGACGACAGCTCCGAGGCGCGCCGCGCGGACTTCCTGCGCGTCTACGGCCGGCTCGCCCCGGGCGCGAGCGTGGAGAGCGCGCAGGCGCAGCTGCGCGCGGTGGCGGCGCGCCTCACCCAGGAGCACCCGGACACCAACGCGCGCTGGAGCGTGGCGGTGCGGGGCCTGCACGCGGAGTTCACCCGCCCGGCGCGCCCCGCGCTGCTGCTCTTCTCGGGCGCGGTGGCCCTGGTGCTGCTCATCGCGTGCGCGAACGTGGCCAACCTCCTGCTCGCGCAAGGGGCGGCGCGCGAGCGCGAGCTCGCGGTGCGCACGGCGCTGGGGGCCTCGCGCGGGCGGCTCGTGCGCCAGCTGCTCACCGAGAGCCTGCTCCTGTCCTGCCTCGGCGGCGCGCTGGGGCTGCTCTTTGCCGTGTGGGGCGCGGACGCGCTGGTGCAGCTGCGCCCGCGTGCACTGCAGGGGCTCGCGGGCGGGGTGGACGCGGTGAGCGTGCTCTTCACGCTCGGGCTCTCGCTGCTCACCGGCGTGCTCTTCGGGCTGGTGCCGGCGCTGCGGCTCGCGCGCGCTCCGCAGGGCACGGGGCTCTTGCGCCAGGCCTCGGGGGGCGCGGGCGGCGGGCGGCGGCTGCGCGGCGCGCTGGTGCTCGCCGAGGTGGCGCTCGCGCTGATGCTGCTGGTGGGCGCGGGGCTGCTCGTGCGCAGCTTCGGGCGCCTGCAGCAGGTGGACCCGGGCTTCGAGCCCGCGGGGGTGCTGAGCGGGGTGCTCTCGCTGCCGGAGGCGCGCTACGCGAAGGACGCGGACGAGGCGGCGCTCTACGGGCGGCTGCTCGAGCGGGTGAATGCGCTGCCGGGCGTGGAGCGCGCGGCGCTCGCGAGCAACCTGCCGCTCTCGGGCGGCGGCAACTACCTCAACATGGGCATCGAGGGCCGGGACAGCGCCGGCGACGGGCCGCAGGACGCGGAGACGGCGAGCGTGAGCGCGCGCTACTTCGAGGCGCTGCACATCCCGCTGCGCGAGGGGCGCACCTTCGCGGCCTCCGACGTGGCGGGCGCGCCGGACGTGGCAGTGGTGAACGAGGCGCTGGTGCGCCGCTTCTTCGGGGGCAAGAGCCCGCTGGGCGCGCGCGTCACGCTGGACGGCAAGCGCTACTTCCGCATCGTGGGCGTGGTGGGGGACGTGCGCAGCGAGAGCCTCGGGGAGCAGGCCTACCGGCAGCTCTACGTGCCGCTCGCCCAGGTCCCCGCTCCGCGCGTGATGCTCGCGGTGCGCGCGGCGGGCGGCACGGACGCGGCGGCGCTGGCGCTCTCGCCGGGGGTGCGCCGCGAGCTCGCCGCGCTCGACGCGCAGCTGCCGCTCGCGGAGGTGCAGCCGCTCTCGGAGTCGCTCGGCCGGGAGCTCTCGGCGCCGCGGGTGAACGTGCGGGTGCTCGGGCTCTTCGCCGCGGTGGCGCTCTTGCTCGCGGCGCTCGGCATCTACGGCGTGATGGCCTACGCCGTGGCCCAGCGCACGCGGGAGATCGGCATCCGCATGGCGCTGGGCGCGGACGCGGCGGACGTGCTGCGGCTCGTGGTGCGCCAGGGCATGGCGCCCGCGCTGCTGGGCGTGGGGGCGGGGCTCGCCGGCGCGCTCGCCACCTCGCGCCTCCTCAGCGGGCTGCTCTACGGGGTCGCCGCCACCGACCTCGCCACCTTCGCCCTCGTGCCCCTGGGGCTGCTCGCCGTGGCGCTGCTCGCCGCGTGGCTCCCCGCCCGCCGCGCCACCCACGTGGACCCCACCGAGGCGCTGCGCGCGGAGTAGCGCTCCGGAGCGCGGCTCCGGAGGCCTACCACGCTCCCGGCGCTTGCAGCGTCCGGTGCCGGACGCCCTCCCGCACCCGCCGGACGGGGTCCCCCGCGCCCGGGCCCGCACGGACCCGCGTGGGTCGTCCGCAGGGCAGGTGGGCAGGCAGGCGCCCATCGCGCCGGAAGCCGAAAAATCGGCCTCCGCGACGTTGTCAATCCTCAAAGGGAGGGGCTGGAAAAAGGCTCTGGATTTACGGGGGTTTACCTACCCTGAGGGTCTGACGTATGGTGCCCCACCCGCGACGACGCATGGCCCCACGGGGGTCCACAGGGGGCCCTTTAGGCGCCCCGGGTGGGGGAGGACTTCTCAGACCGTGAGTGACGAGCGTCCCGACGCGCTGCTCAAGAGCGCACTCGAAAAGATCGTGTACTTCGAGGCCCGGTCCGAGCAGCTGCACTCGGAGCTGTCCTCCGCGCGCACCGAGGCGGAGCGGCTCAAGGGCGACCTCACCCAGGCGGGTGCCCGGGAGATCGGCCTGCGCCGCCAGCTCGCCGAGCTCGAGGTGCGGGTGGGCCGCGCCCAGGCCGAGCGCGACGACCTCGCGCGCCTCAACGAGGTGCTGCGCGCCGAGCGCACCCAGCTGATGGGCAAGCTGCTGGAGGCCACCCGCATCAGCGGCGCCGGCAAGCGCCCCCTCGCCGAGGGCGAGGACGAGGAGCCCGGCCACGGCATCGACCTCGCCTCCTTCATCTCCCAGCTGCGCAGCGAGGCGCTGGACCAGGCCGCGGGGCGCGCGCCCACCCCCGTGGCCCCCGCAGCGCCGGCCGCCGCCGCCGCCCCGGCCCCCGTCGCGCTGCCGCGCACGAGCTTCCCCTCCGCCTTCGCCGCGCCGGCCCCCGCGCCCGCCTTCGCCGCCGTGGCCGCGCGCGCACCGTCGGCCCCGCCCTCCGCGCGCGCCGCGGCCTCCGGCGCCACCGCCGCCTCGCTCGCGCCTGCGCCCACCAGCGTGCTCGAGCACGCGCAGCGGCTGCGGCTCGAGGGCCGTCTCGACGTGAGCGCGAGCCAGCTCGCGGAGCTCAGCGGCCAGCCTGCGTACGCGGGCATCGGCAACACCGAGGAGACGCTGTTCGGCTTCTCGCTGCGCGAGCTCGCCACGCCGGACCCGGGCGCGCGCATCCGCGCCGCCGAGCGCCTGCGCGCGCTCGGCCAGGCCGCCGCCGCCCCCGCGCTCGCCACCGCGCTGCACGCCGAGAGCGACCCGGCGGCGCAGGTGGCCCTGCTGCAGGCCTTCGCCGCGGTGGGCCGCGCGCAGGGCGCCGAGGTCGTGCGCCCGCTGCTCGGCAGCGCCGCCTCCGAGGTGCGCATCGCCGCGCTCAAGGCCCTGCTGCAGCTCACCCCCGCGGAGGCCGCGCCCTATCTCGCCCAGGCGATGAAGGACCCGGACCGCGCGGTGCGCCGGCGCGCGAGCCTGCTCGCGCTGGGGCTCGAGGGCGAGAGCGCGCGCAGCCTCGGCGAGGAGGCCATCCACGACCCGGACCCCGAGGTGCGCAGCCTCGCGGCGCTCGCCCTGGGCGCGGCCCGCGGCGAGCGCGCCCGCGAGCTGCTGCTCGGCGCGCTGCGCGACCCCGAGCCGCGCGTGCGCAAGGCCGCGGCGCAGAGCCTCGGGCGCATCCTCGGCCAGGACGTCTCGGGCGTCGTCGCGCTCGACGAGGGCCACCGCCGCCGGGAGATCCGCCGCCTCGCCGCGCTCCCCAGCCACCCCGTGCGCGCCTCGCTCGCCCCGCCGCCTCCGCCCCCCGCTCCGGCCGCGCCCCGTGCCCAGGCGAGCGAGCGGGCGGTTGCTGTCGCCGCCCCGGCCTCCGCGCCCGCCCCGGCGCCGGCCGCCCCGCGCGCCGCCGTCGCCTCCCCGGTGGAAGCGCTCTGCCCGCCCCTGCTCGGGGACATCCGCGCCGCGCTGCGCGGCCGCTCGCTGCCCGAGCTCGTCTCGGGCAGCGGCGCAGACGAGACGCAGGTGCAGGAAGCGCTCACCCTCCTGGTCGCCCGCGGAGCGGTGGTGCGCCGGGGTCACAAGTACTACGCCGCCTGAGGTACACCCCGCAGGGCCCCCGGGACGCCGGTGCGCCCCCACGGGAAGAAGGGTTGTGAATGGAAGCACCGACCTACAGCGCGAAGCAGGTGGCCGAGCTGCTCGGCGTCACGGGCAAGGAGCTCGGCGCCGCGCTGAAGAAGGACGCGTACTCGCCGGATGACCTGTGGACGCTGCGCGAGCGCCTCCAGCGCTTCCCCACGCCCTTCGGCTCCCAGCGCCGCCAGCTCTTCCTCAACTTCAAGGGCGGCACCGGCAAGACCAGCCTCAGCACCTCCTACGCCTGGCGCATCGCGGAGCTCGGCTACCGCGTGCTGCTGGTGGACCTGGACAGCCAGGGCCACGCGACCAAGTGCCTCGGCTACGAGGGCGAGGACTTCGAGAAGACGCTGCTGGACGTGCTGGTGCGCAAGACGCCGCTCACCCAGGTCATCCAGCGCTCGCGCCTGCCCAACCTGGACTTCGTGCCCTGCAACCTGAGCATGTCCACGGTGGACCTGAGCCTGATGCCCATGGCCGGGCGCGAGTTCAAGCTGCGCAACGCGCTCAAGGAGGTGGAGGCGCACTACGACGTCGTCGTCTTCGACGCGCCTCCCTCCTTCGGCCTGCTCAACCTCAACGCCCTGATGGCCGCGACGGACCTCTTCGTGCCCGTGCTCGCGGACTTCCTCTCCTTCCACGGCCTCAAGCTGCTCTTCGAGACGGTGCAGAGCATGGAGGAGGACCTCGGCCACGTGCTCGACCACATCTTCATCGTGGTCAACGCCTACAACGCCACCTTCAAGCTCGCGAAGGAGGCGCTCGAGGCGCTGCAGACGCACTACCCCGAGTACCTGCTGCCCACGATCATCCGGCAGTGCACCAAGTTCGCCCAGGCCTCCAGCGAGGGCGTGCCGGTGTTCGTCGCCGACCCCACCTGCAAGGGCGCGCTCGACATCCAGGCCGCCATCGCCCATGTGCTGCCGCGCCTCGCCGCCACCCCGCCGCGCGACGGCGCCCAGAAGGCAGGCTAGAACCCTCTTCCCGGTCCCGGAACGCTCGCCCCGGAAAATCGCTCGCCCATGAAGAAAGCCTTCGAACAGAACGTGTCCCGCGCCAAGCCCCGCCTGCGCCTCGGTGCCTTCACCGAGACCGTGGAGCCGCCCGAGCCCGAGAGCGCCCCGCAGGCCGCCGCCGAGCCCGCGCCGGTCGCTGCGGCCATGGCTCCGATGGCACCGGTGGCCGCGCAGCCGCCGCTGGACCTGTCTGCCGAGGTGCGCGCCCGCATCGAGCGCGCCCGCGCCCCGCGCCCCAGCGCGAGCGAGGCGGTGGAGGCGGCCCTGCGCCAGCCCCTGCCCGAGGCGCACGCCGTCGCCGCGATGCGCGCCGAGGTCTTCAGCGAGCCGGCCCAGCCGCTGCCGGCCCCGCGCGCCCCCGGCCCCGCCTCCGCGCGCGCCCCCGCGGAGGCCCCCGCCTTTGCCGCCGCCGAGCCCGTGGCCTACGCTGCGCCTGCGCAGGCGCGTACGGACCTGCCCCCGGAGGTGGAGGTGCAGAATCCGCCCAGCCCGCGCCCCGGCTCCGACGCCGACCCCGTGCTCGACAGCGAGGCGCGGCGCGAGCGGCTGAAGGAGCGGCTCAAGGCGGTGCGCGAGAACCCCCGCCCCGAGCCCCTGCCGGCCACCGTGGCCGAGACGGGCACGCGCGCGGTGGAGCGCATCGCGAGCCTGCAGGCCGAGCTCTCCCGGGTGAAGATGCTCAACCTCACCCTCACCCAGGACCTCGAGGCGGCGCGCCGCCAGGCCGAGAAGGCCACCGAGGAGGCCCGCCTGCGCATGGACGAGGCGCGCCGGCTCACCACCGAGATGGAGGGCCGGGTGCGGCTGCTCGCGGACCTCGAGCGCGAGCTCGCGGCGCTCGAGGGCGAGCGCGACGAGGCCCTGCTCAGCCTCCAGGAGGTGCGCCAGGCGCTGCACGCCTCCGCGGACGAGAAGCTCCAGCTCGAGTCCCAGGTGGAGGAGGGCAAGCGCGCCCTCGCGGACAGCCTCTCCGAGGAGGAGCGGCTCGCCGCCGAGCTCGAGTCCGCGAAGGACGAGGCCAGCAGCCTGCACAACGCCGTGGAGGCCCTCAAGAGCGAGCGCGACGTGCTGGCGAAGCAGGTGGCCTCGCTCACCAGCGAGCGCGCCGAGCTGCTCGAGGCCCGCAAGGCGCTCGAGGCGGTGCACCGCGCGCTGAGCCACGCCGCGGCCCGCTAGGCGGCGCGGCCCAGGCGGCCCTCCGTGTAGGTCCAGGTGTGACGACGGCCCATCCCGCGAGGGATGTGGCCGTTTTTTTCTGACCGGGGTCCTTGCTGGCAGGAGCGAGCAGCCGTGCTCCACGCCAATCCCTCCACTCTGGGTCGTACGGAGGGAGCGGAGCTCGCCAGGATTTTCCAGAGGGTCCTGGCGGCTCCGTCTTTTTTAGTCGCTGGAGGGCCTCCGCCGAGCCAAAGCGCCGGCGGAGGCCCTTCGCCTTTTCAGGGGCGCTTGGCGAGGCGCGCCGCGTCCAGCTGGCCCTTGAAGGGCACGCGCGGCAGGGTGGCCCACTCCGGGTCCACGTCGCTGAACTCGCCCGCCCGCGGCTTCTGCTGCGCGAGCCACGCGCGCGCGTGCGCCTGGCGCTCGGCGTTGGGCGGGTGGTTCTTGTAGCCCGCGTCCCCCTGCGGAAGCCGTCCCAGCAGCGCGATGTACTCCTCGGGGTTGTAGCCGGCGGAGATGACCAGGGCGAGCGCGCGCTGGTCCGCGTCCAGCTCGTCGGACTGGGCGAAGCCGCCCGTGGTCACCTGCTCCACCACCTTGTCGGTGAGCTGGGTGAGCAGCCCCACGTTGCCGTCCAGGTCGAGGAAGCCGCCGGGGGCGCCGAGTGCCGAGCGGAAGGCGTCCGCCTCCGACATCGCCACGCGCGCGCCGAGCGCCGCTGCGCACTGGTTGCGCTTCACGCTCGCGTAGACGCGCAGCGCGTGGCGCTCGGTCACGTGGGCAATCTCGTGCGCGAGCACGCCGGCGAGCTGCGCCTCGTTCTGCACCGTGTCCAGGAGCCCCCGCGTCACCAGCACGTAGCCGCCGGGGCTGGACACCGCGTTCACCGCGGGGCTCTCGAGCACGCCGAAGGTCCACTCGAGCGCGGGGCGGCTGCTCTGCGCCGCGAGGTTCTTGCCCACGCGGTTCAGGTACACGGACACGGCGTTCACCTTGCCCGCGGCGCCCGGCGCCTTCGCCGGCTCGAGGAAGAGCCCGCCGCCGCGCTGCACCCAGCGCGTGGCCACCGCGCCGCCCAGCGCGTACTCCTCGGGCGCGGCCACCTTCGGGTCGCCCAGCGCCGCGCACTTCTGCGCGTCGCCCACCGTGCGCGCCCCCTCCTCCAGGTCCGCGAGGCTGAGGCTGGAGGGGTTCGCGAGCTTCTGCGCCATCTGGCAGCTGCAGAGCGCGAGCGCCGCGGCGGCCACTGCGAGCCGGGCCCTCATCGCGCACCTCCCGCGCTGCTGCTGCTCACGGCGGTCGCACCCGCTCCGACGACCGGCTTGAGCCCCGCCTCCTTCGCGTGCTGGGCGAGCTGCGCGTCCTGCACGCCGCGCGCGAGCTGCTCGAGCGCCTGCAGCTCCTTCACCGCGCGGCCCGCGTCCGCGTCCTTCTCGCCCATGGCGATGACGCCGGAGGACACCGCCTTCACCGCGGCCCCCGAGTTCGCGAAGGCCTGCGCGTCCACCTTGCCCGCATTGGGGCCCGCCACCACCTCGAGGCTGGGGGGCTGGGTGCAGAGGTTGGACTGGAAGACGTAGCCGGTGCGCCCGTCCACCGCCACCCGGTGCCACTGCTTGTTCTTCGGGTCCGCGCCCTCCCAGCGCACGGGCGTGGGCGGCTGCAGCACCGCGAGCGCATCGCCCGTGGCGCTCGGCGCCTTCATCAGGCGCGTGGTGCGCGCCTTCACGTACAGCGTGCCCCCGGGCTTCACCGCCCCGGCGCTGCCCGCGGCGCCCAGCGCCACGAGCCCCACCCACAGCCGCATTCTCTTCTGCATCCGGGACTTCCTCCTGCAGGTCATCCTACTTCTCCAGGCTCACCACTCCGTCGAAGGGCAGCGGCGGGGGCTCGGCCGCGTAGTGGCGGCAGCGCGCGAGCAGGGCGCGGCTGGGCGAGTCCTCCGCGTCGTGCCCCAGCGCCGCCTCCAACACCTGCGCCGCCTCCTCGAAGCGCGCGGCGCGGTAGAGCGCGAGCGCCTCCGCGTAGCGCGCGAGCGTGCGCCGCTTCGCCTCGGTCACGCGGGGGTCTCCCCGGAGCGCGAGCAGCTCGTACACGCTCACCGCCTCGGTCTTGCCCGCGACCCGCACGCGGTCCAGCTCGCGCGCCTCGATGTGCTCCTTCGCCTGCGCGTACGTCTCCGGGCCGATGAGGATGCTCGAGCCGTAGGCCTTGTTCGCCGCCTCCAGGCGCGCCGCCAGGTTCATCCCGTCGCCGATGGCCGTGTAGTCGAAGAGCTGCTCGCTGCCGATGTTGCCCACGAACATCACCGCGGTGTTCACGCCGATGCGCGTGTACACGTCCGGGAGGCCATCGCGGCGGAACTCCTCGCGCAGCCGCTCCACCGCGTCGCGCACGGCGAGCGCGCCGCGGCAGGCGCGCAGCGCGTGGTCCGGCTGGCGCAGCGGCGCGCCGAAGAGGCACACCACCGCGTCCCCGATGTACTTGTCCAGGCAGGCGCCGTGCGCGAGCAGCGCGTCCGTCACGCGCGTGAGGTAGGTGTTGAGGATGCGCACCAGCGCGGCCGGGTCGTCCTTGAAGCGCTCGCTGAAGGTGCTGAAGCCGCGGATGTCCGAGAAGAAGGCGCTCACCTCGAGGCTCTCGCCGGTGAGCCGCGGCAGCTCCTTCTGCTCCACCAGCTGGTCCACCACGCTGCGCGCGAGGTAGCGGCTGAACATGGTGCGCATCCGGTCCCGCTCGCGGTTCGCGAAGAGGTGGTTGAAGGCCACCGCCGCGATGCTCGCGAGCTCGCCGGACAGCGTGGGCAGCGCGCCCAGCACGTGCAGGTGCGTGAGGCGCAGCGTGAGCCCCGTGAGCAGGAAGAAGCCGAAGAACAGCGCGAGCGGCCAGGCAATCTCCAGCAGCGTGGAGCGCACCACCGTGAGCAGCGTCGCGCTGACGAGCGCGACGCCGAGGGCGAGCAGCAGGCTCACCCACGCGGGCGCGAGCGTGATGAAGCCGTCTCCCAGCAGGTTGTCCAGCACCGCCACGTGCTTGCTCACCCCGGGCGCGTCCGGCGCGAAGGGCGTGGCCTTCACGTCCCCCAGGCCCACCGCGAAGCCGCCGATGACCACCACCTTGTCCCGGAACAGCCCCGGCGCGAGCCCCGTGGGCTTGCCCTCCTGCCCGAGCGCCCACGCATCCAGCACCGAGACGAGCGGCACGACGGGGGCGCGCTCCTCGAGCCGGCCCCCGTAGTCGAGCTCCGCGCTGCCGTCCGCATCGACGGCCCACTCGCGCGCGCCGAGCCGCATCCGCCCCGGGGTGAGCTCCAGCGCCTTCGCGCCGAACAGGTCCGCAGCCACCGCCACCGGCAGCGTGACGTAGCTGTTCACCCCGTCCGTGTACGCGAAGCGCGTGCGCCGCACCCGCGCGTCCGGGTCCGCCTCCGTCTCCACCAGCCCGAAGCCCGCCACCGCGTCCAGCAGCGGCGAGATGGGCGGGGTGGGGTGGCGCGCCGCGCGCTGGCCCCCGCCCAGCGCGTAGTCGAGCAGGGGCAGCGTCCGGCCCTCCACCCGCACGGGGAAGGCGAGCGCGCGCGCTGCCGCGAGCGGGTCCGCCGCGGGCGCGAGCGCCTCCGCCGGCGCCTCCTCGAAGTCCTCCGCCCCATCGCCCGAGGCGGCCTGCGCCGGGGGAGCTGCCACTCCTGCCGAGAGGGCGGCCTGCTGCGCTCCGGGGGCCGCTCCCCGTGTGGCGGGCAGGCCGTTCACCGCATCGACGTGCGGCAGCGCCGGCGCGTCCGCGTCCGCGCTGAAGCCCAGGTAGAAGGGCAGCCCCGTGTCGCGCAGCGTCTGCGCGAGCGCGAGGTCGCTCGAGGGGTCCGTGGAGCGCTCGTCCATCACCGCGTCGAAGACGACGGCGCGCGCGCCCTCGCGGTGCAGCTGCTCGAGCACGCGCGCCCACAGCGTGCGGCTCCACGGGTAGCTGCCGAAGTTGAGCGCGTAGGTGGGGTTCGCGCGGATGAGGCCCACGCTCGTCTGGTCGATGGCCACCACCACCAGCTGCGAGGAGCGCGGCCGCCCGCCGGTGAAGGTGGTGAGCCCCTGGTCGTAGGTGCTGCGCTCCGCCGCCTGCAGCCAGCCGAGCCGCCAGCACAGGGCGGCGGCCGCGGTGGCCAGCAGCGCGATGGCGAGGACGCGCCCTGCGTTGTTGCGCAGCCGCAGTCCCAGCACCCTCGCCCGCTCGCGCGCCACGGCTGCCCCTCTCCCTACTTCAGCGCCGTGGCCACGACCTCGGCCTGGAAGCGGCAGTCGGCGGGGCGCGCGCCGCGCACCTGCGCCACCAGCGTGCCCAGCGCCGCCTCGGCTGCCGCGAGCGCGGACTCCATGCCCTCGTCGTCCTTCGCGCGCGCCGCCAGCTCGAAGGCGCCGCTGAGCGCCTCGAGCCGCTGCGCGGCGCCGGCCGTCTGCGCGGGCACCTGGTACTCGAAGCGGGAGACGAGCGCGCCGTAGCGCTCGGTGAGCCGGTTCCAGCGCGCGAGCGTCACCTCGCTGCGCCGCCGCGCCTCGGACTCCTCCCAGCCGTCCACGCTGCGCAGCAGCGCTCCCACGCCTTCACCCGGCGGCAGCGCCGCAAGCGCCGCGCGCGCCCGCGCCGGCTGCACGCTCGCCGCGTACACCCCGGCCGCGAGCCGCAGGAAGAGTGGGCCCCCGCGTTCGGGGCCTCGCACGCCGCGCAGCGCCTCGGCCGCGCGCGGCCAGTCCCCGCCGCGCATCGCGAGCGCCGCCGCGTTGAGCAGCGCCTGGGGCGCCTCGCGCGAGGCCTTCGGCTCGAGCGACTCGGGCCGCAGGGGCGCGGGGCACGAGGTGCACACCGCGCCGAGCGCGACCAGAACGGGGCCCGCGGCCGGGTCCACCTGGGCGTCCAGGAGCGCCGGCACGTAGGGGTCGAAGCGCAGCCGCCACTCGAGCGCCGCCCCTCCCGCGCCGAGCACCTGCACGCGGTGCTCACCTGCGGAGAGCGCGAGCACGCCCCGCGCCTCCTCGCCGTCCACCAGGAGGCGTGCGCCGCTTCCCGCGCGCGTGCGCACCGGGGCGTGGTCCGCCTCGGGGAAGGCGCGCAGCTCCACGCGCTCGGGGACGGCGCACTCGGCGCGCGCTGCGGCCAGTGCCTCCGGGCGCTGGGCGGCAGCACGGCGCGCGCGCACCAGCAGCAGCGCGCTCGCGGCGAGCAGCAGCGCCGCCGCACAGCACGCGCCGAGCCACCACCGGGGGCTGAGGGAGACGCCACGCATCGAGCGGGCGACTCTAGTCCAGGGGGCCTGCGCTGTGGATCCCCCCCGGCCCCGGGGAGCGCGGGCTCAGGGGCCTCAGACAGGGGCCTCCGGCTCTCCGCGCTCGCGCAGTGCGCGCACGCGCAGGGCGCTCAGGTGGGCGCCGTCCGCCTCCAGCAGCCCGGCTGCGTGGCCGAGCGCCTCGTCCAGCCGGGCGAAGGTGCGCGTGGGGCAGCCGAGCGGCTGGGTGAGGAGGATGGCGCGCAGGATGATGCGGATGACGGGCGAGGTGGTGACGAAGAGCACCGCCAGGTTCCCGGTGCGCACCCGCTCCGCGTTGCGGCGCAGCCAGGCCGCGTACTGCTGGCGCTGCAGGTGGCCGACCCGGGCGTGGCGCCGCAGGTCGTAGACCATCACCCGCCGCTGTGCGCCCCGGCGCCCCCACGCGTCCAGCTGGGCGAGGTGCGCCTGCAGCTCGGCGTCCGTCGCCTCGCCCTCCCACTCGACGATGGCGAGCGGGAAGAGCGCGTCCCGGTGGCGGATGGCGGGGGCATCGGGCGGCTGCACGCCCTTCTTCTAACCCGCCCTCCGCGCCGGCGCGCGCCCCTAGTTGCGCAGCTTCGAGGGCTTGGGCGGGTTGAGCGCCAGCACCGCCGCGAAGTAGCGCGCCTGGCCCTCGTTGGCGCAGCGGAACTCCTGCACCGCGCCGCCGGCGAGCCGCACCCGCACCAGCCAGCCTTCCTTCTCCTGCTTCACCGCACCCGCTGCCGCTGCCGCGTCCGTCACCATGGTCGTGTGCCCTCCCCCTGCGCTGAGCCTTCCCTGAGCAGCCGGCGTGCCAGCCCCTTCTGCCAGGCGTTCCGGGCGCTTGGCGGCGCGGGCGGGGCGGTGGCAGTAGTTTTTGCCGTCAGGTGTGGCGCGGGCGCCACAGGTCGGCGTGTCGGGTGCGTGTTCGAAGGTGGAAAGCGGGCCCCGGCCGCGAGGGAGGTGCGGATGGCGGAGCTGGTGCTGCTGGTGGGCCTGCAGGCCGCGGGCAAGACGCGCTTCGTCCAGGAGCGGCTCGCGGCCACCCACCTGCACCTGAGCAAGGATCACTGGCCGAACGCGCGCCGGCGTGAGGCGCGGCTGCGCCGCCTGCTCGCCGAGGCGCTCGCCAGGGGACGGAGCGTGGTGGTGGACAACACGAGTCCCACCGCGGCCGACCGCGCGCCGCTCATCGCCATTGCCCGCGCGCACGGGGCGCGCGTGGTGGGGCTGTTCTTCGCGCAGCGGCTCGCGGGCTGCCTCGCGCGCAACGCAGAACGCACGGGGCGCGCGCGCGTGAGCGACGAGGCGCTCTGCATCACCGCGGCGCGCCTGCGCCCGCCCACCCTCGCCGAGGGCTTCGACGCGCTCTACCGGGTGCGGTGGGTGGAGGGGGGCTTCACGCTCGTCTAGGAGCTAGGAGCGGCGGCTGCTCTTCTTCGCGGCGCGCTTGCGCGTGGCACCGCCGCCCGCACGCTTGCTGCGCGTGGCCGCGGCCTTCTTCGCGCTCGCCTTGCGCGCGGCCGCCGGACGCTTGGCCGCCGCGCGGCCGCCCTTCGGCCCACCCTTGGCGCCGCCCTTCTTCGCCGGCGCGCGGTTCGTGGCCTTGCCGCGCCCCGAGCCGCTCTTCTTGCCGCCGCCGGTGGTCTTGTTCACCGTGGCCCACGCGCGTGCCTCGGCCTTCTTCTCGGGCACGCCGCGCTTCTCGTAGCCCTCCTCGATGTGCTCGGCCATGCGCTTCTGCTTGTCCGTGTACGCCGACTTGTCTCCACGTGCCATGCGTGCGGCCTCCTGGTGAGGCAGGCTCGCGCGCGCGCAGGCCCGCCGCGGTGCAAGCTAGGCACGGCGCTGCACGTCCGGAAGTCGCGTCACTGCGTCACTGCCTCAGGCCTCTCCGCCACGCGGCGCGGCCTGGTGCACCAGCTGGCGCACCAGCTCCGGCTGGAAGGGCTTCTCGATGCGCACGAGCGCCGGCTGCTGGAGGAAGGCGCGCGAGCGCGCGGTGAAGTCGCCGCCGGTCATGAACACCACGCGCCCGAGCAGCTCCGGCTGGCGCTCGGCGAGCTGGGCGTGCACGTCCATGCCGGTGCCGTCCGGCATCATCAGGTCGCAGAAGATGCGGTCGAAGCCGGGGTCCCGCGCGAGCAGCTCCAGCGCGCTGCGGCCGCTGTGGGCCACCACCACCTCGTGCTCGCGCCCGATGATGCGCTGCAGGAGGTGGGCGATGCCCGGCTCGTCGTCCACCACCAGGACGCGGCGGCGCGCGGAAGGGGCGGTGGCGCGGGCCGGCGCGCGCGCGGGCTCCCCCGCGGCCGCGCCCTCCCAGGCGGGCAGCACCACGCGGAAGGTGGCGCCCTGGCCCTTCGTGCTCGTGGCGCTCAGGGTGCCGCCCAGCCCACGCACGATGCCGTGGCAGATGGAGAGCCCCAGCCCCGTGCCCGCGCCCACCGCCTTGGTGGTGAAGAAGGGCTCGAAGGCGCGCTCGAGCACCTCGGGGCTCATCCCGCAGCCCGTGTCCGAGATCTCCACCACCGCGCTGCCGCCCTCGCGCCGGGTGAGGATGCGCACCCGGTGCTCGCTCGCACTGCCCTCGGGCAGCGCGTGCGCGGCGTTCACGAGGAGGTTGAGGAACACCTGGCTGAGGCGCCCCTCGTTCGCGCACACCCGCGGCGGCTCGCCGTAGCTGCGCTCCACCAGGGCGCGGTGGCGCAGCTGGGGCATGGCCATGGAGAGGCTGAACTCGAGCGCGGCGTGCAGGTCCACCGGCACCAGGGCGCTCTCGTCCGCGCGGCTGAACAGCTTGAGGTCCGCCACGATGCGCCGGATGCGGTCCGCGCCCTCGCGCGCCTCGCTCAGCGCCTGGTGTACTTCGGTCAGGCTCGCTGGAGACGACGTGGCCGGCGCCGGGCTGCCCTGCAGCGCCGAGAGCGCGAAGTCCAGGTTGCCCATCACGAAGGCGAGCGGGTTGTTGATCTCGTGCCCCACGCCGGCGGCGAGCTGGCCGGCGGCCGCGAGCTTCTCGCTCTGCACCAGCTTCTCCTGCGCGCTGAGCAGCTCGCGGGTGCGCGCCTGGGCGAGCGCCTCGGCCTCGCGCCGCGCGCTCTGCTCCTGCTCGAGCAGCCGCTGGCGCGCCGCCTCCAGCTGGCGCCGCTCGGTCACGTCGCGCAGCGCCGCGCTCATCACCGGGCGGCCGCGGTAGGGGAACTGCTTCGTCGCCGCCTCCACCTCCACGCGGGCGCCGTCTGCGCGCAGCACGGTGAGCTCGTGGCGCGCCTCGCTGCGCGCGCGCAGCCGCTCGCGCAAGGGCCCCAGCGCCTCGGGCGCGATGAAGCGCTCCACCGGCTGGCCCACCAGCTCCTCGGGCGCCTGCACCCCGAGGAGCTGGGCGGCGTTGTGGTTCGCCTCCACGATGAGCCCCTCCGCGTGCAGCACGAGCGCGTCGAAGGTCGCGGTGGTGAGCGCGCGGTGGCGCGCCTCGCTCTCCTCCAGCGCGAGCGCCACCTGGCGCCGGGCGCCGATGTCGCGGAAGTACACGCTCAGGCCGCGCGGGCCCGGGTACACGTGCACCTCCACCCAGGTGTGCATCAGGGGCGAGTAGGCCTCGCAGCTGAGCGGCACGCCGTCCGCCTGCGCGCGGCGCATGTGCCAGAGGATCTCCGGGCTCGCGGCCGGCAGGCACTCGTCCATGCGCCGCCCCAGCATCTGGTCGCGGCTCATCCCGAGGAAGCGCTCGGCGTGGCGGTTCACCGCGGTGAAGCGCCACTGCCGGTCCAGCGCGTAGAAGGCGTCCGTGGTGTTCTCGAGCACCTCCTGCAGCTCGTCGCGCGAGGCGCGCAGCTCCGCCTCCGCCTGCAGCTCGCGGGTGACGTCGCGAAAGCGCGCGAGCAGCAGGCCGCGCAGCGGAATGAGCTTCGAGCGGTAGGTGAGCTCGCCCTGGGGGCCGCTGTAGCGCGCGTGGTCCTGCTGCGCTCGCCCCGTCTGCAGCACGCGCACGTACGTATCGAAGGTGCCGCGCTCGCGCAGCCCCGGGTCCAGCTCCAGCAGCCGCCGGCCCACGAGCGCCGCGGGCGCGCCGGGGTAGAGCGAGACGGTGGCGGGGTTCGCGTAGCGCACCTCGAAGTCGACGATGCCGCCCTGCGCGTACACGGGCGCGAGCAGCACGGCGTACTCCGGGTTGTCCGCCTCCAGCTCCTCGAGCAGCTGCAGGCTCGCGGCGTCCAGCTCGGGCTTCGTCACGTCCACGTCCCCCCGGGAGCGTGGCACACGGTGCTGGACCCCGCGCGCTCCCCAGGGCCCGCATCATGCCCGCAAGGCGCAGGCCTCCGCGAGCCCGGGTCCGGCGCTACCCACCGGCCCCGGAAGGCAAGCCGTCCGGCCCCGGCGGCCCGTCGCGCTCGGCGCGCGCGCGCACCGCCGGGTCGGTGGGTCCCACCTCCTGCCAGTCACACTTCGAGCGGCAGCGGCGCAGGCACGCCTCGGGTACGCGGGTGTGCGCATCGAAGGGCAGCAGCTGCGTGCAGCTGCGGCAGCGGTAGGTGGTGCCCGGCCGCACGCGCGCCATCAGGCCTCGAGCGCGAAGCGCGCCACGAGTGGCATGTGGTCCGACAGGCCGTGGAAGGGGCTCTGCAGGTCGCCGAAGGGGCGGGTGTCCTGCATGTCCAGCCAGCGCACGCCGCGGCTGCCGAACACGTGGTCCAGGTGCATGCGCAGGTGCATGAAGCCCGCGGTGGGAAAGCCGCGGCTCGCGCGCGGGTCGATCTGCCCCACCGCCTGCTGGGCGCAGCTCATCCCCGCCTCCTCGCAGAGGTAGCGGAACACGGGCGAGGCGGGCGGCGAGTTGAAGTCCCCGCAGATGACGAAGGGCTCGTCGCCCGCGTGGCTGCGCACGAAGGTGGCGAGGCTGCGCGCCTCGTGCAGCTGGTTGATGCCGCAGCCCATCTTGTCCTTCGTGGCCCAGAACTCGCGCGCGAAGGGGGTGGGCAGGCTCAGGTGCGTGTTGAACACGTGCAGGGGCGTGCCCGTGTCCACGCGGGTGAGCCGGATGTGCGCGCAGATGCGGCTCTGCTTGCGGTCCTTGAGGCTCTGCACGTGGTGGTGCGTGATGTGCGTGGGCGCCGCCATGTTGTGCGAGTCCACGCGCAGCGTGCGCGTGTTGACGAGGATGGCGAGCCCCGTGGTGTAGAGCGAGAACTCCCCCAGCTTGTAGGCGTGGGCGCGGAAGTAGAACGCCTCGTAGGGCATGGCGCGCGCCTCGCGCGCGAAGGTCTCCTCCATGCGCCCCATGAAGGCCTCCAGCTGCGTCTCGCCGGGGTGCGCGCGCCGGTGCGCGATGGAGGAGCGGAAGCTGCTCGTCTCCACCTCCTGGAAGCACACGATGTCCGGCAGCGGGTCGAGGGACGCGAGCGCGCGCGCCACCCGGCGCTTGGGCCCCACGGTGCTCGCGAGCCCCCGCAGCGCGTGGCCGAAGTAGCGGACGTTGTAGCTGACGAGGCGCAGGGGAGCGGGGGCCATGAGGAGCCGGAGCGGGCTGAGCGGGCAGGGGCGCCCCAGAGCGGGCGCCCGGAGGCGAGCGCCAAGCTATACACCCCGGCCGGGCTCCGGAGGCCGCCCGCGGCGCGCCGCTGTTCGCCCGGCGGCGCTCCGCTGCCCGCCCTGCCTCCGGCCGCGGCCCGTTACCCTGCGAACGGCGCCGCGCCCCGGGCTGATCGCCGCAGGACATCCGCCCTTGTCCCACAGCGCAGGTAGAGGTGAGCCCTGGCCCCACGTTCACGCAGGCTTGCGCACGCACGCGCGGCCGGTGGGCCTCCATGCCGGGGGCGCCGGCGCGCGTAGGGCAGGGGGCAAGAGATGAGAAGGCACCTGAAGTGGGCGCTCACCATGCTGGTGTGTGCGGCGGCACCCGTCTGGGCGGCGAGTGCACCGGAGGTCGAGGAGGGGGTGGAGGGCGTGGCCTCGGAGGCGCGGCTCGGGGATCACAGCGACTTCATCCCGGATGCGGACAGCACGCGCCGGGCGCTGCTGCGCGAGCAGGCGCTGAAGGAGAAGCTCGCGGGCCGCGCGCAGGGCCGCGTGCACGAGGTGGCCAAGGGCCAGTTCGTGGAGCTCTCGCTCGAGCGCAACGACCGCGTCTTCGTCATCCTCGCGGAGTTCGGCGACCAGATCCACCCCACCTACGGCGGCAGCCCCGGCCCGCTGCACAACAGCATCGCGCAGCCGAACCGGCAGACGGACAACTCCACCATCTGGCAGGCGGACTACAGCAGCGCGCACTACCGCGACCTCTACTTCTCGAGCGCTCCGGGCGCGGACTCGATGGTGAACTTCTTCCGCTCGCAGTCGAGCGGGCGCTACACCATCAACGGCCAGGTCACCGAGTGGGTGAAGGTGCCGTACAACGAGGCGCGCTACGGCAACAACCGCTGCGGCTCCACCGTGTGCAGCACCGTCTGGCTCCTGGTGAATGACGCCATCGACCGGTGGACGGCGGACCAGCTGGCCTCGGGCAAGACGCCCGCGGAGGTGAGCGCGTACCTCGCGACCTTCGATCAATGGGACCGCAACGACTACGACCACGACGGCAACTTCGACGAGCCGGACGGCTACATCGACCACTTCCAGATCGTCCACGCCGGCGTGGGCGAGGAGACCGGCGGCGGCGCGCAGGGCACCAACGCCATCTGGAGCCACCGCTGGAGCGTGGGCAACATCGGCGACGGCGCCGGTCCCGCGTACAACCCCCGCACCGGCGCGCGCTTCGGCGGGCTGAACATGTGGGTGCGCGACTACACCATCCAGCCGGAGAACGGCGGCCTCGGCGTGTTCGCGCACGAGTACACGCACGACCTCGGCATCCCGGACCAGTACGACACCAGCAACGCGGCCGACAACGGCACCGGCTTCTGGACCCTCATGTCCGCAGGCAGCTACCTCGGCGACGGCACCGTGGACATCGGCTCGCGCCCCGGCGACCTCTTCGCGTGGGACAAGTTCCAGCTCGGCTGGCTGAACTACGAGACCGCCGAGGCCGGCGTGCGCAGCACCCACAAGCTGGGCCCCGCCGAGGCCAACACGAAGAAGGCGCAGGCGGTGGTGGTCACCCTGCCGCCCAAGGCGGGCACCCCCATCCCCACCACGCCCGCCTTCGCCGGCAGCTACAGCTGGTTCGGCGGCCGCGGCAACAACGTGGACTCGCGCATGACGCGCACGCTCGCGCTGCCCGCGGCCGCGAGCATCCAGCTGCAGCTGATGACCGCGTACGACATCGAGGAGGACTGGGACTACGCCTACGTGAGCGTCTCCACGGACGGCGGCGCCACCTTCGCGAACCTGCCGAGCTCCATCACCCGCAACACCAACCCCAACGCGCAGAACTTCGGCAACGGCATCACCGGCACCTCTCCGGGCTGGGTGCCGGCGACCTTCGACCTCACCCCGTACGCGGGCCGCACGGTGCAGCTGCGGCTGCGCTACTGGACGGACGGCGCGGCGGTGCAGAACGGCTTCCAGGTGGACGCGCTCGCGGTGGTGGCGGACGGCGCCACCGTCTTCAGCGACGGCGCGGAGACGAGCCCCAACGGCTGGACGCTCGCGGGCTTCGGCCAGGCCGGCAGCACCTTCACGCCCACCACCGCCCACTACTACTTCGCCGAGTTCCGCCAGTACCGCGACTACGACGCGAGCCTGCAGACGGGTCCCTACAACTTCGGCTTCAGCGCGGCGGGGCTGCCCAACTACGTGGAGCACTACCCGTACCAGGACGGCCTGCTCATCTCGTACTGGGACCTCTCGCAGTCGAACAACAACGTGAGCTCGCACCCGGGCCAGGGCCGCATCCTGCCCGTGGACGCGCACCCGCAGCCGCTCTTGCGCGCGAACGGGGTGCCCTGGAGCGGGCGCGTGCAGAACTACGACGCGCCCTTCGGCCTCGAGGCCACGGACCCCATCAGCCTCAACACCAACGGCGTGGGCCGCAGCGACTTCCCGTCGCTGCCCGCGGTGCCCACCTTCGATGACCGCCAGGACTACTGGTTCCCCAGCGCGCCCTACGCCGGGACGAAGGTGCCCAGGACGGGCACCGTCATCGAGGTGATCAACACCAGCGCGCAGGGCAGCTTCATGCAGGTGCGGGTGCGCCCCGCCTCGTAGTCGCTGCGCCTGAAGGGCCGGGCTCGCGCGCGTGGGGCTAGCGCGCGAGCCCGTGCTCGGCGAGCCAGTTGCGCAGCGCGAGGAAGGCCTCCGCCCGTCCCAGCTGCGCCACGTGCCCGCCGTCGAACCAGTGCAGCGCGGGGTGCTCCCAGTGGCTCCAGAGAGCGCGCGCGTGGTGGCTGGGGATGAGCAGGTCCGCCTTGCCGGCGATGAGGAAGCGCCGCTCGCGCGGCACGAGCACGGGGCGGGCGAGCGGCGAGTGCACGCGGAACACCGCCTCCATCAGCTCGCGCGTGATGCCGGCCTCCTGCGCGCGCCCGTGCAGCCCGGAGTGCGCGCCGTGCATCCACATCACGTCCGTGAGGCAGGAGGCGGGGCTGAGCGCCGCGACGAAGGCGGGCGCGGGCTGGAGCGTGCCCAGCAGCGCCGCCGTGTAGCCGCCGAGGCTGTGGCCGAAGAGTCCCGCAGGCGCGGCGCCGCGCGCGCGCAGCCACAGCATCAGCGCATGCACGTCGTGCACTGCCTGGCCGAAGGTCTCGTTGGTGCGCACCACGTGGGGGCTGGGGAAGAGCGCCGCCGCCACGGACACGTTGCGCGGGCGGCGCCGGCCGTGGAAGGGCAGCTGCAGCAGCACCACGTCCATGCCGGCGCGCAGCCAGCGCGCCACGCCGAAGACCTCCTCTTCCAGCCGGAAGAGGCCACCGCCGAAGCCGTGGATGCACACCAGCGTGGAGCGGGGGCTGGGGCTGCGGTACCAGCGCGCGTGCACCGTGAGGTTGTCCGGGTAGCGCCCCAGCTCCGGCTCGTACTCGGGCAGGAAGGGGCGGTACGCGGAGCGGAAGCGCAGCTCCACCGTGGGCAGCAGCGGCCCCGGCGTCCAGGTCTCGCGCGCGTCCGGCAGGGAGGCGGGGCGGAAGAAGCGCTCGGGCTCGCTCAGGAGCTCCGCCTGCCCGTACGCCTCCACCAGCGCCTCCACGCGGGCGCGGGAGATCTCGAAGTCACCCAGGGGCGAGCGGTCCATCATCGCGGCGATGGCCCGGATGGCGGCGGCGTCGAACGCGGAGCCCAGCCCCCGTCCGAGCAGGGCCCGCAGCCGCCGCGGGCCCCACGAGGGCTCCACCGCTGGCTGGAATGTGACCGCCTCGCCTTGCTCCAGCAGCATCCCGCGACCCTTTCGCCCGCCATTCCCTCCTGCACTTCTGTACAGAAGGATGCGGCGCGTCGGACATCGGGGCAGCCCCGACCGCCAGTACGGTCTTGCCCCTGTGCCCACCTGGCTGGGAGCAGGGGCTCGCCAGGTCGACTGCTATTTCACCCGCAGCACCGTGAGTCCCTGCTCGGTGAGTGCGAGCACCATGGCGGGCTTGAGCCCGTCGTCCACCACGAGCTGTAACACCCGCTCGCCCGCCACGCCCTGTACCCGCGCGAGCGTGCCGTCCGGCGCGCGGCGCCACAGGCCGCGGTCCTCCGTGCCCACCAGCAGCGCGCCGTCCGGGGTGGCGGCGAGCGCGCGGATGCGCTGGGAGGGCAGGCCCTCGAGCCGCCGGTAGGCGCGCGGCGAGGGCGTGAGCTGCCACACCCCGTACTGCGCGCTGCCCAGCCAGTAGGCGCCGTCCTTCGTCTGCGCGAAGCCGCGCCAGAGGTCCATGTCCTCCTGGCTGCCCAGCGCCTCCACGTAGGTGTCCAGCTTCCAGGGCACCTTCACCAGGTCGTCCCAGTCCGCGAGTGCGGCGGGCGGGGTGACGATGCCGATCTTCCACTCGTTGCCCACCAGCACGTCGCCGTCCTGCGCGAGGCCCACCGCGTACATGTACCCGATGCGCAGCGAGCCGCTCGCGCTCTTGAAGACCGGGTGGCGGTGCGCGTTGTACTCGAGCCCGCGCACGCGGGTGACGCCGTGGTTCGTGCCCAGGTAGAGCTCGCCGCGGAAGGGGCCGCGCGTGACGCGCACGCAGGTGAGCACCGAGCGGTCCTCGTCGTAGTGCGGGTCGTTCGTGTTGCGGATGTTCAGGTGCTGCTCGAGCGCGACGTGGCCGTCCGGCTGCAGGCGCACGGCGTCCAGGTCGCCCTCGAGGAAGACGGGGTCGTTGAGGTCGTCGCGCCGCGGCTGCGCGAGGTCCGCGGCGAGGTAGCCTACGTAGGCGCGCCCCGAGCTGCCGCCGCACACCACGCTCGAGCGAAAGCCCTTCGCCGCCTGGCCCACGCCGGAGGTCCAGGTGGGCTGCGCGTCCCCGGGGCGCAGCACGCCGATGCGCGCGCCGTCCAGGAGCCAGAGGTTGCCGCCCTCGTCCAGGCCCACCGACTGCGGCGTGCCCACGGAGAACTGCTTCGAGTAGCTGAGCACCGCCTCCTGGCTCCAGGGGCCTGCGCTGTCCACCGGCACCGCGCCCTCGCCGCTGCCGTCCCCCTCGCCGCAGGCGCCGCACAGCCACGCGCCCACCAGCACCGCCCACACGCCCTTGCGCATCCCTCACCCCTCCCGGGCAGGCAGGGTCTGCACGGGACAGCTCCGCGCCCAGCGAGGGCGATGTAGGTGTTTCCAGCGCCGGACAGGTGCGTGGTAGAGGCTCGCGGCTATGAGTCCCAGTGCGAAGGAGCGGGTGCGGGTGCGCGAGGCGCGCTCCGAGGACGACGCGGCCATCGGCGAGCTGCTCGTCGCCGCGTACATCAGCCAGTACGCGAAGAAGCTGCCCGAGGTGGTCTACACCGAGGAGCGCAAGCGGGACCTGCGCGCGGTCGCCGAGAAGCGCAAGGTGGCGAGCGTGTGGGCCGCGGAGCTGGACGGCAAGGTGGTGGGCACGGTGGCGCTGTTTCCGCCCGGCGCTCCCGGAACCGAGGCGTGGCTGCCGGATGCGGCGGACCTGCGCCACCTGGGCACCGCGCCCGAGCTGCACGGGCAGGGGCTTGCGCAGCCGCTGCTCGATGCCGCGCTCGCGCAGGCGAAGGCGTGGGGTGTGAAGGCGGTGTGCCTGCACGTGCGCAAGGGCGTGGAGGGCGTGGCGCGCCTGTACATGAAGCGCGGCTTCGTGCGCGCGCCGGAGGGAGACCTCACGTACCCCACGGTGTCGCTCGAGGCCTACGTGCTGCCCATCCAGGGCTAGGCCATGGCGCGGGTGCTCTTGCGCGCGCCCGAGGCAGGTGACCGCGCGGAGCTGCTCCAGCTCGTGCGCGCGAGCAGGCAGCTGCACCGCCCCTGGGTGTACCCGCCCGCGGATGCGAAGAGCTTCGCGGCGTGGCTCGAGCGAACGCAGCGCGACGACTACGTGTCGCGCCTTGCGTGCCGGCGCGAGGACGGCGCCATCGTCGGAGTCTTCAACCTCTCGCAGCTCTTCTACGGCGGCTTTTGCAACGCGTACCTCGGCTACTGGGCCGGCGCGCCGTACGCGGGGCAGGGGTACATGCGCGAGGGGCTCGAGTTGGTGCTCGCCCAGGCCTTCGGCCCGCTGCGCCTGCACCGCGTGGAGGCGAACGTGCAGCCGGGCAATGAGCGCTCGGTGGCGCTCCTGCGCGCAGGAGGCTTTCGCGAGGAGGGCTTCAGCCCGCGTTACCTGAAGATCGGCGGACGCTGGCGAGACCACCTGCGCTTCGCCATCACGCGCGAGGACTGGCGCAGTGAACGTGGCCTCAATCGAGGACGGGGCGCAGTGACTCCTCGACGAAGGCCATGAAGGCCTTCACCCGGTGCGGCAGGTTGCGCCGGTGCGGGTAGACGAGCGACACCGGCATGGGCTCGGCGACGAGCTGGGGCAGCACCTCCACGAGCGCGCCCGAGGAGACCGCGTCTCCCACCCCGTGCACGGGCGCCTGGATGAGGCCGAGGCCCGCGAGGCACATCGCCTGGTACGCATCCGTGTTGTTCACGGTGACCACGCCGCGCATGGGCACGGTGCGGTAGGTGTCGCCGTCGAGGTACTCGAAGCCCGCGGGCCGCGTGCCCAGCGTGGCCACGTAGTGCACGAGCAAGTGCTTCTCGAGGTCCTCCACCGCGCGCGGCACGCCGTACTTCTCCAGGTAGCGCGGGCTCGCGTAGTTGCCGATGCGCAGCGCACCCAGCGGCCGCGCCACGAGGCTCGAGTCCTCCAGCGTGCCGATGCGCAGCACGCAGTCGAAGCCCTCGCGCACCGGGTCCACGCGCCGGTCGGTGAGGCTCAGCTCCAGCTCCAGCTCGGGGTGCTGCTCCAGCCACGCGGGCAGCCGCGGGATGATGGTCTTGAGCGCGAGCCTTCCCGGCATGTCCACGCGCAGCCGCCCGCGCAGGCGCTTGCCGCCGCCCTGGAACATGCCCTGCAGCTCGTCCACGTCCGCGAGCAGGTCCTTGCAGCGCTCGTAGAAGGCGCGCCCGTCCTGGGTGAGCTCCACGCGGCGCGTGGTGCGGTGCAGCAGCCGCGTGCCGAGCGAGCCCTCCAGCTGCTGCACGGCCGTGGAGATGCTCGCCTTGGGGAGGCTCAGCGCCTCCGCCGCCCGGGTGAAGCTGGCCAGCTCCGCCACCCGGACGAAGATCTCCATCGACTCGATGAGGTTCATGCGGGGCTCCTGGGGAGGGCGATTGTTCAGATTTTATGAACAGAGCAGCCAGAACGCTCCAGTTTATCGGTCGATGCTCGACCAATAGCCTTCTCCCATCCTCGCAGCACCCCGAATGGAGAACGCCATGACCCCCACTGCTCCCATTGCCCTCATCACCGGCGGCAGCCGCGGCCTCGGCCGCAACGCCGCGCTGAAGCTCGCCGAGGCGGGCACGGACGTCCTGCTCACCTACCGCTCGCGCAAGGCGGAGGCGGACGCCGTGGTCGCGGAGATCCAAAAGCTCGGCCGTCGCGCCGTCGCGCTCCCGCTGGACGTGGGCAACGTCTCCCAGTTCCCCGCCTTCGTGCAGGCGGTGCGCAGCGCGCTGAAGGAGGTCTGGGGGCGCGAGCGCTTCGACTACCTCGTGAACAACGCGGGCATCGGCGCGCACACGCCCTACACCGATGTCACCGAGGCCCAGTTCGACGAGCTGATGAACGTGCACTTCAAGGGCCCCTTCTTTCTCACCCAGGCGCTCTTGCCGCTCATCCAGGACGGCGGGCGCATCCTCAACATCTCCACGGGCCTCACGCGCTTCGCGATTCCCGGCGCCTCGGCCTACGCGGCGATGAAGGGCGCCATCGAGGTGCTCACGCGCTACCAGGCGAAGGAGCTGGGGGCGCGCGGCATCGCGGTGAACGTGCTCGCGCCGGGCGCCATCGAGACGGACTTCGGCGGCGGGCGCGTGCGCGACAACGCGCAGATGAACCAGTTCGTGGCCGCGAACACGGCGCTCGGGCGCGCAGGCGTCCCGGACGACATCGGCGGCGTCGTCGCCTCGCTGCTCTCGCCGGCCAACCGCTGGGTCAACGCGCAGCGCATCGAGGCCTCCGGCGGCATGTTCCTCTGAGCGCACAGGGGGCGCAGCCATGGCACGGGTTGCGCTCCTCCTCGTGAGCTACGTCGTGCCCTGACGCCACTGCGCCTCGAGCAGCGCATACACCGCGAGGTCGAGGAAGCGTCCATCCGGGCCCACCTCCTTGTCGCGCAGCACGCCCTCGAGCCGGAAGCCCGCGCGCTCCACCAGGCGCACCGAGGCCGTGTTGCCCGGGTCCAGCTGCGCCTCCAGGCGATGCAGCCCCATCTCCTCGAAGCCGAAGCGCACGAGCAGCGGCATCAGCTCGCGCATGTAGCCGCGGCCCCAGGCGTCGGGCACCAGCGCATAGCCCACCTCGGCGCCGCGCGCGTCCTGACGCCAGTGGTGCAGCCCCACGTAGCCGAGCGCCCGGTCTGCCCCGCGCTCCGTCACGCTCCACAGCACGCACTCGCCGCGCCGGGCCTCCTCCATGTCGCTCGCGAGCTTCGCGCGCACCTGCGGCACGCTCGAGACCGGCGCGCGCCCGCCGTGCTTCAGCGCCTCGGCGCTCGCGAAGATGTCCGCGAGCGCCTCGGCGTCCTCCAGCTGCGTCGCGCGCAGGCGCAGGCGCGCGCTGAGGCGCTCAGGGGCGGGGAGGATGACGCGGCGGGTAGGGCTCACGGCGCGCGGTACACCTCGCGGCCTGCCGTGGCGACGAGCCGCACGCTCGCGCCCACGAGCTGCTGCGCGGGCGCATCCACCGGGTCCACCGAGAGCGCGACGAAGTCCGCATCCATCCCGGGCTCGAGCCGCCCGCGCTTGTCCTCCGCGAACGAGGCGTAGGCCGCGCCCGTGGTGAAGCCCGCGAGCGCCTCCTCTCCCGTGAGCCGCTGCTCGGGGAGCCAGCCGCCCTTGGGGTTGCCCTGCGCATCCTGCCGCGTGCGCGCGGCGTACAGGCCGGGGATGACGTCCGGGCGCTCCACGGGGAAGTCGCTGCCCAGCGCGAGCGGCGCACCGGCCGCCTTGAGGCGCTGCCACGCGTAGGCGCCGGCGAGCCGCGCGTGGCCCACGCGGTCCTCGGCCCAAGGCATGTCGCTCGTCGCGTGCGTGGGCTGCACGCTCGCGATGAAGCCGTCCCTCCCCAGCCGGTCGATGTCCTCGAGCCGCATGATCTGCGCGTGCTCCACGCGGTGGCGCAGGTTGCGGGTGTGGGTGTCGTCCGCGGCGCGGGTGAGCACGTCGAGCACGAGGGTGTTCGCGCGGTCGCCGATGGCGTGCGTGGCCACCTGGAAGCCGCGGGCCATGAAGGCGCGGGCGCGCTTGTCGTACTCCTCGGGGGAGATGACCAGCAGGCCGCGCTCGCCGGGCGCATCGCTGTAGGGCTCGTGCAGGGCGGCGCCGCGGCTGCCCAGCGCGCCGTCCAT